>NZ_AP025523.1:1594710-1913652 GCF_027923555.1 Vulcanimicrobium alpinum | reverse complement strand
ACGACGACCTCGGCGCCGTACGCCTTGAGCAGATCGATCTTTTCCTTCGACATCTTGTCGGGCATCACGAGGATGCAGCGATAGCCGCGGATCGCCGCCGCCATCGCGAGGCCGGTCCCGGTGTTGCCGGAGGTCGCCTCGATGATCGTTGCGCCGGGTTTGAGGATCCCGCGTGCTTCGGCGTCTTCGATCATCGCGACCGCCGGCCGGTCCTTGACGGAACCGCCGGGATTGACGTACTCGACCTTCGCCAGAACGAGACACGCCGCGCCGTCGAGCACGCGGTGCAGGCGCACCAGCGGGGTCCGTCCGACCGCGTCGAGCGCGTTTTCGAAGTAGGTCAGGCCGGAGACGGGGCGCGGTTGGGTCATCGCCATAGCCCGTCGGCGTTCCGCAACTCCGGAGGCGCTGCCTGCGTCAAAACAGAGGCGAGACGCTCTGGAGAGGGAGACGATGGCTACGGATTTTCGTCACGGTGATTTCCCGCGTCGCGGGCGCGAGGCGCTCGACGGCTACCTTTGGCTGGCTCGGGTGTTCGACAAAGCGCGAGCGTCCCGGGACGGCACGATCTTCGACTACATCTACCCGTGCCCGATGGATCGCGGCGTCTTCGACCGCTGGGGGATCACCTCGCGGATGTTCGACGCGGCGCTCGAGAACGCGCGTACCGACGACGAGATCCTGGCGTGGCTGAAAGCGCGCGTCCCGGAATCGCGGCGCGACGAGGCCAATCGCTGGCTTCTCGAGGAGAAGATCGAAAACTTGGATCGCCAGGACGCGGAAGAGGGCGTCGTTCCGGCCTGACGCCGCCCAGCAGGTGTCGGCGCGTGCCGAACCCAACGGCGGGCGAGTGAGGACCTCACGCGCCCGCTTCGTTTTGGCCGCTGCGTCGCTCGCCGCGCTGGCGGCGTGCGGTGCCCCGCAGGTGCCGCCGGCGCAGAACTACGGGACGATTCGCGGCCGCGCGTACGACATCGCGACGAACCAGCCCGTTGCGGGCGTGGTGGTGACGACGTTCACGATCCTCAGCGCGACGACCGGCGCCGACGGCACGTACCGCATCCCCAATATCCCGGCCGGCCAGTACACCGTCCAGGCGCAGGCGCCGCAAGGCTACAGCGTGCGGCCCAACCCCGCGTATTCCGGCAGCATCGCGCTCGGTGACACGATCACCGTCGACATCCCGCTGAGCAAACCGTAGCGCGCGTGCGCGTCGTCATCGCGCCGGACAAATTCAAAGGGAGTCTCGACGCGGCGCAGGTCGCCGCGGCGCTGCGCGCCGGCGTGCACGACGTCGTCCCCGGCGCGGAGTGCACGCTGATCCCGATGGCGGACGGCGGCGACGGCACCGTCGATGCGTTTCTCGCTGCCGGCGCGCTGCCGCGCCGGGTGCGCGTGCGCGGACCGCTGGGCGCGCCGGTCGACGCCGTGTACGCGATCGACGCAGACCTGGCGGTGATCGAGATGGCGGCGGCGTCGGGGCTCGTGCTCGCAGGAAGCGCGCTCGATCCGCGCCGCGCGACGACCTTCGGCACCGGCGAGTTGCTGCGCGACGCGCTCGACGCCGGCGCGCGCCGCATCGTGCTGGGGATCGGCGGGAGCGCGACGACCGACGGCGGCGCCGGCGCGCTCGCCGCGCTCGGCGTCCGTTTCCTCGACGCGGCGGGAGCGCCGTTGGAACCGGAACCCGCTGCGCTTGCGGACGTCGAGCGCATCGACCTTGGCGGCCTCGACGCGCGCATCCGCGCCATCGATCTTGCGATCGCGTGCGACGTCGACAACCCGCTGCTCGGGCCGCAGGGCGCCGCCGCGGTCTACGGACCGCAAAAGGGCGCCGGCGACGCCGACGTCGCGTTTCTCGACGGCGTGCTCGCGCGGCTGGCGCGCGCGCTGGAGGCGGCGACGGCGACCGACTTGCGGGAGATGCCCGGCGCGGGCGCCGCCGGCGGGCTGGGCTGGGGCCTCGCGAGCGTCTGCGGAGCGCGCCTGCGCCGCGGCGTGATGCTGGTCGCCGACGTTCGCGGCCTCGGCGAGGCGCTGCGCGGCGCCGATTGGTGTTTGACCGGCGAGGGGCGCATCGACGACCAGACGTTGCGCGGGAAGGTCGTCGACGGCGTCGCGGCGCTCGCGCGGTCTGCGGCAGTCCCCGTCATCGCGTTCGGCGGCAGCGTCGACCTCGCGGCGGAACGTGCGTTACGCGAACGCGGCGTCGCCTGCGTTCCCATCGTCACCGGTCCGGTGACGCTCGAGGCGGCAATGGCAGACGCCGCGCCCAACCTGCGCGCCGCCGCGGCGCGCGCGATCGCGCTGACGATGCTCTCCGCGTGACGGGCGGCGGTTAGGTCGCGGGGCTCGGAGCGCTCGGCGTCGTCGGCGTGGTGCTCTGACGAAAGCGCACGTACGACGCGCGCGTCGCGACGGCTTCGTCGACAATCCCGATGACGACGTCGGCGAGCCGCTCGGGGTCGTGGCGGACCGTCTCGGTTTCGCTGATCACTGCGGCGCGCACCACGCGCACGTCCAGTGCGCGCAGTTCGGCTTCGTCGACCTGCACCGGAACCTGACCCTCTTCGGCGTAGAGGTCGCGCAGTTTGCGCGGCAGCTCGTCGTTGACGATCACGACGTCGCAGACGCGCGCGCCCGCCCCGTCGGTGAGCGCCCGCACATGGCGTGCGGCGGTGTAGTCGTCGGTCTCGCCCGGCTGGGTCATCACGTTGCAGACGTAGATCTTCACGGCGCTGGCCGCTTCGATCTCGAGCGCGACGCGATCGACGAGCAGGTTCGGCATGATCGAGGTGTAGAGCGAGCCCGGTCCGAGGACGATCGCGTCGGCTTCGCGGATCGCGGTGATTACGTCGGCCAGCGGCGCGGCATACGCCGGTTCGAGGTAGACGCGCTCGATCGTGCCGCGCGCCTGCGGGATCTGCGACTCGCCCTCGACGATGCGGCCGTCGGTGAGCTTCGCGCAGAGCCGCGCGACGGCGAGCGTCGACGGAAGCACGCGTCCTTTCACGTTGAGGACGCGGCTCGACACCTTGATCGCCTCGTCGAAGTTCCCGGTAATCCCGGTCATCGCGGCCAAAAACAGGTTGCCGAAAGAGTGTCCGGTGAGCCCTTCGCCCTCGGAGAAGCGGTAGCGGAAGAGCGAGGTGACCAGGGCTTCGTCGTCGGCGAGCGCGACCAGACAGTTGCGGATGTCGCCGGGCGGCAGCACGCCGAGTTCCTTTTGCAGCCGGCCCGACGAACCGCCGTCGTCGCTCACGGTGACGACGGCGGTGAGATTCGTCGTCACCCGCTTGAGCCCGCGCAGCATCGTCGAGAGACCGGTGCCGCCGCCGACGACGACGATGCGGTACCCGCTCTCGAGACGGCGTTCCATGATCGCGTCGAGGACGCGGCTCGAACCCTCGGGCGTCACCGCCGTCACGATCGCGTTGAGCCAGCGCCAGATGCCCAGCCCGACGAGCAGCACGCCCAGCACCATGAAGATCCACGAGAGGTAGCCCGGCGGGAAGAACTCCGAGACGACCGTGTCGACCATCTCGTTGATGCTCAGCGAGTAGCCTTCATCGGTCAGATACCGCGAAAGCCCGTTGACGAACAGCGTCGCGCCGATCAGCGCGAGCAGCAGCCAGCGCTTCACGCGCAGGCCGGGGATCAGCCAGCGCCAAAGGTTCAGCGAGCGGCGCATGCGGGTGCTCATCGGTTCACGTCTCGCGCATCGAACGTCGTCAGCGCCCCGGTCGTCTCGCGCAGATAGCGCAACGTGCGCCGCGCCAGGTACACGCTGCGGTGGCGGCCGCCGGTGCAGCCGATCGCGAGGGTCAATTGGGATTTTCCTTCGCGCTCGTAGTGCGGCACGAGAAATGCCAGCAGGCCGAAGAGGTGCTGCAGGAACGTCTCGGTCTCCGGGATCGCTTCGAGATAGGCGGCGACGGGCGCGTCGGCGCCGGTGAGCGCGCGCAGGTCTTCGACGTAATTCGGGTTCGGCAGAAACCGCACGTCGAAGAGCAGATCGGCGTCGAGCGGGATCCCGTACTTGAATCCGAACGCGACGATCGCGATCCGCAGCCGGCGCGCGTCGGGACCGACGAACGTCGTTCCGATGCGGTCCTTGAGCTGGCCCAGCGTGAGCCGGCTCGTGTCCCAGACGTAATCGGCGCGGTCCCGAAGCGCAACGAGCGCTGCTCGTTCGGTCCGGATCGCCTCTGCGAGACCGGCAACGCCGTCGCCGTACGGGTGGCGCCGGCGCGTCTCGCTGTAACGGCGGATCAGCGTCTCGTCTTCGGCGTCGAGGAACAGCACGTCGGGGCGGTTGCCGTGGCGCGCGAGTTCCTCGATCGCGTCGACGGCGTCACCGAACGGACCGAGGGTGCGGACGTCGAGCGCGAGCGCTGCGTCGTCGATCCCCGCGTGCTCCGCGAGCGCGGCGAACGACCGCGCGAACACCGGCGGCGCGTTGTCGAGGCATGCGAACCCAAAGTCCTCGAACGATTTCATCGCCTGACTCTTGCCCGCGCCCGACAGCCCCGTTACGATGACAAGACGGCGCATAGATGAAGCTCTTTTCGGCTGAGAAAGCAAACGCCCTCATCCCGGTCCTGGAACCGCTGCTCGACGAGCTGTGGGGGAAGCGCCGCGACCTGGCGATCCGCCTGCTGGAAACCGATCCGGCGTTGCGCGCGGGGCGGTCGGATGCGACCCGCGACCGCCGGCGCTCGCGTGCGTTCACCGAGCTCAAGGCCGAGATCGTCCGCCTGATCAACCGGATCGAGGCGCACGGCTGCGTGGTCAAAGACCTCGACCTGGGCCTGCTGGACTTTCCGTCGATGCGGGACGGGCGCCCCGTCTATCTGTGCTGGAAAGCCGGAGAACGGGAACTCGCCCACTGGCACGGCACCGACGAATCCTTCGTCGACCGCAAGCCGCTCTAACGTCCGGCCCAAACGCAGGCGGCCCGCCGAGGATCAGCGGGCCGGAGTACGCCGAAGGCTCGGCGTGACTAGGCCGGGACGGTCGCGGGGTCGACCTTGATGAAATCTTCGGCGAGGCCCTGAAGGCGAACGTCGCCGAACTCGACCGTGTAGGCGCCGGCGGCGAAATCCGTGACCCGGCCGAATTCGGGGACCGTCGCGAGCTGCGGAATCTTGGTGCGGATCTCGTCGGGCAGCTTCACGACGTCGCCGACGTCGAGCGAGGGCTGCTCGAAGAGCTTCTCGAGGTCGTCCATCAGCAGGCCGAGCGGGATGCCGTAGCCTTCGCTGACCTGTTCGATCGTCTCGGTCTCGCTGATCGCGCAGTTCGAGCAGCCGCCGAGATGGAAGCGTGCGAACACGCGCCGCGCGCCGGCATGCGTCTTAAACGCTTGCTCGACGGTCATGTCTTTGGAAAAGTGCGCCACGGTGGACATTATTCTCCGAGACCTGCGAGCGGCCCCGTCGGTTGCGTACCGGTGCCGCGCGCCCAGCGCGCGGGCTCGACCATCCCGCGCAAGCCGTCGATCCCGCCGTCGTGCAGGACGCGCGCGACCTCCCGCCTGAGCGCCGCGGTCTGCAGCGCGTCGAGCGCGTTTCCCAGCGCCATCGTGACGGTCTCGACCGTCGCGAGCTCGTCGGGGGCGTAGGCCTCGCCGTTCGACTTCGAACCCAGCACGAGCATCCCCGTCACCGTGTCGCGGACGAGCATCGGAAACGCGAAATCGCCGGCCAGGGCGCTGTCGACCCGGCGCAGTTCGACGAACGTGCGGGTCGCGCGCATGCGCACGAGCGCCGGATCGTCGATACCGACCGCGGGCGCGGGGCCGCCGGAGCCCGGGTCGACGCGCAGTGCGCGCGCGGCGTCGGCGACGTAGATCGCGGCGCCGGTCGCGCCGCAGCGCACCGCGACCTCGGCCTGCACGCGCGCAACGGCGACCTGCGGGTCGCTGACGTACGCGATGTCGCGCGCGAGCGTCCGCAGCGCACGCTCGGCTTCGTGACGGTCGCGGAAGAAGAGATCGTCGACGAAACGGTCGACGCGCGCGTGCAGGCTGCGCATCGAGAATCCCAACCCCAGCGCCAGCGCCAGCTCCAGCGACGTCGAGGTGAGGTGCGAGATCCGCATCGCGACCGTCGAGAGCGTCCACTCGAGCACCATGAACGCCGCGACCACGATGACGGAGAGCGACCCGAACACCAGCGCGCGGTTGACGACGAAGCCGATGTCGACGACGCGGTGACGTACGATCGCGTAGCCCAGGCCGAGCGGGATCGCGAGCAGCGTCAAGCCCAGCCAGTATTCCCACGGCAAAATCGGGATCCGCAGCGCGAACTGCAGCGTTTCGATCAGCGATCCCGAGAAGCCGAGGGCCAGCGTGTAGCCGACCCACTTGAGCCGCTTCGCATCGGCCCCGCGCGCGCCGCGTCCGGCGACGACGAACGCGATCGTGATCGCGGTGAAATACGCCAGCGTGACAGTCAAGCCGAGCGGGTTGTACCAGGTCGGCAACGGCCGCAGCAGCAGTACCAGGGAGATCGTGCCCCAGTAGACCATCGCCAGCCCGATCGCAAACGCGATCGGGTTCGCGCGCCGCAGCAGCGCGCGAACGCCGCGTTCGCTGGGATATGGGAAGATCACGGCCAGCGAGAGCGCAGCGTACGCGCAGAAAATCTGACAGAAGCGCGTCAGCAGCATCTGCACCGCGGTGAACCATTCGGGCTTCCACGGCAGAAACGAGACGAACAATCCGCCGAGTGAGAGCAGCAGGGCGGTGAGGGTGCGCGCCAGCGGGTCCGCGGGACGGCGGACGGCGACGACCAGCGCGACGAGCGCGAAGGCGAAGCCGGTGATCGTCGCGACCCAGGTCGCAGGATCGGCGTTCTACGGCGTGCCGTCGGCGCCGGTGCCGGTCAGGGCGAACCGGTCGCCGGGGCGCCCCTGCGCGAACCGCAGCCGGTTCGGCAACGACCGATCGGCGAGCGCGACCCGGTCGCCGCGATGGAGCGGCGGCTGGACGGCAGCAGGATCGGTGATCTGCTCGACGATCACGGAGCCGGGATGGGCGAGTTCGTTCGTCCCCGAGAACCCGGGGGACGCGTTGGCAACGACGGCCGCGATCGCGCTCAAAGAGAGCAGGATCAGCAGCATCGTCGAAAGCGCGACCGCGCATGCGCGCCAGAGCGCCAGCTTCATGCGCCGGGATCGTTCGGTTGGTTTGCGGAGGACGCCTGTACGCCGGATTCTGTCGATCCCGAGGGATCGTGGCCGTCATCTCTCTGGGGCACGCTTCACAGCGGGCCTCGGTGCGACGTTGCTCGTTTCGCCGGGCCGGCGAGCGTGCGCGAACGCACGCGATCGAGCGGTCTTGCTCCAGGTGGGGTTTACCCGCGCCCGCGTCACCGCGGAACGCCGTGCGCTCTTACCGCACGATTTCACCCTTGCCGTTCCGAGACGAACTCGGCACGGCGGTATGTTTCTGTGGCACTTTCCTTCGAGTTGCCCCGACAGGACGTTATCCTGCACCCTGCCCGATGGAGCCCGGACGTTCCTCGACACGTTCCGTGCCGCGACGGCCCAGCGCCCTCCGCGCGGGAATGATTCGCCGCACGCGACGGTCGATACTCCCGACATGAACGTCGTGCGGACGGCCGTGCTGCGACGACGCGCGCTGCTCGCAAGCATCGTGCTGATCGCGATCGTCGCGCTGGAGATCGCGCTGGTGGGTCTGCTCGCGGGCCGGAGCCGTCACGTCTCGGACGCCGTCAACGACAGCGGCCGTCAGCGGTCGCGCTCCCAGCGCATCGCGCTGTTCGTCGAGAAGCTGCACGCGGGGACGGCGACGGAGAACGATCGCGCGCTCCTGCGCGCGACCATCGCTGAGTTCGAAGCGACGCGGACGCACCTGCTCGCCGACGCCGAGACGCTCGTCGGCGAACGCGGCAGCGACGGCCTCACGCCGACTGCGCGTGAGGGCGTCCGGTATCAAGCGGCGGCGGAACGCGTGCTGCGCGATCCTCACGACGGCGGCGCCTACGCCGAGGTGCAGGCGTTGCGCGACCCGCTGCTCGCGCGCTTCGAAGCCGTCACGAACGCCCGCGCCGCCCGGGCCTCGGCCGCGATCGTCGCGCTGCAGACCGCCGCGCTCGCCGGGGCCCTCGTGTGCGTCGCCCTGGGTGCGCTCTATTGGCTCGCGTTCTTGAACCCGGTGCTGCGCGGATACGAGCACGGGCAACGGGCGCTCGCCGCGAGCCGTTCGCGGTTTCGTTCGCTCTTCGAATTCGCCGCCGACCCGGCGGCGGTGTACGACACGCAGGGGAATCTCGTCGAGGGGAACCGCGCTGCAGCCGAACTGTTCGGTTATCGCCGCGGCAAGCTCGCGGGCGCATCCTACACCGTGCACGTCGCCCCGGATTGCCACGACGAAGTCGCGGGAAATCTCGCCATCGCGCTCGCCGGCCGCGCGGTGGAATTCGAGACGGTGTTCGTCGGCGCGGACGGGCGGCGTATCGATGTGCTGGCGTCGCTTTCGCCGATCGTCGTCGACGGCACCGTCGAAGGAGTCTTCGGGACGGCGAAGGATCTGACGGCGCTACGCGCCGCCGAGGCGGCGCTCGTCCACAGCAGCGAGCGGTTTCGCTCGCTCTTCGAACAGCAGGCGGATCCGGTGATCGTGCTCGACGAGCAGCGGCGCTGCGTCGCGGTCAACGTCGCGTTCGAACGCGTTACCGGCTTTCCGGCGGAAACGGTCATAGGAAAGCCGCTCGATGTCGTCATGCTCCCGGAAACGCTGGCGGCCGTACATGAACAGATGGACCGCGTCGCCGCCGGCGAAGCGGCGGCGTTCCGCTCGCGGATACGCTGCAATTCCGGCGTGGTGCTGCAGGTCGATGTGCGCGCCGTTCCGATCATCGCCGCGGGACGCGTCGAAGGCGCGTACGCGATCGTCCGCGACGTCACCGAGCGCGAGCAGCTCCGAGCTCGCGGCGATTTGCTCGCGCAGCGCACGCGCGACCTGTACCTGGTTGCGTCTTCGGCGGGAAAATCGGCGGCCGAGCAGATCGTGGACGCGCTGCGGCTGGGCTGCGAGTCGCTCGGCCTACTGTGCGGTTTCGTCTGCGAGGTGCGCGAGGGCATGATGACGGTACGGTATGCATACAACCCTCCGGGCTCGCTGCCGGTCGGCTTCAGCGCGCCGCTGGAGGAGACGCTGAGCCGTTTCGCGTTCGCGTCCTCAGAAGTCGTCGCCGTCGAGGATCTGCGGACGGGGACGTGGGCCGGGGATCCGCTCAACGTGACCTATCCGTGGCGAAGCGCGATCGCGACCGGCGTGACCGTCGGCGGCCGCGACTACGGGACGCTGGTGCTCTTCGACGTCGACCCGCACGCGGAGTCGTGGACGAGCGAGGATCGCGATTTCGTCCGGCTCATGTCGGCGTTGGCGGGGTCGGCGGTCGAGCGCGGTTTGCAGCAAGAGCGCCTCGACCATCTCGCGAGGCACGATCAATTGACGGATCTGCCGAATCGCGTGCTGCTCGGCGAACGGCTGCGGCAGGCAATCAGCGCGGCGCGCCGGTACGGCCAAGGTGTCGCGCTGCATTACCTCGACCTCGACGGGTTCAAGGCGGTCAACGACGGACTCGGCCACCTCGCCGGCGACGCGCTGCTGCGGCTGGTCGCACAGCGGCTCACGGAGACGCTGCGCGCCAGCGACACTATCGCGCGCGTCGGCGGCGACGAGTTCGTCATCCTGCAGCCGCACGCGCGCTCGCGCGACGATGCGGAGACGCTTGCGAGCCACGTCATCGCGGCGATGACGCGACCGTTCGCGATCGACGGAACGGAGGTGCGCATCGGCACCTCGATCGGCGTCGCGCTGCTCGAAGACGGCGTCGATGCCGGCACTTTGTTCGCTCGTGCCGACGCCGCGCTGTACCGGGCGAAAAATGCCGGAAAGAACGGCTACGCGGTGGCCCAAACCTCCTGAGCCTTTCGGCCCTTCCTCGTTTCGGCGGTTCCGTGATAGCCTCTCGAAAAATCAACGCGATCGCACGCGTGACTTGGATGATGGAGGGTCGGTCATGAAGCGTTCGGTCTTTTCGCTCGTGCTCGTAGCTGGGTCGAGCGCATGTTCCGGCGGTGCGAACGTCGCGCCGCGGGCGACGAACGCATCGCAGGCCGCGAGCGGTTTGCGCTCCCCGCAGTCGATCGTGTGTACCTCGGTCGTGACGAGCACGAAAGGGACGCAGACGGCGGCGCTCGTGGCAACCGCCGGTGCGACGGTAACCGGATCTGTCGACGCACACGGTTGCAACATCGATGTGTACGTTGGGAGTAAGGCGCCGGGAGTCACCGTGACCTCTGCAACGGTGACCGACGCCGACGACTACGGGATCTTCAACGATTCGGCCGCGAACCTCACGGTGGCGAACTCAGCCGTTCAGAACACGGGGAATCACTCCTCCGGCGTGTACTCGCCGAACGGCGTGCAGACCGGCATCGCGTACTATCAGACGGGCGGCAACGCCATGCTCACCGGAAACACGCTGAGGGCGTATCAGAAGAACGGCACGGCCGTCGTCAACGGCGGCAGCGTTGCCATGACCGGCAATACCGTCATCGGCGCCGGGCCGGTCGCGTATATCGCCCAGAACGGCATCGAGGTCATCGGTGCCGCGATCACGGCGTTCAGCAACAACCACGTCAGCGACAACTATTACACCGGACCGAAATATTTTGCGACGGGGTATTTGCTGCTGGGCACCGGCACCTCAAAAGAAGACGTCATCTCCAACGGCAATACGTCGATCAACAACCAGCACGACTACTACATCAACGAGTCGGCGAAGTGATCGCGCGCTTCAGACGTCGTTGTGGAGGATAGGAGACTCGAACTCCTGACCCCCTGCATGCCATGCAGGTGCTCTACCAACTGAGCTAATCCCCCCGGGCGGCCGACGTCCATTCCGGGCTAGGGCGGGGCGGTCCTGTTCGGATCCGCCCCGCTCGAAGCGGAGTTCCTGCAGCCTGCCGAGTAAGGGAGGCAGGCATGAGGACGGCCGTTGCGCTCCTGTTCGCGTTTTTGTCGCTCACGATGGTTGCGCGTGCCGACCGCGATGACACGCGCGAGCAGTTGCGGACGACGCTGGCGTCCGCCGGCGCCCGCAGCGACGTCAACGTGACCTTTCGCCAGAGTACCAAGAACCCGTATAACTTCGTCGGGTCGATGACCGCCGGGCTAAAGAACGCGGAGTCACTCGAGATCGTGATCAGCGTGACCAAATCCGACACGCTCGGCTTCCGCATTTATCCGCACTACAACGGCGGCTACGTCAACCTCGATCGCGCGCGTAACGGTCCCGGGCTGATGCGGATGCTGCTCCGGTACAGCGACGACAATTTTCTCTTTTGGGGAGCCGACGATACCGCCGACGTGTTCTGCGGATACACGATCACGCTGGAGTCCGGATTCCCCTCCGACGCGATCGTCGTGGTCCTGCGCAGCATTCACAACACGGACAAATTCCTCGGCGAGATGCGGCCGATGATCGACGGCTCGTCGCCGGCGCCCTGAGCGAGGAGAGCAAGGTGCGTATCGCTATCCTTGCTCGCCGGCTCGTGACGATCCGAGCTTACGGCCGCGGCCCTCAACGGGATCGCGCGAGGGTCAGCGCGGCTGGGTGATTGCGCCGCTGAAGTGCCGCAGCTGCGCCGCGGCTTCCAACACCAAGTCGACGCGGAACACGACAACGGCGACCATCACGACGAGGGCGATGAGAAAGATCCAAAAGCCCCCGCGATATTGCTGCTCCATCAGTCAAAGTATGACGGGCCGCGCTCGCCGTTGCTAGTGTCCTGGCGTCAAAGATTCGTTCGGCCGGCCGCGCGAACGTCCGATTTGCGTAAAGTTCAGCGCCGCGCAGTCCGAGCGACGCTCGCGCCGGCCCGCAGGCCGAACACGAAGACGCTGTCGTAGCCGCCGACGTAGACGTTGCCGTTGACGACCGTCGGCGAGAGGAACGGGTGACCGTGACTGTTGGGCCACAAGCCGATCGGCTCCGTCACGAGGATGCGTGAGAGGTCGGTCGCATCGTAGGCGAGCAGTTGGACGGGCCGGGTCGTGACCTCGTTGATGTTCGGCCGCGTCGTCACCCACACGATCCCGGTCCCCGGTGTCTTGCCGTTCGAGGAGACGGTCGGAATCGCACCGCCGGAGCCGGGGAACGTGTTGCGCGACTGGCCGGCGGGGACGAGCCGCGGACGTCCGCTGCCGGTCACCAGACGATATGCGCGCAGCGCGTCCTGCGCCCAGGCGTTGAAGATCAACTGCCCCGTCGGGCCGTCGTAGTACGCAGGTCCTCCGCACGTGCCGATGCACCACACGGTGTTGTCATGCTCGTCGCCGATGACTTGCAGGATCTTGTCCGGACCGCCCGGCGTGTACCCTCCGAGGTGATCGCGGTCGAGCAGAAAGATGGCGCGCACCTTGCTCGCCGCGAGCGCGAGGTGCGGAAAAGCCCCGCGCTGCGCGGGCAGCAGCAGCATCCCGCTCCCGCCGAAATCGGCTGCGTTCGCTTCGAGTTCGGCCTGCGTGTACGGCGTGAACGAGTCGAGCACGCGCAGATCCGGCGACATCTTGAGCGCGCTGTCGCCGTAGTTCAGGCCGCCGTCGTTCGCGTTGAACGGACCGTTGGACGTGGTGAGGTAGAGGTTGCCGCCGTCGTCGGCGCTGATCCCGAAGCCGCCCTGCCACACGCCGCCGCCGTTGACGGCTTGCCAATCACGAAGCGTGACGAAGCTGCCGACTTGCTTCAGATCGCTTGCGCGATAGGCGAAGACCCAGCCGTGCGCTTGCGGATCGTGACAGTGCGAACCGTAGCCGAAGTAGAGGATGCCGTTGCTCAGCAGCACTCCCGTGCGGCTGTACTGCACCAGCGGGTCGAATCGCAGCGTATTGCCGAGCAGGCGGCGCAGGCTGTGCTTCCAGGTCGGGCCGAGCGTGAACACGCCGCGGTTCGTGAGCGTCGTCGTCCCGGTGATCTCGGCCGGTTCTCGTCGTTCCTGTCCGGTATCGAGCGCGAGGGCGTGCAGGGAATGGTGGAACGTCATCCGTCCCTCCTCGCTGCGCATCGCCTTGGCGACCACGAACACCGTATTGGAGGCGCGGTCGATCGCCGGCGTCGACGAGATGCCGATCTTCGGCGAGACGTGGCAGTCGCCGATGTACGACACGTCGACGGGCTCCGCGCGGCAGCAGCCGGCGACGCGCTGCATCCACAGCCGTTCTCCCGTGTCGGCGTCGAACGCGTAGACGACGTCGCGCTGCGTCGCCACGATCAGTACGTTGTGCGTTCCGCGGTTGGGGATTGCGACGCCGTGCACGTACAGCGGCTGCGCGTACACCTGTCCCTCGACCGGGATTCGGAACTTCAGGCCGAACGTGCGCGAGTTCACGTTGCTCGTCGTGAGCACGGACTCGCGCGGGTTCCAGCCCAGCCGCGCGTTGTCGTAGTGGAAGGTCAGATAATCGGTCGCCGCGGCGGAGGCTCGAGCGCGATCGGGTCGCGCCCACATCGCGGCGGCCGTCGCGACGACGGTCAGGATGAGCGCGACGGCGATACGAGCGTTCATGGTCTGCGGAGTCTCCGGCCGCGCTCGGCGGCGAGGATGCGTCGGCGCGAGGCGCGCAGCCGCCGGACTGCGAGCACTCCGACGCAGATCGCCGCCGCGAGCGCGACGATCAGCGCAAGGAGCACGCGGCGCGACGGCCGGAACGGCGCCGCCTGCGGCGCACCGTGCATCGAAGGCTGCATCATCGCCGGCATGTCGATCCGCATCGATTCATCCATCGCGGCGAACACGTTGGGCGTCCCGCGATAGTGGAGGGCGGTGATCAGACCGGAGGGCATCCCCTGTTGATCCTGCGTGTGGTCGAGAAAATGACAGTGCACGATCCACGTCCCGGGGATTGCGTCGGCCGTGACGACCACGTCTACGCGCTGGCCGGGGCCGATCATCACGGTATCTTCGACGTCACCATCGGGGACCGGACGCGCATCGCGGGCGATCACACGCTGATCATGTCCGTGTGAATGCATCGTGTGTTCGTTCTCGGACGAGATGTTGATCCACCGGATGCGAACGCGGTCGCCGCGGCGGACCTCGATCTGCCGGGTCTCCGGATACTCCTTGCCGTTGATCGTGAAATGATCTTCCGGACCGCCCCCGAGCTGCCAGGCTGAGAGGATTTCGAGGTAATCACCGCTGAGCCCGCGCTCGACTGCGCGCGGGTGCGCCGGTTCGACGATGATCCCGCCGTAGAGTCCGGAATCGAGCACCGCCTCGTTGCTGTGACTGTGATAGAGAAACGTTCCGTCTTCGTTCGCGGTAAACTCGTAGCGAAAGGTGCCGTGCGGCGCCACAAGCGGCTGCGAGATCCCGGCGACGCCGTCCATCTCCGGCGGTGCGCCGTGGATGCCGTGCAGATGGATCGTGTCGGGGACGTCGAGCTCGTTGGTGAAGTCGATGACGACGCGATCGCCTTGATTCACGACGAGCGTCGGACCGGGGACGACGCCGTTGTAGGTTCGCGCCGCGGCGGTGACGCCCGAGCGCAGCGTCCATTGCGCTTCCCGGGCGACGAGCCGGAACGTCTTCGTGCGTCCGTGCACCTCGGGGACAGCGGCGAACGTCCCGTCCGCGCGCGCGGCGAGCGCCGATTCGTTCGCGTTCGCCGGCGTCATCTGCATCGCGGCGTTTGACGCCGTCGCCCCGAGAGCGCTCACGACGAGGCTGAAGATCGCTGCACGTATCGCGGCTCGTTTGTGCACCGCGAGCGCGATCCTCATCGCAGACCGAAGACCGAGATACTGTGGTCCCCGCCGACGTAGACGCGGCCGTTGGCGATCGTCGGCGTCAAGAACGGGTGTCCGACTTTGTTCGGCCAGAGCGAGACGTCACCGTGATAGAGCACGTGCGAGACGTCGGAGGCATCGTATGCATAGAGTTCGATCGGCTTGGTCGCGACGTCGCGGATGTTGGGACGGGTCAAGCTCCAGACGATTCCCGTTCCGGGCAGCCGTCCGTTCGACGAGACGCTCGGGATCGACCCGCCGGAGCCGGGAAAGACGTTCGGCGAATGCGCGACTTCGACCAGCTTCGGACGCTCGCGCTGCCGGTCGAGGCGGTAGGCTCGCAGCGCGTCGAGCGCCCACACGTTGAACACGTACTCGCCTGCGGGGCCGGCGTAGTACGCCGGGCCGCCGCACGTGCCGATGCACCAGTGCGTGTCGTCGTGATTGTCGCCGATCGTCTGCAGCACGCGGTCGGGACCGCGCGGCACATAACGCCCGAGGCGATCGCGATCGATAAGGAAGATCGCGCGCACTTTGCTGCTGACGACTCCCAGATGCGCATGCGGCCCGGTGCCGTCGGGGAGCGCGATCATCCCGCCCCCGCCGAAGTCGGCGTCGTTTTCCTGCAGTTCGCGCTGGGTGTAGGGCGTGAAGTAGTCGAGGACGCGTCCGAGATCGGGGGTGAGCTTCATCAGCGAGTTGCCGAAGTTGCGGCCGCCTTCGTCCGCGTTGAACGGTCCGTTGCCGGTCAGAAAGTAGACGTCGCCTGAACGGTCGCCGGTGATCCCGAAACCCGCCTGCCACACGCTGCCGAGGTTCTCGTCGTTCCAGTCTCGGGTCGTCGCGAAGGAGCCGACCTGCGCCAGATCGGCGGCGCGGTAGGCGAAGACCCAGCCGTGCGACGACTGGACGTCGCAGTGCGAACCGAAGCCGATGTAGAGCAGACCGTTCGCGAGCAGCAGCCCCGGTCGATTGTACTGCGCGCGCGGATCGAAGGTCGCCGTCCCGCCGCCGGGGAGCAGCCGGCGCACGCTGTGGCGGAACGCGTGATCCGGCGCGAAGACGCCCCGCAGCGAAACCGATGCGCGTCCGCGGATCTCAGCCGGCCGCAGACGATCGGCGCCGGTCGCCAGCGAGAGCGCGTGCAGCGTGCTGTGAAACGTCACGTCCTTTCCGCGGCGCGTCATCGTCTTCGCGACGACGTACAGCGTACCGGTGCGGCGGTCGACGACCGGCACCGACGACACGCCGACGACCGGCTTCACCGATTCGCACGGCGTATCGGTGAGCATCTGCAACGGTGCCGGGGCGGCGCCGCAGCATCCGGTGAACGTGTGCACCCACAGCTTCGCACCGCTGTCAGCGTCGAAGGCGTACACGCTGTCGCGTTCCGTCGCCGCGATCAGCAGCGTGCGGCGGCCCAGGCCCGGGACGTCGACCCCCGTGACGATTAGCGGCTGTCCGTAGCTTTGTCCGTCGATCGGAAGTTCCAGCCGCTTTCCGAACGCGCGCGAGGCGACGTTCGCCGTCGTGAGGCTCCGTTCGCGATCGTTCCAACCCAGGCGGCCGACGTCGTTGTGCGCCGTCAGCACGTCGACCGAATCGTGCGTCGCCGATGTGGGCAGCGAGCCGGGCGGCGCCGACCAGAGCACCCGTGACGCGCGAACCACGGCATCGTCGGCCGGCGGCTCGGGGATGCGCGCCGGCGGCGCGACGGCGCTGGCGGCATTCGCGTTCCACGCATAGATCGCCAGACGGTCCGCTCCCGATCCGAAGTCTTTGACGAAGTGTGCCGACGCATCGGGGACGCCGTCGCGCAGCCACGCGGAGAGGTACGGTCGCGCCGCTGTGCGCGACCCTTCGAGCAGCAGATACGTCGGGCGCTTCCCGCGGACGTAAGCGAGCGTCTCGGCGGAGTTCGCGTAGGGCAGCGGCATCCAATCGCCGTGGGCGTAGAACGCGACCTCGTTGCCGACCGCCATGATCAATTTCGGTCCCGGCGCGTCGGCGTCGAGCCATGCGGCGGCGCGGCGCGCGAGCGTCGCGTCGACGGTCTCGGCGCTGAGCCGGTGCGCGGAGAGACCGAGATACGCGGTCACGACGATCAGCCCGAGCACGACGGCCCCGCGCCGGATCCCGGGCGTCGTTCGCTCGCTGAAGCGGGCGACGAGCGCGTCGAGCGGCTCGGCTGCGAGGATCGCGAAGAGCGGGACGAACGGCGCGACATACCGCGGCCACAAGTGCTGCAGGGTGAGCAGTCCGCAGAGGTCGAGCGAGGCGATCGCGCCGACGATCCCGTACACGCCGCGAACCCCTGGACGGCGCAGGCCTCGTACGAGCCCGGCCAGCGCAAACGCGGCAAAGAGGGGCGTACCGAAATTGAACGAGAGCAGGGCCCGCCCGATCCGCGCGACCTGACTGCGGAAACCGCGTACCGCGAGGGCGAGCCGCGCGCGCAGGGGCGGGTCGCCGATCCCGGGGTGCGTCGCATAGAATCCGGCGCCGAGTTCCGCGCCGTCCTCGCGGAGCCCGGGGCCGAGACCGTCGGCAGCCTCATCGTACGACATGCCTTGGGCGATGCGCTCGGCGAGGGCGTAGTTGACGGCGGACTTGGTATCGATCCGGGCGTGACCGGTCGCGCGCGAGATGACGACCGCGTACGGCACGGCGAAGACGGCGAAGGCCACCGCCAACGCCGCGGCGCGCCGGAGTGCGCTGCCGCGCTGCGTGCGCACGGCGAGCATCACGGCGCACAGTGCAACGAACGCGTAGACGATCGTCTCGCTGCGCGTGCAATACGCGAGGCCGAACCATGCGCCGGCCGCGAGAGCCCAGCGCGGGTTCTCGCGCGAACGCAGGAACGCATGCAGCCCGGTGACGGCAAGGGTGAATGCGAGCGAATCGGCGAGCGGCGTCACGGAGGTCGCGACGGCGATCGGGTTGATTGCGACGATCCCGGCCGCGACCATCGCGGCGCGCGTCCCGGCGAGGCGGGACGCGATCGCGTAGACGGGGACGACGAGCAGCGACCCGGCAACGAGCGAGACGATGATCCCGGCGCGTTCGGCGCTGATCCCGATCCAGACCAGCGCCGCGACGATCGCGGGGAAGATCGAGACGTGCACCGAGTTCGGCGTGCCGCGGATCCCGATGTAGCCATATCCGTGTGCGAGATTCTCGGCGGTGCGCGCAAAGTTCGCACCGTCCATATCGATCAGCGGCGAGCCCAGCCACGCGAGAGCGATGAGGCGAACGGCGAGCGCCGCGAGGACGAGTCCGGCGAGCGTCGCGAGGACCGCCGCGCTTCCTCGCACGTGCTCCATCGCCGTCGTGTGCGGGGCCGCCTCGGCCCTCATCGCCGGCTGAGCCGCGTTACCGCTGTCGGGACCGGTGTCGCGATCCCCGCTTCGTAGTGGCGCTGGATCTGGTCGGCCGTCAGCACGTGATCGTACACGGCAACCTCGCCGATGCGACCGAAGAAGACCGCATTGCGGTCGACGAACTCGCCGCCGATCCCCATCCCGTCGTGGGCTCCGTAGCCAAAAATCAGTCCCTTCACGTGCATCGCGTTGCTCAGCTTTCCGTTGACGTAGAAACGCATCGTCTCTCCGTCGTAGGTGCCGACGAGGTGATAGCGCTCGCGCACGTTGGGGGGATTGCCGTCCGTTTGATCTCCCGCATACAGTTCGCGTGCTTCGACCGAGTCGCCCTGGAACGGCTGCGCCAGCCACGTGAGCAGGCTGTGAACGCCCCGCACGGGAATCGGATCGGTACGCTTTCCTTTAGCGACAACAGGGAAATGCCACACGTGGCTGTGAGCGTCCAGTTCGAGCGCGTAGCGGCAGTGCTGCTTGTCGGGCGCATCGTCGCGGCCGTACGCCGCGATCGTAATGTCGCCGGCGTTCTTGCCGTGCACGCTGATGGTAAAGGGCAGCGCCCACGCTTCGATCGTCACGTTCTTCGTCACCTGGAAGCGCGAGTTCCCGCGGATGCGAACGTCTTCGGCGCCCGACGACGTGTCGGCGCCTGAGAATTCCATCGACGAGGCGGCATCCGCGATCACCGGCGGCGCGCCGAGCTTCACGTGCGCACCGATCGTTCCGTCGAGATGGTGTCCGGACGAATCGTGCGCGACGCTGCCGGAGCGTTCGTCGAGGCGGTAGTACGCCAGCGGATGATCGCTCAGGACCGTGGCCCGGTAGGCGTCCGATTTCTGGGACGCGAGCGCTTCAGGCGGCCAGGTCGTCCCTGCCGCGCAGAAGACGACGAAAACGGCAAAAACGAGTCTACGCACGGAACCTCACGTCAATCACCCATGCCATTCTAGCCGCCGAGGGACCGGCCGGCGACGACCCACCAGGCCGGGCCCTTAGCGCGAAAGTCCTAAGGCCACCTGCGGTTCCTCCGGCGCGTCTTCGGCGCGGTGCGACGGCATCACGTTCGCGCCGTCAGCGGGTTGGACGCCCCCGGGGCGCGTTGCGTCCGGCCGCTTGTACGCGTCGATGTCCGGACGGCGGACGTCGCGGCGCCGGGACCTTTGAGGAACCCGCTCGGACCGATCAGCCCGAGGAACGAACGGTGCGCACGGTGCAATTTTTTCTGCCGGGTATCTGCAGAGAGCTTTCGTGCTACTGAGTTTCCACGTCTTCGTGGACACGATCAACGCCCGTCTCGACGACGCGATCTTTCGACATCGCTATCCGACGGTATGGTTCACTGAGACCGTCGATCAGGTCGAATGGCGCCGCGAATCGCATGCCGTTCGCCTCGCGCGCCACAGCGCCGGCTCGGCACGATGGACCCTCCTCGCGCGCGGCGTTCAGGACGGCCCTGCGCACATCATCATCATGAACGAACAGGGCGTCGCCGATCTCATCGACATCATTCTGCACGCCACCGGCGTGCTCGCAAACGATGCTGAGTCGCCGGTCGACGCCGCGGAACACGTCACGTAATCACGCATTTGGTGGTGCGTCGGGGACTCTGGAGACGAGGGGACTCGAACCCCTGACATCCTGCTTGCAAAGCAGGCGCTCTACCAGCTGAGCTACGTCCCCCGCGCGGCATACGTTTGGCGTGCGCGCCGCGCGGCGCCTGCCGCTCGGACGGCCTCCGCACGCGCATCTCGTGCCGCGACGGCATGGCCGTGAAGGTGGCGCGGGACCGCGCGCCGTTCTTTCCTCCGATGTCCTCGGCCGCCGCGGCGCCCCCGCCGTATCCCCACGCGCCCCGAATCAACCATGTCGACGACTACTTCGGAACGCACGTCGTCGACCCGTACCGGTGGCTCGAGGAGATCGATGCGGCGCCGGCGCAACGCTGGATCGCGGAGCAGAACGCCCTGACCGAGCGCGTCCTCGCGGCCGTCCCGCAGCGCGCGGCGATCTGTTCGCGGCTGACGACGCTGTGGAACTACGAGCGCCGCTCGGTGCCGGAGAAGGCGGGAAACCTCTACGCGTACTTCCGCAACACCGGACTGCAGAATCAGGCCGTGCTGTACGTGACGCGCGATCTGGCAGAGCCCGGGCGCGTTCTGCTCGATCCCAACACGTTCTCGACCGACGGAACCGTCGCGCTCTCCGGTGCTTCCTTCAGCGACGACGGGACGCGGCTCGCGTACAGCATCTCCGCCTCGGGCTCCGATTGGCAGGAGTGGCACGTGCGCGACGTCGCCGCCGGCGCCGATCTTCCGGACCTCGTGCGCTGGGCGAAGTTTTCCTCGGCGTCCTGGCGGCGTGACGGGAGCGGCTTCTATTACAGCCGGTACGACGAGCCGCCGCAGGATGCGCGTCAGTTCAAGGACACGACGTACTTTCACAAGCTGTACTTCCACCGGCTGGGCACGCCGCAGTCCGCCGACGTGCTGGTCTACGAGCGGCCGGATCACAAAGACTGGAGCCTCGGCGCGACCACGACCGAGGACGGCCGCTTCCTGATCATCGACGCGACCCGCGGGAGCGATCGCAACAATCGGGTCTTTCTGAAAGACATCGCGAGCGACGGGCCGGTCACGGCGTTGATCGGCGACGGCGAAGCGAGCTACGAGTATCTCGCCAACGACGCGACGACGTTTTACTTTCGGACCACCCGCGATGCGCCGCGCGGACGGATCATCGCCGTCGAACCCGGCGCGGCCGCGGTGCGAGAGATCGTCCCGCAGTCGGACGACTCGCTCGATGCGGCATCGTTCTTCGGCGACGCGATCGTCGCGCAATATCTGCGCGACGCGCGCGCGTTCGTGCGCGTTTACGGGATCGACGGACGCCTGCTGCGCGACGTCGTGCTTCCCGGACTGGGAAGCGTCGGCGGTTTCGGCGGCAAGCGCAGCGAACGCGAGACGTTCTACACGTACACGAGCTATACGGAACCGGCGTCGATCTACCGCTACGATCTGGCCGGCGGCCTCTCGTCGCGCGTGTTCGCGCCGCAGCTCGCCTACGACGCCGACGCGTTCGTGAGCGAGCAGATGTTCTACGCCTCGAAAGACGGGACGCGCATCCCGATGATCGTGACGTCGAAGCGGGGAGTCGCGCGCGACGGAACCGCGCCCGCGATTTTGTACGGATACGGCGGGTTCGACATCTCGGTGACGCCGGCGTTCTCGTCGGCGGTCATCGTGTGGCTCGAGATGGGCGGCATCTATGCGGTCGCGAACCTGCGCGGCGGCGGTGAGTACGGCGAGGCGTGGCACGAAGCCGGGATGAAGACGCAGCGTCAGAACGTGTTCGACGATTTCATCGCCGGCGCCGAATATCTGATCGCCGAGGGCTGGACGTCACCCGCGAAGCTCGCGATTCACGGCGGCTCGAACGGCGGGCTGCTGGTCGGTGCCTGCATGACGCAGCGTCCGGAACTCTTCGGTGCGGCGCTGCCGTCGGTCGGCGTGCTCGACATGCTGCGGTTCGAGCGCTTCACGATCGGCTGGGCGTGGACGTCGGAGTACGGCTCGGCCGACGATCCCGATGACTTCCGCACGATGCTCGCGTATTCGCCGTATCACAATCTGCGCGACGGCGTCTGCTATCCGTCCACGCTGATCACCACCGGCGATCACGATGACCGCGTCTTTCCGGCGCACTCGTTCAAGTTCGCCGCGGCGCTGCAGCACGCCCAAGGCTGCGACAACCCGGTGCTGCTGCGGGTGGAGATGAAGGCCGGTCACGGGGCCGGCAAGCCGACGTCGAAACTCATCGACGAGGTCGCCGACCGCTACGCGTTTCTCGTGCTTGCGCTCGGGTTCGAACCGACGGTCGATCGGCGCTGACGCACAACGCGGCGAACCGAGCGAACGCGACCGAGGACGCTGCCCTCGCCCGCCGAAGCGAGGAGACAACAACAAAAGACCGGGCCGCACAGCCGGAGAGCCTCTTGAGACGTTTCCTTCTCGCGATTCTTGGATTGTGTGCGTTCTCGGCGCCGGTCGGCGCCGCAACGAATCGTGTCCCGGCCCGTGGTGTATGAGAGGGTCGCCCTTGTAGCATAG
Organism: Vulcanimicrobium alpinum; assembly: GCF_027923555.1. GTDB lineage: Bacteria > Vulcanimicrobiota > Vulcanimicrobiia > Vulcanimicrobiales > Vulcanimicrobiaceae > Vulcanimicrobium > Vulcanimicrobium alpinum. Next base: position 1,891,341 of record NZ_AP025523.1, on the reverse strand, counting down.
AGAGCGGCCATCGTGGCTTTCGGCGAAGGTTGTTTTTGCAACAAATAACCGACCGAAAGGGATCCACGATGGCCAAACCCAGTATCGCACTTTCCGAGCTCGTCGAAAAGGGCGGCGACGTCGACTTCGTTCGCGAGATGCTCCAGTACGCCGCGCAGCGGATCATGGAGATCGATGTTGAGGAACTCTGCGGCTTGCCCTACGGCGAGCGCGGCCCCGGCCGACAGAACGCCCGCAACGGCTTCCGCGAGCGCCAATGGGAGACGCGTTCCGGCACGATCGGACTGCGCATCCCCAAGTTGCGCAAAGGTAGCTACTTCCCCGCGTTCCTCGAGCCGCGCCGCACGGCGGAGAAGGCGCTCACCGCCGTCATCCAAGAGGCCTACATCCAGGGCATCTCCACGCGCTCGGTCGACGAGCTCGTCAAGGCGATGGGGATGACAGGCATCTCCAAGAGTCAGGTCTCACGGCAAATCGCCGAAGCACTGTCGATGGCGCGCTCGACGGTCATCAAGGTACTCAAGCGGCTCAACATCGCGCGTCTGCGCGACCTCGAGCCGGCCCGCTTTACGCAGCGTTATGAGTATCGCCGACCCGGCGAGCTCGTTCACATTGACATCAAGAAGATCGCACGATTTGAGCGCGTGGGGCACCGCATCCACGGCGATCGCACGAAGTGCTCCAGGCACGTCGGCTACGACGTCATCTTTGTCGCGGTCGACGATGCCAGCCGCCGGACTGAAACACGCGTATACACGCGGGAAGACGCGACCTCGGCCGCAGACTTCTTGCGGCGGCTCGCGATTCTTTACGCTCGTCGCGGCGTGCGAATCGAACGAGTCATGACTGACAACGGCAAAGTGTTCAGCTCGAACGCGTTCGAGTCAATGATGAGGTCGATCGGTGCGCGACACATTTTCACGCCGCCCTACACGCCGCGTTGGAACGGCAAAGCGGAGCGCTTCATCCAGACCATGCTGCGCGAGTGGGCGTACGCGGTCGCTTATCGCACCAGCGACGAGCGCCGAGACGCCCTCCCGGCGTGGCTCCGGTACTACAACGAGGACCGCCGGCACACGGCCATCAACTACGAGACCCCCGCCTCACGTTGGGCCGCGGCCCGTAAACGAGGCGCGTAGTCTCGACAGCTAGCCCGACCGTGAACGCGTCGATCGCCGCTTTGCTCGCGGCATAGTGCACCCACTCACCGGCACTTCCGTAGACGGCGGCGCGCGAAGAGATGTTGACGATCGCGCCGCCGAAGCCGCCGTTTGCTTTCGACATCCGGCGCACCGCTTTGCGCGCGCAGACCATCGCGCCGATGACGTTGACGGCGAAGACGCGGGCGAGCGTCGCCGCATCGACGTCGGCGACCCGCGCGATCCCGCCGGTGATCGCGGCGTTGTTGACCAGGCCCGCGATCGGCCCGAGCGCTTCCTGTGCCTGCGCGACGAGTCGCGCAGCCGCGAGCGGGTCGCCGATATCCGCGCCGATCGCGACCGCGCTCCCGCCGCGTGCGACGATGTCGTTCACGACGGCTTCGGCCGACTCGCGGTCGCGCAGGTAGTTCACCGCGACCGCCCATCCGCGTTCGGCGGCGCAGCGCGTGATCGCCGAACCGATGCCGCGTCCGCCGCCGGTGACGACGAGCGTGCCGGGGGCGCTCAGGGCGCTTTGCTCGTCGCGGGCGCCCACGCGTCCTCATCGACGCAGCGATTGACCAGTTCGCCGATCCCCGCGATGCGGGTGGTCAGGGTCTCGCCGCTGCGCAGCCAGCGGGGCGGCGTGCGCGACAGACCGACCCCCGACGGCGAACCCGTCGAGATGATGTCGCCCGGGTCGAGCGTCACGAACGTGCTGATATAGCTGATGAGATCAGCGGGCGAAAACTGCATGTCGGCCGTCGTGGAGTCTTGCACGATCGCGCCGTCGATCAGCGTTTGGATGCGCAGGTCGACGGCGTCATCGACCTCGTCCGGGGTGACGAGCACCGGTCCGAGGGGAGTGGTTCGCTCCCACGTCTTGCCCTGCAGCGCCTGACGCGTGCGCATCTGCCAGTCGCGCACGGAGACGTCGTTGACGATCGTATAGCCTGCGATTGCAGCCCGTGCCGTCGCGCGATCCGCGGCGCGTACGGACCGGCCGATCACCACTCCCAGTTCGACCTCCCAAGCAACTTGCTCGGAGGCGTGCGGCATGGCGATCGGATCACGCGCACCGATCAGCGCGCGAGCGAACTTCGCGAACAGGCTCGGATACGCCGGCGGCTCCATCTTCAGCTCGGCGATGTGCGCGAGGTAGTTGAATCCGACGCAGAAGAACTTGTCCGGGCGCGGTACGAGCGGCGCGAAGGCGACCGTTTCGAGCGCGACGTCGGGACCGCCGGCCTTCGCCTGCGTCAGCCAATCGGGGCGTTCGAGCAAGTCGCGCACGTCGGCGAACTGCAGCAGAATCGCTCGATCGCCGTCGATGCGCGCTGCGCGGCATCCGTCGGAGGTCCGGAGCGTCGCAACACGCATTGCTCGCGGCTACACCGCACCGATTTTCAGTTCCTTCGGCTCGCGCGGCAACACGAGCGCCGGCGGCACAGACGCCGGGCGGGCGCTGGTGGGCCATCATGGATTCGAACCATGGACCTCATGCTTATCAAGCATGCGCTCTAACCAACTGAGCTAATGGCCCGGGGCGGCGACGTCTTAGTCTAGGAGAGCCCCGGGCCCTTGTCAATCGGCTCAGATCAGCTTGATCCACTGCCCCATCACGGCGTCGTCGCGCTTGATCTGTTCCATCGCGAGGTCGCGCAGCGCGTTCGCTTCGCGCTGGAGCTCGGCGCGGATCATCGTCATGCGGTCGAACGCCGCTTGCTGTGCGAGCAGGTCGACGTCGTCGGCCGTGACCGGCGCTCCGGCGTGTGCGGCGGCCGGATGCGCGGCTTTAGCGGCCGCCGTGCGGGACGTCGAGCGTGTCTGCGCAGGCGCCGCGCGCGCCGCCGGCTGCGGCTTGACCGGGACGAGATCCATCACCCGATCGACCGGATGAACTCGCGCGTGATCTCGTTGTCGGCCTTGCGCTGCTCCATCGAGATCATGCGGAGCTGATTCGACTCGCGCATCAGTTCCGAGCGCTCCGAGGTCATCTGGTCGAACTGTTCCGACTGCGCCTGAAGCTGCAGTTGGAACATCATGTTCTGCGCGTTGAGCGCTTCGGTCTCGGCGAGGTAGCCGCCGTTGAGGAGGTTCTGCGTCGAGTTCGAGAAGCCGCCCGCCGCGGTCGCGCCGTTGCCGCCGAAGCCGCCGCCGAGCGCGCCCAACCCGACCGAGAGCGGATTGCCGCCGAAGATCGCGCCCTGGGCGCCGCCGGCGAGCGCTCCGAGAAGATTGAAGCCCATGGGTGTCGTGCGTCCTTTCTAGGCGTCGCCGTCGGCGAGCACGGCGGGAGCGGTATCGCCGGAATCGTTCTGGTCGGGCTGCGCAAGCGGCCGATACGGCGGAAGCTGCGGCTGCCCCGAGACGGCGCTCCCGCCGAGCAGCGCGACGAAGCCGAGCAGCGCGTCGAGTGGTCCCGCAGTCGGACCGGTGCTCGCCGTCCCCGGTCCGCCCAGCTCGGCGTAGTGCCGGAGGACGGAGTCCGCGTAGCCGAGTCGCGGGCCGTCGCCCCAATCGGTCCGGGTCCCGGCAGCCTCCGGAGAGCCGGCGTTATATGCGGAGAGCGCGGCATGCACGTCGCCGCCGTAGCGCTCCAGACTCGCGGCCAGGAGGCCGGCGGCGTAGTCGGCGTTCCGCGCCGGATCCATCGCCGCCGCAGTGCGGGCGAAGGGGTGGTAGCGGTCGTCGATCTGGAACACGCCGCGCCCGTGGCCGCCGTCGCCCACGATGTTGCGGCCGGAACTGCTCCCGGGACCGCCGGTCTCCTGGGCGGCGACGGCGGCGAGCAGGCGCGCGTCGAGGTGATGGCGGGCGGCCGCAGCCGCGATTTGGGGCCCGTAGGCCACGCCAAGGTTGGTCGTCATGCGCCTCTCGTTCACGCGCCTTCTCGCGTTGACAAGGGTGCGGGGAGCGTCTACCATGGGACGGTTGCATGGGGTCTCCTCGCGGGGGCCTCGTTCTATGGTATGGGTTCACCACTGGTCATCGACGTCGGTTCGCTGCTCTTCGCGGGGCGTCCGATGTCTCTCGACGAACGGGTCGAGGTTCCGCCGTTCTCCACGTTCACGTTCCCGCAGCCGGCGCACGTCCGGCTCGACCTGCGGCGCGTCGATCGGGGGATTCAGATCGACGGGACGCTCGAGGTCGACGTCGCGGGAACGTGCGACCGGTGTCTGGAGGACGTCACCGTCCCGATGACGGTCGAGGTCGAGGAGCGCTTCGATCCGCCGAGCGGAACGAGCGACCCTTTCGGAGAGAACAACGTACTGAACGGCACGTCTCTGGACGTCAGCGATCTGGTGAGGCAACTCGCCGCCAGCGCACTCCCGAGAATGCTGTGCAGCGGAGACTGTCGCGGACTCTGCGACATCTGTGGACTGAGCAAGAACGCGGGGGGTGGCTGCACCTGTCCTCCCGTGCATACGGAAGGCGATCATGGCGAATCTCAAGTGGAAAACCCCCCGGTCGAAGACGCGTAGCCGGCGCGCTGCGAACTGGAAGCTCAACCCCGTCACGACGGTCGAGTGTCCGCAGTGCCACCAGCCGAAGCGTCCGCACTTCGTGTGCGACTTCTGCGGCACGTACGACGGCCGTCAGGTGGTCACGCCGAAGGACGACCACGCCGGCCACAATCACCCGTAGATAGTTGAACGCCACCGGGGTCCGGATCGCGGGCGTCGGGCACTACGTGCCCGACCGCGTGATCACCAACGCCGATTTCGAGAAGATGTTCGAGACGTCGGACGAGTGGATCACGACCCGCACCGGGATGAAGGAACGGCACGCGGTCCGCGCCGACGAGCCGACCAGCGACATCGCGCTCGCCGCCGCGCGCAACGCGCTCGCGCAGGCGAAGCTGTCCGCATCCGATCTCTCGTGCATCATCGTCGCGACGGTGACCCCGGATTATGCCTTCCCCGCCACTGCCTGCGTCGTCGGCAGCAAGCTCGGCGTGCCGGGCGTTGCGGCATTCGACATGGAGATCGGCTGCAGCGGTTTCATCTACGGCCTCACCGTAGCAGCGAGTCTGGTCCGCACCGGCGTCTTCCGGCGCGTGCTGCTGATCGGCGCCGAAGAACTGACGCGGCTGGTCAACTACGAAGACCGCTCGACGGCGATCCTCTTCGGCGATGGCGCCGGCGCGGTGGTGCTCGAAGCCGCTTCGACCGATTCGTTTCTCGGCTCGGAGCTCGGTGCCGACGGCACGACCCCGTCGAACCTGTACCTCCCGTTCAGCGGCACCGCCGATCCCGCGCCGACCGCCGCCGACATCGCGCAGAAGAAGAACACGATCCATATGAACGGCCGCGAAGTCTTCCGCTTCGCAGTCACCAAGATGATCGAGGCGACGAACGTCGCGCTCGATCGCGCGGGGATGACCGCGCACGACGTCACGTGGCTGATCCCGCATCAGGCGAATCGCCGCATCATCGACGCCGCCGCGAAGCATCTCGAGATGCCCGGCGAGCGCGTGATCGTCAACATCGACAAGTACGGCAACACGAGCGCGGCGTCGATTCCCATGGCGCTCTCGGAGGCCGTCGCGTCGGGCAAACTCAAGGATGGAGATGTGATTCTGTTCGTCGGATTCGGAGCCGGCTTGAGTTGGGGCGCCGTCGCGTGGCGCTGGAACATGAACGGCGCCGCGGCATGACGATGCGGATCGGGGTCGTCTTTCCCGGCCAGGGCTCGCAGGTCGTCGGGATGGGCGTCGACGTCGCGCGCAGTTCGCCCGCCGCGGCGCAGTGCTTCGCCGCCGCGAAGACGATCCTGGGCTACGATCTGCTCGCGCTCTGCGAGAGCGGCCCCGAAGAACGTTTGCGCGAGACGCGGTACGCGCAGCCGGCGATCTTCGTCACCAACGTCGCGCTCGCGCGCGCCGTCGGCGAAGCGCTGGAACCCGTCGTCGGCGCGGGCCACTCGTTCGGTGAATTGTGCGCGCTGACGCTGGCCGGTGCGCTCACCTTCGAGACGGCGCTCGCGCTGGTCAACGAACGCGGCTTGGCGATGCATCGCGCCGCCGCGCTCGCGCAGGGCGCGATGGCTGCGGTGCTCGGGCTCGCGGCGGACGCGCTGCGCGACGCGGTCGCGACGACCGTCGCGCGCGGCGGCGGACGCGTCCAGCTCGCCAACTTCAACGCGCCCGGCCAGATCGTGATCAGCGGCGACGCCGAAGCGGTGCGCATGGCGGGCGAACTTGCGATGGAGGCCGGCGCGAAACGCGTTGTCCCGCTCAACGTCGCGGGCGCCTGGCACAGCGCGCTGATGGATCCGGCGAAGGACGAGTTCGCCGCGCACGTCCAGGCGGCGACCGTGACGCCGCCGCGCTTCACCGTGATCTCCAACGTCGACGCGCAGCCGTATGCCGAGGTCGAGCAGATCAAGACGAACCTGATCCGCTCGGTTACCGACGAGGTGCTCTGGCACGACACCGCCGTCGCGATGGTCGCGCTGAAACTCGACCTGATCGTCGAGTTCGGCGCGCAGTCGATCCTGGCGCCGATGTTCAAGCGCATCGCCGCCGCGCCCAAGGCGATCACCGTCTCGGGCGCGGCGGCGATCGAGAGACTGCGCGAGCAGATCGCGCCGCAGGCCGTCTCGTGAGCGCATCGGTCGCCGTCGTCACCGGGGCCAGCCGCGGGATCGGGCGCGCCATCGCCGTCGACCTCGCGCGCCACGGTTCCGACCTCGCGCTGTTCGGCCGCGACACCGCGGCGCTCGCCGGGACCGAGGCCGCAGTACGCGCCGCCCGGCCCGGCGCGGCGATCAGCACCTACGCGGTCGACGTCGCCGACGAGCAGGCCGTCGCCGGCGCGATTGCCGACGTCCTCGCGAAGCACGGCCGCATCGACATCGCGGTCGCCAACGCCGGCCAATCTCAGGACGGGCTCATCCTGCGCTTCAGAAGCGCCGAGCTCGACCGGCTCCTCGACGTGAACCTGAAGTCGGCATTCTACCTCTCGGCCGCTGTGGCGAAGCCGATGATGAAGCAGAAGAGCGGTTCCATCGTCTTCGTCTCGTCGATCGTCGGGCTGGCGGGGAATCCCGGCCAGAGCATGTATGCGGCAACCAAAGCCGGCTTGCTGGGCTTGACCAAGTCGCTCGCGAAAGAACTCGGGTCCCGCAACATCCGCGTCAACGCGGTCGCGCCCGGCCTGATCGAAACCGCGATGACCTCGGAGATGCCGGCCGCCGCGCGCGACCACTACCTCAAAACGATCGCTCTGGGCCGCTCCGGCAGCCCCGAGGACGTCGCCCCCGTCGTCACCTTTCTCGCTTCGGATGCCGCCCGCTACGTCACCGGCCAAACGCTGGTCGTCGACGGCGGCTTTCTGATGTAGAGCCCGCGCCCTTCACCCACCCAAGGAGTATTGAGCAACATCATGGCCGCTGACACATTCGATCGCGTCAAGAAGATCATCGTCGAACAGCTTGGCGTCGAGGAAAACGAAGTCACGCCGGAAGCGTCGATCACCGACGATCTGGGTGCCGATTCGCTCGATCAGGTTGAGCTCGTGATGGCGTTCGAGACCGAGTTCGGGATCGACATCCCCGATGAAGAAGCCGAGAAGATCAAGACCGTCGGCGACGCGGTTCAAAAGATCGAATCGGTGGGCGCCGCCAAGGAATAACCCGTGCTCGAGGCCTTGGGCGAGCGCTTAGGCGCGATCTTCGACCGGCTTGCCAATCGCGGCCGACTCAACGAGTCGGACGTCGCTGAGGTATTGCGCGAAGTTCGCGTCGCGCTGCTCGAAGCCGACGTCGCGCTCCCCGTCGCCAAAGAATTCGTCAACCGGATCAAGGAGAAGGCCGTCGGGAGCGACGTCCTCACCTCGCTGACGCCGGCGCAGTCGGTCGTCAAGATCGTCTACGACGAACTCGTGGAATTGATGGGCGGCGCGGCCGCGCGTCTGACGTACAGCGATGCGCCGCCGACCGTGTACCTGATGGTCGGTCTGCAGGGTTCGGGGAAAACGACGCACGCCGGCAAACTCGCGTTGCGTCTGAAGGAGCAGGGCCGCCGAACGCTGCTCGTCGCGGCCGACGTCTACCGTCCGGCCGCGATCGATCAGCTCAAGACGCTCGGGCGTCAAATCGACCTGCCGGTCTTCGACGAGAGTCAGGGCGATCCGGTGAAGATCGCGCGCGACGGCGTCGCCGAAGCGAAGCGGCTCGGGATCCCGACGGTCATCATCGATACCGCCGGCCGCCTGCAGATCGACGATCGCCTGATGGTCGAACTCGAGCAGATCAAAGCCGCGGTCAAGCCGATCGAGATTCTGTTCGTCGCCGACGCGATGACCGGCCAAGAGGCGGTGAACGTCGCGAAGACGTTCAACGAGCGGCTCGGGATCACGGGCGTCATCCTCACCAAGATGGACGGCGACGCGCGCGGCGGCGCCGCGCTCTCGATCCACCGCATGACGGGCGCGCCGATCAAGTTCGTCGGCGTCGGCGAAAAGGTCACGGCGCTCGAAGCGTTCTATCCCGACCGGCTCGCGCAGCGCATTCTCGGGATGGGCGACGTCCTCACGCTGATCGAGAAGACGCAGAGCGTCTACTCCGAACAGCAGGCCGAGGATCTCGCCAAGAAGCTGCGCAAATCGCAGTTCACCCTCGACGATTTTCTCGATCAGCTTCGTCAAGTCCGCAAGATGGGCTCGATGAACGACATCATGAAGATGATCCCCGGGCTTTCGAAGGCGCTGCCGAACGTGCAGATCGACGAGAAAGACGTCAGCAAGACTGAGGCGATCATCTGTTCCATGACGCGCCGCGAACGCGAGCGCCCCGAGATCTTGAACGGCTCGCGCCGCAAGCGCATCGCGCTAGGGTCGGGGACACAAGTCTCCGACGTGAACAAGCTCGTGAAACAGTTCGAGGCGTCCCGCCAGATGATGAAGCAGCTCGGCGGGATGAAAAAAGGCCGCTTCCCCAAGTTCCCGATGCCGGGCTTGGGGCGGTGACGTCACCCTTCCACCCCAACCCCTCCGCGAACGCGCGGAACTACCGAGAAAGTCGACATGGTTAAGATCAGACTCCGACGCATGGGCGCCAAGAAACAGCCGACGTACCGCTTCGTCGTCGCCGACGTGAACTCGCCGCGCGACGGCCGCTTCCTCGAGATCCTCGGCCACTACAACCCGCGCACGGAGCCCAAGACGCTCGTCGTGGATCAGGAGAAGGCCAAGGAGTGGCTCGCCAAGGGCGCGCAGCCGTCGGATCCGGTGCGCCGTCTCTTCGCCGAACTCGGCTTGGTCGAGCGCGGACCGATCTCCGAGACGAAGCGCGCGCCGAAGGCGAAGAAGTCCTGATGCGCGGGAGCGCACCGTGAGCGCGTTCGACGACGAGTTCGGCCTCTTCGGCGACGACGAGGCCGCCGCGGAAGAAGAGCGCCGCTCGACGCTTGGTGCGCGGCGCATCGCCTCGGACGAAGCCGCGCACGACGACATCGAACCGGAAGACGAACGGCCCCGCCGCGGCCGCCGCGACCGCTCCGCGACGAGCGCCGACGAGGGCGACGAGAAGCCGCGCCGCTTCCGCCGCGACTCGCCCGATCGCGGCGCGCGCAAGACCGAGGATCCCGCGGTCGCGCAGCAGCGCGCGCTCGACCTGCTGAAGTTTCTCGCGAAGAAGCTCGTCTCGAAGCCCGACATGGTGCTGGTCGAAGAGGTCGACACCGACAAGGGCCGCGTCGTCGAACTCGTCGTCGAGCACGAAGATCTCGGCAAGGTGATCGGCCGCAACGGCCGCGTCGCGCAAGCGCTCCGCACGCTGGTGCGCGCGAGCGCCGAAGGCCGGCTGAGCATCGACATCATCTCCTTCGAGGACGAGACCCTCGAAGCGGAAGCGGAACACGCGGGCAGCCCTTCGGCGGACGCGGAGCAAGCTGACGAGTGACGCCAACGCCGGCCGGGTGGCCGGCGTGTTCGGATTGCGGGGCGAGCTGAAGCTCGACCCGAGCCGGATCGGCGACGATGCGCTCGCGGTCGGGCTCACGCTGCGCGCGACGTTGCGCGACGGGACGACGCGCGAACTGCGCATCGCATCGCTCCGCCCGCACAAGGGACGCCCGCTCGTGCGCTTCGACGGGATCGACGACGCGACGGCGGCGCAGCCGCTGGTCGGCGCGACGCTCGCGATCCCGCGGTCAGCGGTCGTGCTCAAGCGCGATGAGTATCTCGACGACGATCTGCGCGGCTGCGCGCTCGTCGACGCGAGCGGTGCGATCCTCGGCGACGTGACGGCAGTCGAACACTACCCCGCGCAGGACGTGCTCATCGTCCGCGTTGCCGGTGCATCGCCGCGCACTGCGATGGTGCCGCTGGTGCGCACGTTCGTGCAGCAGATCGACGTGACGGCGAAACGGATCGCGGTCGACCTGCCGCGCGGTCTGCTCGACGAGCGCGACGCCGATCAGGCGTAGCGCGCGCCGTCAGCGGCGGCGCTTGGGCGGGTTGAGATAGGCGCCGATCGCGGCGTCGACGACGCGTTCCATCGCGAGTTGCGCCGCGAGCGCCGGCGCTCCGCCGGCATCGTTGGTGTAGCTCTTGTTCCAGAGCGTCTTCCCGTCGCAGTTTTTCGCGACCAGATCGAACGTCGCGCTCGCGCCGCCGAACGTCGAGTCGTTGCGGATCGCGAGGCTGCCGCTAAGCACGGCTTCGTGCGGACGCTCCGCGCACGCAGCTTCGGCGGTGGCGGCCTTTTCGGCGCCGGCGCGCGCCGCGATGCGCTCGGTCGCGCCGTCGCGCAGCACGGCGTCGGCGGATCCTCCAACCGGCAGCACCGCCAGACCGCTCGCCGCGGCTCGTGGCGCGGCCGCGACCGACGTCGTGCGCGGGGGCACCGGCGTCGACGGCGAGAGCGGCGGCGGGACGTCCGCGATCGTCCGCGGGGTCGGCGTGACGCTGATCGGCACCGGCGCCGCGGTGCGGACCGGCGTCGCTCTCGGCGAGGCCTGCGCCGAGGGCGCGGTTTTCTTGCGGCGCCCGAAGAGCTTCCCCAGGTTTGCCTGCGCCTCGGCGGTCGGCGCCGGCGTCGGCGAGACCGCCGGCGGCGGCGTCCCGATCGCCGCGAGGCCGCGATTTGCATGGCGCGAGACGAACAGCGCGAGGTCATCGCCCTGACCCGCCGCGTCGGCGTACGTCTGCAGCTGCGCCGTGTTGCTGAAGACGACGATCCCGCTGGTCGTGCTGACGACCTGCTCGACGACGGAGACGCCGGTCCCCAGCGACGAGATGAACCCCGCGATGTAGTAGTCGGCGTTCTCGCGGCGCGCGACGGTGAGAAAGTCCTTGCGCTCGGTCCCCGGCGGCGGCGCGATCACAGAGACCGTTCCGGTGTTCGCCATCTGCGTTGCGATGATCGTCGCGAGCCGCGAACTGGCCTCGCGATCGATGCTGCTTCCGTTCGCCGTGAACGGAAACACGATCACGCTCGGCTTGGCGGTGAGGGCGGACGGTGCTGCCGCGACGAGCGGCAGCCCGCACAGCGCGACGAGAAAGACGACGAAGATGCGGCGCACCCGGCCAGGTTCGGGCGCCCGTCGCGCGATCCCTTACGAGGCGAGCGGCAGCGTCTCTTGGAGCGCTTCTTTCTCCCATGCCGCGCTGACGTGCGCGCCGAACAGGAAGATCACGCCGATCAGGTCGAGCCACAGCAGCAGGACGAACAGCGCGGAGAGCGCGCCGTAGATCGCGAACGCGCCGGCGGCGAACGCCGTGTAGACCGCGAACGCGATCTGCGCGATCGAGTACAGCACCGCGCAGACGGCCGCCCCCGCTGCGACCGACCAGAACTTCGGATGGCGGTTGGGCAAGTACGCGTAGAGCAGTCCGGAGACGATGAAGACCAGCAGCAGCGACGCGGCGTACGACGTGATCTGCGGCGCCCAGCGCAGGGATTCGAGTCCCGTGAACTGCACGATCAGCGTGATGAGGACGGGCAGCACGGTTGCCAGGATCAGCACGACGCCGGCGAACGGGACGAGCACGAGCGCGATCGCGACGTCCCACACGAAGTGACGGTATCGCCGGATCCCGAGCGACCGGTTCAGCGCGTACGTGAGCGCTTGGAACAGATTCTTGCCCGACCACACCAGTCCCAGCAGGCCGACGATCCCGGTGACGCTGCGATAGCGCACGATCGCGTCGAGGTTGTTCGCGACCAGATCTTGGAGCTGCGGCACGTAGAGCTGAATCACCGCGTGGGCGCGCGCGATCCCCTCGTCGGTGCCGTAGACGAATGCCAGGACCGTGACCGCGACGAGCGTCAGCGGGACGAGCGCGAACACCGCGGTGAAGGCGATCGCCTGCGCCATGAACGCCGAGCCTTCGGCGGAAAAGTTCAGCCCTGCCCGGCGGAAGACGCGGATCAGGCGTGACACCGGCTCACCCTTCGCTCGCGCTCGCCGCGCTCGTCTCCGTGCTCATCGACGGGTCGTTCGTTCCCAGCGCGCCGCCTCCATCACTCCTCGACGGCCGGGTCGTCGTGCCGCCGTCGGTCGTCGCGCGGTTCGCCGAACGCGTCGAAGTGAGCCAGGGCGTGCTGACCGCGCAGCGGGGCGCGGTGCGCTGTTCCGTGCGCAGCATCGCCGGAAGCGATCCGCCGTTGGTCGCGCTCGCGCCGCTGGCGCGCTGCCTCGGCGCGAGCGTCTCGTGGGAGCCGCGCGGCAAGACGCTCGCGATCGCGTTCGCCCAGACCGCCGAGGTCCGGAAGCCGGCGCCGTTCGATCCGCGCGCGCCGCAGGTTGCCCCGACGCGAATTTTCACGCCCGAACCCGCGCCCCCGACGCCGCGCGTCATCGCGACCGGGTCGCCGCTTCCGCGCCGCACCGCGATCCCCGCCGTGCCGTCGTTTCCCGTGGCGACTACAAGCCCGCGTCCGTCAGCGCCTTGATCCAGCGCTGGGTGTCGGGATCGTCCCACCAGTTCGCGATGCGCGCTTCGAGGACGGGGATCGAGCGCAGGCGCGACGTGTGCTGCTGCACCGCCGCGGGGTCCGGCTCGCCGGAGTGAAGCTCGGCCTGCAGCGCGTCGACGGACTGCGTCGCGGCGGCGTCGTCGCCGGCCGCGGCGCGCAGCTCTTCGTACGGCGGATGCGGAACATCGGGGCGGCCGGAGTCGTTCATGGGGCTTCCTTCCACGGGCGGTTCGCGCATTACCGCGGTCGCTGCGCCGCCGCCTGCCGAGGTTAGAGGAACCCGCCGGCCGGGAGCGCGGCGACGAACGCCGCGTGGTCTTTTTCCGTCTGATCGGCGTACGCGACGGCGAACGACACGATCGCGTCGTCGAACACGTCGCCGCGTCCCAGATACGCGCCGACCGCACGCGCGTCGCCGGAACGCGCGTGCGCGCGCGCCAGCGCCCAGGCGCAATGATCGGCGAAATCGACGAGCTCGTCGGCGCGCATCGCGGCGAGGTTGGGAGCCGCCTTCATGTCGCGGAATTGGCGGACGTACAGACTGCGCTCACCGATCTGCGTCCAGCCGAGCAGCGCGTCGCTGGCGGCTTGCATCAGCCGCTGTCCGGCGACGACGCGTTCGCCGTATGTCCGGGCGGCTTGCGGTCCGACGTACGGCTCGAAGACCGACGCGCGCGCTTCTTTGCATTGCAGGAGCAGCGGATTGCCGCGATCGTCGACGAGCAGCGCGAGCACGCACCACGTTCCGACGCTGCCGACGCCGACGACCTTGCGCGCGACGTCGACGAGCCGGAACCGCTCGAGCAGGACGTGCGCGTCGGAACGAAGCGTGCCCCGGTAGTCGTCGAGGACCCGCGGCACGTTCATCGCCTTCGCATCGTCGTCGGGAAGACGCTCGAGCAGCGGCGGATCGTCGATGAACCGCATCGTGCCGTCGACGACTTCGGTGATTTTCGGCAGCAGCGCGAGCGCGGTGCGGCCGCGCGCTTCGCGTTCCTGGCGCTCCCACGTCCGGCGCGCGCGCGCATCGAGCGCCGTACGTACCGTGCCGCGCACGTCGATCGATGCGTACCAGACGTCGAGCGTGCTCATCTCGCCGTATTCACGCGTGCGCGTCCGATACGTCGCGAGCGCCTGGCGCACCGCGTCGCTGCACGATGCCGGGCGCACGCCGATCGCGCGCGCCGCGAGGACGAGGCTCGCGGCGAGCCGCTTGACGTCCCACTCCCACGGACCGCGCACCGTTTCGTCGAAGTCGTTCACGTCGAAGACGAGGCGCCGTTCGGGTGAGGCATAGCCCCCGAAGTTCGCGAGATGGGCGTCGCCGCTGATCTGCGGCCGGATCCCGGTGACGGGCGTAGACGCAAGATCGGCGGCCATCACGGCCGCCGATCCACGATAGAAGGCGAGGGGCGAGCGCGCCATCCGTTGGCCGCGCAGCGCGCGCAACTCCGGAATCAGCGTCGCGAAGAGTTCGCGCAGCGTCCGCAGCGCATCGCGATCCGGCGCGGGAGTCCACCCGGCGTGCGATGCCCGGGGGACCTGCGCACGAAGGGCTTTGCCGTCGGGTCGGTTGGGAGCCGGCGCGTCCAGCAGGATGGCCCCGTCCCCTACAGCGGCCGGTCGCGGCGGCACCGGGCCACGGCGAAGCGAGGTCCGGACCCGTCAGGGCGCGACCCCGTGACCATGGCGAGAAGGCGCGTGTGCATGCGTCGACCTCTGACGACCGGGTGACGCTACCGTAGCGGACCTTCGTCCCGGCGTCAACGCCGGACGAGGTCCGCCGCCAGCACGAACTCGATCCCGGCCGCCTGCAGCACCGGGACGAGGCTGCGCACCGCGGCCAGCGTCGCCGCGCGCGGGTGGCCGATCGCGATCGCGGTGCCGCGATCCCTCGCGATCTCGGCGGCCCGCCGCAGCTGTGCCTCGACCGCGGCGCGGTCGTCGACGTCGTCGAGAAACACGTCGCGGCGCGCCGTCGGGACGCCCGCCGCGCCGACGTCGCGCTCGGCGACCGTCTTCGCCGTCGTCCGCGAGTCGATGAAGAAGACACGGCGCGCGGCGAGGACCGCTGCGACGTCGCGCATGACGCGATCGTCGGCCGTCGCGCCGCTCCCCTCGTGGTTGTTCACGCCCGTCGCGAGCGGAACGTCGTCGAGATCGGCGCCGACCTGCGTCGCGATCGCGGCGTCGTCCATCGCGGTGGAGATCTCGCCGGGGCCGGGATTCGCACCCGAGCGCGGCTCCATCGGCAGATGCAGCATCACGCCCTTGCCGGCCGCGTTCGCTTCGCGCGCGATCTGCGCGCCGTACCGCACGTGCGGGAGCACCGAGAGCGTGAGCGGGACCCGAAGCGCGACGAAGCCGCGTTCGGTGTCGCGCCATTGCCCGCAGTCGTCGATGATCAGCGCGAGCTTCGCGCCGTTCGGCGCCGCGCTCGCCGCGGCCGGCGTCGCCGGGGCCGCGGGCGTCGCCGCAGGCGCGGGCGTCGCCGCGGCACCGGGCGTCGCGGCCGGCGCGAGGGTTGCCGCCGCGTCATGAGCCGAGGGTGACGGTTCGGTTGCCGCAAGCGTTGCCGCGTGTCCGCTTCGGTGCGCGTGCGCGGAGCGCGAAGGAGCCGGCACATCGCGCAGCGCGCGCGAGGCGAACAACGCGACGGCGCCGATCAGCAGCAGCGCAAACGCGAACGCCGGGAACGAGGCCGTCCGTGCGCGCGCCGCTCGACGTTTCCTCCGTTTCATCCGCCGCTACGGTTCGGGGAGCGAGAGGCGCACCGGTTCGCTGCCGTCGGCGAAGTGGAGCAGCAGTTCGCCGTCGGCGGTGCGTACCATCGACACCGGGACCGCGCCCGGCGCATGCCCGCTGACGGCCGCCGCCGGCGCGCGCGACCGCCGCGCGAGCCGGTCGCGCAGCGCCGCCAGCGCGACGTAGACGACGGGGACGACGAACAGGTTGAGGACCGTCGAGAGGATCATCCCGCCGAAGACCGCGGTGCCGAGCGAGATGCGGCTCGCCGCGCCTGCGCCCGAGGCGACGACGAGCGGAACCGTCGCGAGGATGAACGCGAGCGACGTCATCAGGATCGGGCGCAGCCGCGTCTGCGCGGCTTCCGCCACCGCCTCGGCGGCGCCCAGGCCTGCGCGGCGGCGCTGGTTTGCGAACTCGACGATCAGGATCGCGTTCTTGCTCGCCAGCGCGATCAGCATCAGGTAGCCGACCTGGGCGTAGAGATCGCTCGGCAGTCCGCGCGCGTCGAGCGCCAGGATTGCGCCGAGGATCGCGAGCGGGACCGAGACGAGGATGATCGCCGGATCCCAATAGTTCTCGTAGTTGGCGGCGAGCACGAGAAACACGCAGAGCAGTCCGAGGCCGAAAATCACCAGCGCCTGGCTGCCGAACTCGATTTGCTCCAGCGAGATCCCGGTCCACTCGTAGGCCATCCCGGCCGGAATCGTCGACGCGAGCGCGGTCATCGTCCCCAGCGCCTGGCCCGATCCGTAGCCCGGCGCCGGAATGCCGTTGATCTCGATCGAGCGCAGCAGGTTGTAATGGGTGATGATCGGCGCCGTGCGTGCGACGTGCGTGCGCACGAGCGAACCGAGCGGGATCGTCGCGGCGAGCTGCGGCGCGGCCCCGTTCGCGCGCACGTAAATGCGGTCGAGTGCGTTCAAGCGGTCGCGGAACTTCGTATCGGCCTGGACGTACACCCGAAACGACCGGTTGAGAAAGTCGAAGTCGTTGACGTGCTGCGAGCCCAGATAGACCTGCATCGCGGCGAACACGTCGGCGATCGGGATCCCGAGCGACGCGACCTTCGCGCGGTCGATCTCGACGACGAGCTGCGGGGCGTCGTCGCGAAACGTCGTCGAGACATTGCGCAGAACGGGATCGCGGCGTGCGTTCGCGATGAGCCCGCGCGCGGCGCCCGTCAGCGCCGGGATCCCGGCGTTCGCGGCGTCCTGGAGTTCGAACTGGAAGCCCGCGAGGTTGCCGATGCCGCGGATCGTCGGCGGGTTGAACGCCAGCACCGTCGCGTCGGCGATTGCGCCGAGCTGCGGGCGGACGCGCCGCATGATCCCGTCGGCCGACTTCCCGGCGCCCTTGCGCTCGGCCCACGGTTTGAGCGAGACGAACATCATCGCGCGATTCGACGCGTTCGTCCCGAATTGCGTCCCGTTCGGCTCGAACGTCACGGCGATCTCGGGGATGCCGGCGAGGATCCCTTCGATCCGGCGCGTCACCCGCTCCGTCTGCGCGAGCGACGCACCTTCGGGGAGCTGTACCGTGATGTAGAAGTAGCCGACGTCTTCGTCGGGGAGGAATCCCGTCGGGATCGCCGCGTACGCGAAGTACGTCGCGGCAAGGCCCAGCGCGAAGAGCGCCAGCACGACCGCGCGCATGCGCAGCAGGCGCGGAACGATCGCGTGATAGCCGGAACGCGTCGCGGCGAGGAGCCGGTTCACGGCGCGGAAGAAGGCACCGTGACGGCGCTCTTCGCGTTCGATGAGCAGCGCCGAAAGCGCCGGCGTCAGCGTGAGCGCGCTGAACAGCGAGATCGTGATCGAGCACGCGATCGTGAGCGCGAACTGCTTGTAGAGCTGGCCCGTCGTTCCGGCGAAAAATGCGACCGGGACGAACACCGCGAGCAGCACCAGCGAACTCGCGACGACGGCGCCGGTGATCTCTTTCATCGCCGCCGCCGCGCCGGCGAGCGGCGGCATCCCCTTGTCGTGGATGAAGCGGGCGATGTTCTCGATCACGACGATCGCGTCGTCGACGACGAGCCCCGTCGCCAGCGTGATCCCGAAGAGGGTCAGCGTGTTGATGGAGAATCCCAGGGCCTTCATCAGCGCGAACGTGCCGATCAGCGAGACGGGGATCGTGATCGCCGGGACCAGCGTCGTACGCCAGTTCCGCAGGAACAGGAAGACGACGATCACGACCAGCACGACCGAGATCAGCAGGGTCTTGAGCACTTCGCCGATCGAGTCGGCGACGAAGGGCGCGGCGTCGAACCCGGTCTTATAGTAGACGCCGTGCGGGAAGCGCGCCGAGAGGCGCTGCATCGCTGCGAGCACGTCGCGCTCGACCTGCAGCGCGTTGGCGCTGGGGAGCGTCAGGATCCCGATGCCGACGGCGTCGGCGCCCAAGAGCCGCAGATCCTGCGCGTAGCTTTCGGCGCCCAGTTCGACGCGTCCGACGTCGCGCAGCCGCACGAAACCGCCGTCGGGATTCGACCGCAGGATCAGGTTGCCGAAGTCGTCCCCGGAGTGCAGCCGCCCGAGCGCCCGGATCGAGACCTGATACGGCTGGTCGCTGCGGATCGGCGCCGCGCCGATCGCGCCCGCCGCGATCTGGACGTTCTGCGTCTGCAGCGCGGAGACCACATCGCCGGCCGTGACGCGCGAGAGGTTGAGGCGGGTGGGATCGAGCCACAGCCGCATCGCGTAGCGGCGTTCGCCGAAGATGCGCACGTCGTTGACGCCGCGGACGCGCTTGAGAACGTCGACGATGGTGAGCGACGCGTAGTTGCTCAAGAAGATGCGATCGTAGCGCGGATCGCGCGAGCCGAGACCCATCCCCAGCACGAAAGAGCCGTTGTTCTTGGTGACCGTGACGCCGGTCGCGCGCACCTCGGCGGGGAGTCTGCCGATCGTGTTGTCCACCTGGTTCTGCAAGTCGTTGGCCGCCGCATCGATGTTGCGGTCGAGGAAGAACGTGCAGACGATCGTGCTGGTGCCGTCGTTGGTCGTCGTCGAACTGATGTAGCGCAAGCCGTCGACCCCGTTGACGGCTTCTTCGAGCGGCGTCGTGACCGACGACTCCGCGGCCTGCGCGTTCGCGCCGATGTATGTCGACGACACGGTGACGACGGGCGGCGCGACCTGCGGGAACTGCGCGACCGGGAGCGTCGGGATCGAGATGAGGCCGGCGAGGATGATGAAGAGCGCGCAGACCGACGCGAAGACCGGCCGGTGCAGAAAGAAGTCGATCACGCGGGCGAAGCCGTCGGCACCTCCCGCCGCTCCTTTTGCGCAGCGCGGCGAAACTCCGCGCTAGCCGTCGTAGA
The DNA here is from genome assembly GCF_027923555.1 of Vulcanimicrobium alpinum. GTDB lineage: Bacteria > Vulcanimicrobiota > Vulcanimicrobiia > Vulcanimicrobiales > Vulcanimicrobiaceae > Vulcanimicrobium > Vulcanimicrobium alpinum. The sequence continues at coordinate 1,872,204 of NZ_AP025523.1, read as the reverse complement.
CGAGCGTGCCCTCGGCGACGCGGACGCCGGGCGTCGGGCGATGCGGCGCGATCTTGTCGCCGATCACGTGCTCGACCCGTTGCGCCGCCGATCAGGATCGCCGCGTCGGCGATCAGCCGGCGGTGACATCGCCACCATAGCGTCTCCGAGCAGGCGACGGCGGTCGGCCGTTCGCGCGCGGCGCACAGCAGGGCGTCGAACGCCTCGCGAAACGCGGGCGTGCGCGTGGAGTCGGCATAGCCGCGAAACCCGGCCTCCCGCAAGGTCGCGTTCGGCGAATCGGGCGCCGGGCGGCGGCGGCCGCCCAGCGCCTCGCACGGCACGTACGCGATCCCGGCGGCCGGGAGCCACGCCGCCATCGCCGCCGCGTCGAACTGAGGCCACCGCCGCGAGCCGGGATATCGCCGGACGTCGACCACGCGTACGACTCCGGCGTGCCGGAGGCGCTCGGCGAACGTGACGGCATCGACGGTCCCGTGGCCGATCGTGAACAGGCGCACCCTCACGGTATTCCCGCGGCGGCTCGCGGTACCGGGCGGGGCCGCGGGCGATGCTGCGCGTACCTGACGGGATGAGGCCCCGTCGCAAAGCCGCGGTGGCGATCGGGATCGTCGCGGCGCCGCCGCACGGCGTGCTCTTCGTCGAGCGAGCGAGCCATCTGCGCGATCATCCGGGACAGATCGGCCTCCCCGGCGGGGGCGTCGATCCCGCCGACGGCGGCGATCCGGCGCGCACCGCGCTGCGCGAACTGCGCGAAGAAGTCGGCGTCGCGCCCGAGCGCGTGACGATCGTGGGCCGGCTTCCCGAAGTCAGCCAGCAGGTGAACACCTTCGACGTCACGCCGTTCGTTGCGGTGATCGCGCCCGGGCCGTTCACGATCGACGGGAGCGAGACCGCCGGGATGTTCACGATCCCGCTCGAGTTCATCGTCTCGGGCGCGTTGCGGCGCGGGACGATCGAGTTCGCCGAGCGGCTGATCGAGACGTATCTGCTCGACTACGAAGGACGCCGCGTGTGGGGACTCACCGGCCGCATCTTGCGGTCGTTCGTCGAGCACTGGCATGATGGGAAGTGCGACCTGCGCGGCGCCGTGGCGGCCGCGCTTACCGACGTGCGGCGGCGGCACGCGTGATGCACGACTCGATCGAACGCGAACGGAAACTCGAACTTCCCGACGGCTTCTCGCTGGCGCGGCTGGACGCGCGTTGGGAACCGTACGTGGCGTCGCCGGTCGAGTGGGAACGGCTGCATACCGTCTACTACGACACCGCCGACTTGCGGCTGACGCGCTGGGGTTGCAGCCTGCGCTACCGGCGCGGCGAGGGATGGACGCTCAAGCTCCCCGTCCCCGGCCCAAGCGATGCGCTGCGCCGCGAGGAGCACGTCTTCGCCGGCGACGGCCGGACCGTTCCTGCCGCGGCGATCGACGTGGCGACCGCGTATCTGCGCGGCGCAGTAGTGCGCCCGGTTGCGGAGCTGCGCACGATCCGCACGCGCCGGCGCGTCCTGTGCGACGGTGAAGAACTTGCCGACGTCGTCGAGGACGACGTGCGGGTCGTCGAGGGTCCGACCGTCGTGCGCCGGTTTCGAGAATTGGAGATCGAACTGGCGCAGACCGCCGGGGACGATCTGCTCGACGATCTCACCGCGCATCTGCAGGCGGAAGGCGCCGGCGCCGCCGATCCGACGCCGAAGAACGTCCGCGCGCTTGGACCGCCGGCACGCGAACCGGAGATCGTTTCGCGGCATCCCGGACGCCGCGTCCGGGCTGGCGAGCTCGCGCTCGCGGCGATCGCCGCGTCGGTCGAACGGCTGATCCGCATCGACGCGCGGCTTCGCCTCGCGCCCGGCGATGAGGAAGCGGTGCATCAGGCGCGGGTCGCGGTCCGGCGGCTGCGTTCCGATCTGCGCACCTTCGTCCCGGTGTTCGAGGCGGCGTGGGCTCGCGAGCTGCGCGAGGCGCTGAAGTGGCTCGGCGACGGGCTCGCCGCGGCGCGCGACGCCGATGTGATGCTCGCACGGATCGGCGCCGACCTCGGCGCGCTCCCTCCGGCCGATCGCTACCGCGGAGACGCCCTGCTCGCCGGGTTCCGGCAAGCGCGAGAGACGGCGCACGCGCGCGTCCGCGCGATGCTGCGCGAGCCGCGGTACGTCGCGCTCCTCGACACGCTCGTCGAGGCGACAAAGCGGCCGCAATTCAATCCGTGCGCCGCCGACGCGGCACGCGACGTGCTGCGCCCGCTGATGCGTGACGCCTGGTCCGAGCTGCGCCGCGCGGTGCGAAAGCGGACGCGGCCGCCGAAGGATCGCGAACTGCATCGCATCCGCATCAAGGCGAAGCGCGTCCGATACGCCGCCGAAGCGTTCGCGCCGGTCGCCGGCAAACGTGCGCGCCGGTTCGGGAAACGCGCGGAGCGATTGCAGACGGTCCTGGGCGAACAGCACGACGCGACGATCGCGCAGCGGCTGGTGCGCACCGAGGCGCAGCGAGCCGAGGCGTCGTTCGCCGCCGGCGCCGCGAGCGTGCTCGAGGGACAAGCCGCCGCGCGCGCCCGCGGCGCCTGGCGGCGCGCGTGGGGCAAGGTGCGGCGCTTCTACCGCCGTTGGACCGCGGTCGCCCGCCCGTAGCGCGACGCACTCATGCGATGCGACTTTTGTCGCATCGTTGCGAGAAGGGTCGTATCGCGCGCGCCGTCCAATGCTCCTTGTCAATGAGGCGCCGTTGCGGCGCCGGATCGCGAGGTCGCGCAGTGATCCTCAACAGCCTCGAAATGATGTTCGGCGGTCAGGCCGGTGACGGCTCGCTGACGACGGGCGATCTGATCGCGGGCGTGTTCAAGCGCATGGGGCTCGAGGTCTATACGTACAAAGATTTCCCGTCGCGCATCCGCGGGGGACACACGAACTATGTGATCCGCGCGAGCGAGCAGCGCAATTACGGGATGGCCGATGCCGTCGACTCGCTCGTCGCGTTCGATCTCGAAGCGGTGCAGGCGCACATCGACGAGATGCGGCCCGGCGGTTTCGTCGTCTTCGACAATACGTCCGAGACGGTCGACGGCGCGCTGCGCCGCAGCGACGTCACGTGGTACGACATCCCGCTGGCGAAGATCGCGAAAGAAGAACTCGGCCTCGAACTCGTGCGCAACACGATCTCGCTGGGCGTCCTCGCCGCGCTCGTCGGGATGGATGCGGGGATCGTGCGCGCCGACGTCACCGCCGTGTACCAGCGCAAAGGCGAGAAGGTCGTCGACCTCAACCTGCGGGCGATCGCGGCGGGCGAAGCGTACGTGCGCGAACACTACGCCGGCGTGCCCAGCGGCTACGCACTGCGTGCCAAACCCGACGGCGATCGCCTCATCATGATGGGCAACGACGCGATCGCGTACGGCGCGCTCGTCGCCGGATGCCGGTTCATGGCGGGCTATCCGATCACCCCGGCCACCGACATCCTCGAGTGGATGTCGAAACAACTGCCGAAATTCGGCGGCGTCGTCGTGCAGGCCGAAGACGAACTCGCGGCGATCACGATGACGCTCGGCGCGGCGTTCACCGGTGTGCGCGCGATGACCGCGACCTCCGGTCCCGGACAGGCGCTGATGACCGAGGCGATCGGGCTCGCCGGCGTGCTGGAGATTCCGGTCGTCGTGGTGGAGTGCGCGCGCACCGGTCCGTCGACGGGGATGCCGACGAAGACCGAACAGAGCAATCTCAATCATCTGATCTACTCCGGCCACGGCGAGATCCCGCGCGTGATCCTCGCGCCGGGGACCATCGAGGAGTCGTTCACGCTGACGACCGCTGCGTTCAACCTCGCAGACCGCTGGCAGTTGCCGGTGTTCGTGCTCACCGAGCAGGCGCTGTGTCAGAGCAAGGCGACGCTGGCGCCGTTCGATCTCGACGCGGTCGAGATCGATCGAGGCGAACTGATCGCCGACGGCGAGTTGACGTTCGGCGAGTACAAGCGCTTCGCGTTCACCGCCGACGGCGTCTCGCCGCGCGCGATCCCCGGCGTTTACGGCGGGATGCATCTCGCCGCCGGCTCCGAGCACAACGATGCCGGCGTGATCACCGAAAACGCCGCCAACCGAGCGCGCATGATGGAAAAGCGGATGGGCAAGCTCGAAGCGATGCGCGACGAACTGCCGCGCGCGATCCTGCACGGTGTCGCCGACGCCGACATCGCGATCGTCGGCTACGGCGCGAACACGGGGCCGATCCGCGAAGCCGTCGACCGGCTCGCGGCCGAGAAGATCCCGGTGCGCTTCCTGCAATTGCGCACGCTTTGGCCGTTCCCCGAAGACGACGTCCGCGTGTTCGTGCACGGGGCGCACCACGTCTTCGTCGTCGAGAACAACTTCACGGGACAGCTCGAGCGGCTGATTCGCGCCGTCACCGGCCCGATCGACGCGCTGCGCGGGCTGCGCAAATACGACGGGCGGCCGTTCCATCCGATCGAAATCATCGCGCCGATCCGCGGGATCGCAGCGGTCGGCGAATCGGTGGAGGTGCGCTGACGATGGCGATGCTGACCGCGAAAGACTTTGCGACCGCGACGCCGTCGTGGTGGTGCCCGGGCTGCGGCGACTACGGCGTCCTCTCGGCGCTCAAATCCGCGCTCGCCGAGCTCGGAAAACAACCGCACGAGGTCGCGTTCGTCTCCGGGATCGGCTGCTCGGGGAAGATCTCCGGCTATCTGCACAGCTACGCGTTCCACGGAGTGCACGGCCGCGCGCTTCCCGTCGCTACGGCGGTCAAGCTGGCGAATCGCGACCTCACGGTGATCGCCGCCGGCGGCGACGGCGACGGGTACGCGATCGGTGCAGGGCACTTCGTGCACGCCGTCCGGCGCAATCCCGACATCACGTACATCGTGATGGACAATCAGACGTACGGGCTCACCAAAGGTCAGGCGTCGCCGACCAGCGCGACCGGGTACGTCGCGTCGGTCTCGCCCGAGGGCAATCCCGACAACCCGATCAACGGCCTCGCGCTGGGCCTCGCCGCGGGCGCAACGTTCGTCGCGCGCGGCTTCTCGGCCCAGCCCAAGCAGCTCGTGCAGATCATTCGCGCCGCGATCGAGCACCGTGGTTGTTCGATCGTCGAAGTGATGTCGCCGTGCGTCACCTACAACAAGATCAACACGTACGCGTGGTTCAAGGAGCATATCGAAGACGCGGCGTTGCGCGACGACCATCGCCCGAGCGAGCGGACGGCGGCATTCGATGCGCTGACCCGCGAGGGGAAGATTCCGTTGGGGATCATCTATCAGGAGGAGCGTCCGACGCTCGAGGAGCGCACGCACCTTCCGCAGGTGCCGATCGCGAAGCACGACCTGCACGGCGACCGCGGTCGCTACGCGGCACTGCTCGAACACTACCGCTGAGCGCGCGCAGCGCGTGCGTCAGCGGACTATTCGGTCCGCCGCGCCCGTCGGGCGATCACCGCAATCTGGGGCGCAAGGTTCGTGTCGCCCCTGAAAATCGGCGGGTCGGGGCCTGCTTGGCTGCCTGGGTCGCGGGGCCCGTGCCTGGCGTGATGTGAGCGCTCGCATCGGCCCCGTCGGGCGAGCGCCAGGCAAGAACTCCGATCACGGAACCGGTATAGGAACCGCCAACGTATCAGGAGCGGGCGCCTTCCCGGCACTGCTCATGTGACGGAGTGCCTTCGCCTTCGTCGCGCGTCTTCGCCCCGGAAAGGGACTCAACTGGTCATGCTCCTTCGACGTCTCGCACTCGTTCTCGCGTTCGGCGCCGCCGTGCTCGCCGGCTGCGGCAACAACGGTCAGGGCACCGTCCTCGGCACGACGACCAGTCAGAGCGCGCTGCGCTTCCTCAACGGCTCTCCGGATCTCGGCCCGGTCGACGTGTACATCAACGGCACGTCGAGCGCGGCATTCGTCACCAAGCTCGGGTACCCGTCACTCTCCGCGATCACGAACGTGAACACGCAGTCGTACACGGTGACGGTGACGCCGAACGGGACGCCGGCGACGACGAGGCTGACCTGCCCGCTCAACAACCTCGCGGCATCGACGCGCTACACGGTCGTGATCGCCGGGAAGGCGGCCCAGGGGACGTCGTCGCTGGGTCTGCAGTGCCTGGTATTCCCGGAGACCTACTACTCGATCCCCGCCACGCAATTCCAGCTTGCGTTCCACCATGCGTCGCCGGCGCTCAACGCCGTCGTCACCGCCGGGTCGACCGCGTCGCCGCCGCCCTCGGCGGTCGCGTTCGGAACGTATCCGGCCGGGACGACGAACTGGCAGCTCTTCGGCGGACAGTCGTCGTTCGTCGCCGCAACGCAGGGCGTCGGAACCGGGACGCCGACCAACGTGCTGCTCAACGGCTCGCAGACGGCGCCGGGAATCGGCGTGTACGTCGCGTCGACCGCGTCGAACCCGCCGGCCGCCGGTGCCGCCGGCGTCTATGCCTCGATCCCCGTCTCGGCGTGCGTTTCGGGCGGCGCGACGATTCCGTCGACGAACCCCGATACGGCGAGCTTTTTCCCGTACTCGTATACCGCGAGCGGCGCGACGTCGGCGACGCTGGTCAGCAACGTGCTGATGGTCTATGCGATCGATGGGGCGTCGGCGACGAGCCAGCTGGTCTGCGCGTTCGACGATTGACCGCTAGCGAACGTACGAGCCGCCGTTGACGTCGAGCGTCGCACCGTTCAAGTGACGGGCCAGCGGCGTGCAGACGAACGCGACGGCGTGCGCCACCTCGTCGGGATCGGCGACGCGGCCCAGCGGAATCTCCGCAACGATCGCGTCGCCGTTTCGTGCTAAATCGGCGGCGGCCATCTCGGTGGCGACGAAGCCCGGCGCGACGGAGAACGCGACGATCCCGTCGCGCGCGCACGAGCGCGCGATCGACTTGGTGAGGTTGATCATCGCCGCTTTCGACGCGCCGTAGTCGGCAAAGGTGAGTTCGCCGCGATGGCCGGCGCGCGATGCGATATTGACGATCGTCCCTTCGCCGGCGGAACGCATCGCCCGCATCGCGAGAAACGCCAGGTCGGCTGCGGCGAACAGGTTGACGTCGAAGGTACGCCGCCAGCCGGCGCGCCACGCGTCGAAGTCGTCGCGGTCGAACCGGTTCTCCTCGAAGATCGCGGCGTTGTTGACGAGGGCGTCGAGCCGGCCGAAGTGCGCGACGCAGGCGTCGATCGCCGGTGCGAGCGCGGCGGGATCGGCGACGTCGAGCCGGTGCGTCGCGACGCGGCCGCCGAGCTGCTCGCACAATGCGCGCGCCTCCTCGGCGCGGCTGCGATAGGTGAAGAAGACCTCCGCGCCCGCGCGGTGGAGCGCGCGCACCACGGCCGCGCCGATCCCGCGATTGCCGCCGGTGACGAACGCGACGCGGCCGTGGAGGTCGATGACCCCGGCGGGCGCGCTCAACGGCCGCCCTCCTTGCCCGGCGCGCCGTTACGGCGTTCGAGCGCGGCGAGCGCGTCCGCGAGGAGGGTGCGGGTCCGTTCCGCGGTGGCGGGATCGAGGGCGGTGACGTCGAGGTACAAGTCTACTCCGGTTGCATGTGCGCTGTAGATGCCGCCGCGCGCGCCGGCGCTGCCGGCGAGACCGTCGATCGCGTAGGGAACGATCTCGCGGCTGATCCCTTTGACGGTGATCGGCGCCAATGCGTGCGCGATGACGAGTTCGCGCACGAGCGCGTAGGACTCGTAGCTGAGCACGATCTCGCCGGCGTTCGCGATCGACTGCAGACGCGCCGCGAGGTTCGCTTCCGCCCCGATGATCGTATAGTCGAAGCGGTCGGCGCTGCCGAAGTTGCCGACGTTGCAGTATCCGGTGTTGAGCCCCATCCGCACGCGGAACGGCGATTCGATCCCGCGATGGCGCCACTCGGCGTTCAGCTCCGCGATGCGGGCCTGCATGGCGATCGCCATCTTCACGGCGGCCGCGGCGTCCTCGGCGATGCCGCGGCTCTCCGGGTCGCCGAAGAACACGAGGATGGCGTCGCCGACGAACTTGTCGATGGTGCCGCCGTGGGCGAGCGCGATCGTCGACATCTCGGTGAGATACTCGTTGAGCAGCGCCGTCAGCTCTTCGGGCTGCAGGCGCTCGGTGGTCGACGTGAAGTCCTTGATGTCCGAGAAGAAGATCGTCAGCTTCTTGCGGCGCGTCGAGAGCGTGACGTCGGCGCGGCCGGCGAAGATCGCGTCGTAGATCTGCGGTGCGAGGTAGCGCGAGATCTTCTTCGAGATCGACGAGAGAAAGACGTAGCTCGCCGTGAGTTCCTCGGTCTGCCGGCGCAGCAGAAGGATGAAGGCGATGCCGGTCGCGGCGGCGATCGCGAAGTAGACCAGCAGATAGCGGAACGAGAAGAGGCTGGTGACGATCGGCTGGGTGACGGTCAGTTCCTGGATCCCGCGCACGTCGCCGACCTTCCAGTCGCGTTTGGGGCTGTCGGGGTGCGTGTTGTGGCACGCGACGCAGGTCGCGCCCATCCGGATCGGCGCGATGACGCGCACCTGCTCGGTGAATCCGGTCTGCGTCGCGCTGCTGATCTCGTGCGTCGGATCGGCGCGCAGTGCGTGCAGTGCGTCGCGTTCGAACGCGTCGAGCGGGGGGTGCATCCGCCGGCGGAACGGATAGTCGGAGGTGAACTTGTACGCGAAGTTGCGCTGGTGCTCGCCGATCACCGCACCGAGCTGGAGCGAGAACGTCGCCGGGATCGGGATCGCCCCCGGGATCGTCGCGTAGCGATCGGTCACCACCGTCTTCCCGTGCGATGCGAGGACGCGGCCGACGACGTCGCTGGCGTAAAAGCTGCGGATCCCGGTGACCGCGACGTTGAGATCGTTCGCCTGCGTGCGCAGCGCCGATTCGGAGATCGAGCACAGATCGAGCCAGACGGAGAGCGGGAGGCCCGCGAGCAGCGCGACGACGATCGCGATGACGAAGCGGTTCCGGGGCCGAGCGCGCGGCCGCCGCACGGGGTCGACGGGGACGCTCACGCACTGCGTCCCGCGAGGCCGGCCGCGAACGCCGCCAACTCCGCGTCGAAACGCGGCTGATCTTCCCAGAACGGGACGTGACCGATTCCGGCGTACACCGAGAGCCGCGCGCCCGGCACGATCGCCGCGATGTGACGCCCGGTCTCGATGTCGATCACGCGGTCGGCGTCGCCGTGCGTCACCAGCGTGGGAAGGCGGATCGACGCCATCACGTCGTCGTTGTCGATGCGGCGGCGGAAGAGCGCTTTGCGGACGGCGCCCGGCGTCGCGGCGCCGTTCGCGTGCATCGCTCGTTCGTCGGCGTCGCGTCGCGCGGCGAAGCAGTTGCGCTCGAACGTGCGCATCGCCGCAGCCGCTTCCCCGGCGTCGTCGCTGAACGCAGCCGGGAGGACGCCGTTCCAGGCGTTGCCGCGAAAGCGGTACGGCGTCTCGATGCCGATCCCGGTGCCGGCCGAGACGAAGTGGATCGCGCCGACGGCGTCCTGGCCGCGATGGCGCAGATAGTCCGCGATGACGTACCCGCCGTACGACCAGCCGGTGAGCATCGCTCCGTGCAGGTCGAGCGCGTCGAGCGTCGCCGCGACGTCGGCGGCCCACAGCGCGCCGTCGTCGTAGCCCGAGGCCGGCTTCTCCGATTCGCCGTGTCCCCGCAGATCGAGAGCGACCAGGCGCAGATGCGCGAGCGCAGGCGATGCAAGCTGGCGTTCCCACGACGCCGCGCGCTGCGACCAGCCGTGCAGGAACAGGACCGGCACACCTTGCGGATCGCCGCTTTCGAGCGCGCGCAACACGAGGCCGCCGCCGCCCACAACCGTGTGCTGCTGCATGATGCGTTCCTCCGCCTCGCCGCCCACCGGGACCTTCGCAGCCGCGCGCCCAAGACAGGGCGGCCGTGACGCAGTACGTGTACACGATGCATCGGGTCGGCAAGATGGTGCCGCCGAAGCGTCAGATCCTCAAAGACATCTCGCTGAGTTTTCTTCCCGGCGCGAAGATCGGGATTCTCGGGCTCAACGGCGCGGGGAAATCGACCGTGCTGCGCATCATGGCGGGCGTCGACCATGACATCGACGGCGACGCGATCCCGATGCCGAACATCACCATCGGCTATCTCGAACAAGAGCCGAAGCTCGATCCGGCCAAGACGGTGCGCGAGACGGTCGAAGAAGGGCTCGCGCCGCTCTTCGCGGCGCGCAAACGGCTCGACGAAGTCTACGCCGCCTACGGCGAGCCCGATGCCGATTTCGAAAAGCTCGCCAACGAACAGGCAGCGCTCGAAGCACAGCTCTTCGCGCAAGGCGCCGACGACCTCGAGCAGCAGCTCGAGATCGCGGCCGACGCCTTGCGGCTCCCGCCGTGGGATGCGGCGATCGGCCCCCTCTCGGGCGGCGAGAAGCGGCGCGTCGCACTGTGCCGCCTGCTGCTCTCGAAGCCCGACATGCTGCTCCTCGACGAACCGACGAACCATCTCGACGCGGAGAGCGTCGAGTGGCTCGAACAATTTTTGCAGCGTTTCCCCGGGACCGTCGTCGCGGTGACGCACGACCGCTACTTCCTCGACAACGCCGCCGAGTGGATCCTGGAGCTCGATCGTGGCCGCGGGATCCCGTGGAAGGGCAACTACAGTTCCTGGCTCGATCAGAAACAGGAGCGCCTGGCACAGGAAGAAGCGCAGGAGTCGGCGCGTCAGAAGGCGCTCAAACGCGAACTCGAGTGGGTTCGTTCGGGGACGAAGGGCCGTCAATCGAAGAACAAGAGCCGACTTGCGCGTTTCGAGGAACTTTCCAGTTACGAGTATCAGAAGCGCAACGAGACACGAGAGATCTTCATCCCGGTCGCGGAGCGTTTGGGCGATCAGGTCATCGAGTTCACCGGTGTGCGCAAAGCGTACGGCGACCGGCTGCTCATGGATGACGTGAACTTCCGCATTCCGGCGGGCGCGATCGTCGGGATCATCGGACCCAACGGTGCGGGGAAATCCACGCTGTTCCGAATGATCGCCGGCAAAGAGCAGCCCGACGCGGGGACGATCGCGATCGGTCCGACGGTGAAGCTCGCCGTCGTCGACCAGAGCCGCGAGTCGCTCGCCGACACGAAAACCGTCTTCGACGATGTAACGGGCGGGCGCGATATCCTGACCATCGGCAAGTTCGAGATGCCGTCGCGCGCGTATCTGGGACGCTTCAATTTCAAGGGCGGCGATCAGCAGAAGGCCGTCGGCACGCTCTCGGGCGGCGAACGCGGACGCCTGCACCTCGCGAGGACGCTGCTCGAAGGCGGGAACGTGCTGCTCCTCGACGAGCCGTCGAACGACCTCGACGTCGAGACGCTGCGCGCGCTCGAAGACGCGCTGGGCGAGTTTGCGGGAACCGTGCTCGTCATCAGCCACGACCGCTGGTTCCTCGACCGCATCGCGACCCACATCATCGCGTTCGAAGGCGACTCGCGCGTGCAGTTCTTCGAAGGGAACTACCACGAGTACGAAACTGACAAGGTGAAGCGTCTCGGCGAAGAAGCCGCCCGCCCCCACCGCCTCCGCTATCGCCCGCTCTCGCTGCCGTAGAACGCCGTTGCCGTGGACATGCGGTGCAGTCGACCATGACGGATCGACACGACACGGTGATCGTCGGCGGCGGACAAGCCGGACTTGCGATGAGCTATTATTTGCGCGAGAGCGGACGCGAACACGTCATTTTGGAGCGCAGCCGGGTCGGCGAACGCTGGCGCTCGGAGCGTTGGGCGTCGTTGTGCTTCCAGTTTCCGAATTCGTCGCTTTCCCTGCCCGGTGTTGCCTACCGGGGGAGTGCACCGGATGCGTTCGCGCATCACACCGAGATCGCGCGCTTCGTCGACGATTATGCTGCGCTGATCGAGGCGCCGGTCCGGTGCGGCGTCACGGTTCGTGCGGTCGAACGCAACCAGAGATCCGGACGTTACCGCATCGCAACCGGGACGGAGCGATCGAAGCTGAGCGCGTCGTTCTCGCGACCGGTCCGTTTCAGCGGCCCCGGCTCCCGGACGTGAGCATGACGCTTTCCCCCGAGATCACGCAGCTTCACGCGAGCGCGTATCGTGATCCGGCCCAGCTTCCCCCTGGTGCGGTGCTGGTCGTTGGAACCGGCAGTTCCGGTTGCCAGATTGCCGAGGAGCTGCACCGCAGCAATCGCCGCGTCTACCTTTCCGTCGGGCGTCACCAGCGGGTGCGGCGCCGCTATCGCGGGCGCGACATCATGTTCTGGCTGGTCGCCACCGGCCGCTTCGATCGGACGCTCGACAGTTTTCCGGGGCGGGTGATGCCGCCGCCGGTGGTGATCACCGGAGTCGACGGCGGGCACGATATCGACCTGCGCCGGTTTGCCGGCGACGGCATGGTCCTCTTGGGACGAGTCACCGAGGGTGCCGGCTCGACGCTGGCCTTTCGTGACGACGTGAACGAGGTACTGGCGCTCGCCGATCGCAGTGCGGCCGACTTCGACGCGGCGGTCGAGGCGTACGTGCGCGATGCGCGCGACGATGAGTTCGAAGAAGCGGATCTCGAACCGTCCGTCCCCATGCGCTTGCGTGACTTCCGAACCCCGTCGTCACTAGACCTCAAGGACGCCGGCGTCGCGTCCGTGATTTGGTGCACGGGATACGCTTTCGATCTGGATTGGGTTCGCCTCCCGATCTTCGACGACCGCGGAACTCCCGTGCAGCAGCGCGGTGTCACCTCCGCTCCCGGGCTCTACTTTCTCGGGCTGCACTGGATGCACACGTTCAAGTCCGGGACGCTCTTCGGCGTCGGCGACGACGCCGCATATCTCGCGCAGCATATTGCGCAGACGGCCGCGTCGTGACGCTACGCGCGGCTGCCGCCGCGCAAGCCGGATGAGGCAGCGTCGCGGATTTCGGTGAGCGTGGTGCGGGGCGTGATGGATTCCGGGTCGGTGCGCAGTTCGAGCAGCGCCGGGACGCCTGCGGCGAGCGCGGTCTCGAAAGCCGGAGCGAATTCGGCGGTGCGTTCGACGACGGCTCCGTACGCCCCGAACGAGCGCGCGTAGGCGGCGAAGTCCGGGTTGTGCAGGTCGGTCGCGATGACCCGTCCCGGGTACGCGCGTTCCTGATGCATCCGGATCGTGCCGTACATCCCGTTGTTCACCACGATGACGATGATGTTCGCGCCGTACTGCCGCGCAGTCGCGAGTTCGTGCCCGCTCATCAGAAAACAACCGTCGCCCGCGAACGCGACGACGATGCGCTCGGGATGCTGCAGTTTCGCGGCGATCGCCGCAGGAACGCCGTAGCCCATCGCGCCGCTCGTAGGACCGATCTGCGTGCGGAAGTTCCGGTAGCGGTAGAAGCGGTGCAGCCAGGTCGTGTAGTTCCCCGCGCCGTTGCAAAGGATAGCGTCATCCGGGAGGCGTGCGTCGAGGAATCGCACCACGTCCGCCATATCCAGTGCGGCCGTCGACGGACCGGGGATCAGGTTTGCTTCGTATGCGGCGCGCACGGCTCGCGTCTGGTCGCGCCACGCCGCGGCATCGAGCGCGGGGAGGGCGGCGAACGCGCGGACGAATTCCGCCGCTCCCGCATTGATCGCGAGCGCCGGCTGAAGGACGCGCCCGAGTTCGTTTGCATCGGCATGGACGTGGATCAGCTGCTGCTTCGGGCGCGGCGCCTCGATCAGCGTGTAGCCGGAGGTCGGGATCTCGCTGAGCCGCCCCCCGATCGCGAGGATCACGTCGGCGTCGCGCACCCGCGCCGCGAGCGCCGGGTTCGGCCCGAGTCCGAGGTCGCCGGCGTAGTGCGGGTCGCGGTTGTCGAAGAGATGCTGGCGCCGGAACGAACACGCGACCGGCAACGCGTCGCGCCGCGCAATCGCCTGCATCGCCGCGCGCGCGTCGTCGTCCCAACCGGAACCGCCGAGAATGACCAGCGGACGCTGCGCGCGCGAGAGCATGTCGTGCGCTTCGGCGACGTCGGCGGACGCGGCGTGGGCGACGCTGCGCGTCGCTGCGGGGAGGTCCGCGACGTCGACCTCGTCGCGAAGCATGTCTTCGGGAAGCGCGATGACGACCGGGCCTTGGCGTCCGGCTAGGGCGGTCGCAAAGGCGCGCGTCACGAGTTCGGGGATACGCCGCGCGTCGTCGATCTCGGTCGCGCACTTCGCCAGGCCGCCGAAGACCTGCCGGTAGTCGATCTCCTGAAACGCCTCGCGGTCGCGCATCACGCGCCCGACTTGCCCGACGAAGAGCAGCATCGGCGTCGAATCCTGGCGCGCGGTGTGCACGCCGATGCTCGCGTGCGTCGCGCCCGGCGCGCGGGTGACGAAGCAGATCCCGGGCCGCCCCGTGAGTTTGCCGTAGGCCTCCGCCATGTTCGCGGCCGCCGCCTCGTGGCGGCACGCGACGACCTGAATCTGCGGGACATCGTAGAGCGCATCGAGGACGGCGACGTAGCTCTCGCCCGGAACGCAGAAGACGCGCTCGACACCGTTGGCGCGAAGCACGTCGACGAGCACGCGGCCGCCCGAGCGCAGCGCCATCCGCGTCTCGGCGTTACGGGCGCTGGTCGAGCGGGACGTAGTCGCGGCGCAGCGGTCCGGTGTAGAGCTGACGCGGGCGCGAGATGCGCTGCTCGGGATCCTGGATCATCTCCGTCCACTGCGCGAGCCATCCGGCCGTGCGCGCGACGGCGAAGATCGGCGTGAACATGGCGGTCGGGATGTTGAGCGCGCGCATCACGATCCCCGAATAATAGTCGACGTTCGGGTAGAGCTTGCGCTCGGCGAAGTAGTCGTCCGCGAGGACCGATTTCTCGAGATCGCGCGCGAGCGCGAGGAGCGGATCGTCGCCGTCGCCGAGTTCGGAGAGCAGCTCGTCGCAAATCTTCTGCATGACCTTCGCGCGCGGATCGTAGCTGCGGTACACGCGGTGGCCGAAGCCCATCAGACGGAACGGATCGTTGCGGTCTTTCGCCTTTGCGATGAACTCGGGGATGCGTTCGCGCGTCCCGATCTCTTGAAGCATCGTGAGCACCGCTTCGTTGGCGCCGCCGTGCAGCGGACCCCACAGCGACGCGATCCCGGCAGCGATGCAGGCGAACGGGTTGGCGCGGCTCGAGCCGACGGTGCGCACCGTCGAGGTCGACGCGTTCTGCTCGTGGTCGGCCTGAATGATCAGCAGCGCGTTGAGGGCTTTGGCGAAGACCGGGTTCATCTCGTACGGCTCGGCCGGCACCGAGAACATCATGTGCAGGAAGTTCTCGGAATACTCGAGCCGGTTGAGCGGATAGACGAACGGCTGGCCGATCGAGTTCTTGTGCGCCATCGCCGCGATCGTCGGCATCTTGGCCAGCAGCCGGTACACCGAGATCAGGCGCTGGTCTTCATCGAAGACGTCGGTGCTGTCGGGATAGAACGCGGAGAGGGCGCCGACGACGCCGAGCAGGACCGCCATCGGATGCGAGTCCTTCGGAAACGCGCCGTAAAAGCGCGAGATCTGCTCGTGCACCATCGTGTGATACGTGATGTCGTGCACGAACGTCCTGAGCTGTGCCGCGCTGGGGAGTTCGCCGAAGAGGAGCAGGTACGCGACTTCGAGATACGTCGAACGCTCGGCGAGCGCCTCGATCGGATAGCCGCGATAGAGCAGGACGCCCGCGTCGCCGTCGATGTAGGTGATCGACGAGCGGCAGCTTGCCGTCGACCCGAAGCTCGGATCGAACGCCACCAGACCCGTATCCGCCAGGAGATGACGGACGTCGACGGCGTCGCTGCCGATCGTGCCGTGTTCGATCGGCAGATCGACGACGGCTTTGCCGTCGGCGTTGACGAGTTGGTAGCGGTCGGTTTGGGTGAGCAACGAGATCCTCCGGGACGAATGCGCGCGGCGCGGCGACCAGGAGCCGTTCGCCACGCGCCGCGGCCGTCCCGTGGTGCCCTCAGGCGACGCGGCGGCCCAGCTTCCCGAGCGCGCGTGCGAGCAGTTTCGAGACGTGGCTTTGCGAGAGACCCAGGCGTTTCCCGAGTTCGGCCTGGGTGAGCCCGGCGCCGTAGGTGCCCAGGACGATCGTGCGTTCGCGCTCGCCGAGTTCGGCCAGCGCCAAGGTGAGCGCGACGCGGTCTTCGAGCGGGATCGCGCTCGTGTCGGCAAGCAGGTCGACGCGTTCGGGGCCGTCGGTCGACGACGGCTCCGGGAGGCCGACGTGTTCGGTGCGCCGCAGCGCGCGCAGCTCCGTCACCGTTTCGATCGAGACCCCGAGGACCGCGGCGATCTCGGCCGAGGTCGGTTCGCGATGGCGGGCTGCGCACAACGCGTCCCACGCGTCGAGGAACCGCTTCTCGAGCGCCCGCAGGGGGCGGGGGATCCTCACGAGCCGCTCGTGATCGCGGACGTAGTGCATCAGTTCGCCGACGATCATGATCCAGGCGTAGGCATCGAACGGGGTGCGCATCTCGGCGCGATAGTACTCGGCCGCCTTGATGAGTCCGACCGCGGCGACCTGTTCGAGGTCGGCGCGGTCGCTGCCGGCGCGTAGAAATTTCTTCGCGCCGCGCCGGCACAGATAGCGATAGGCGTCGATCACGGCGTTGCGATGGTCGACGCTGCGGTCGGAGCAATAGCGCGTGAGCGCCTCGTGGCGGCAGATCATTTGGAGACGTTTCCGATCAAAGCGTACAGCGGCAAAAACACGGAGAACACGATGAATCCGACGACGACGCCGAGCGCGCAGATGAGCGCCGGTTCCATCACGGCGCCGAGCGTCGCGATCGCCGCCTCGACGTCGGTTTCGAAATACGAAGCGATCTTGAGCAGCATCTCGTCGAGCTGACCGGTCTCTTCGCCGACGCGGATCAGCGCGACGGCGAGCGGATCGAAGAGTCGCGACGCTTCGAGCGGCACCGTCAGCGGGTCGCCTTCGCGCAGCGCGACGTCGACGCGTCGGAGGGCCGCGGCATACGTCGGACTCCCCGCGACGGGAACGACGACCGCGATCGCACCGACGAGCTCGATCCCCGAACGCAGCAGCGTCGCCAACATCCGCGCGATCCGCGCGGTGATCGCTTTGTGCAGCAGCGGACCGGCGACCGGGATGTGCAGACGCACGCGATCGAGCAGGGCTGCCCCGCGTTCGGTGCGCGCGGGGGCCAGCGTTGCGAGGGCGAGTGCGGCGGCGCCGCCGAGCGTTCCGGCCCACGCGGCCGGCTGCTGCAAGAACTCGCCGGCGGCGATCAGCAGGCGAGTCGACGCGGGAAGCTCGACGTGAAACGAATCGAACATCTGCGCGAAGGCGGGGACGATGCGCGCGATCAGAAACAGCACCAGACCTGATGCCGCGAGAAGGACGACGACCGGATACGCGAGCGCCGCGCGGACCTTCTTGCGCAGTTCCGCGTCGCGTTCGAGCAGCGTCGCGAGTCGCTCGAGCACGTCGTCGAGGATGCCGCCCGCTTCGCCCGCGCGGATCATCGCCACGTAGAGCTTCGGAAACGCACGGCTGCGCTTGCCCATTGCGTCGCTCAGCGAGGCGCCGTGCTCGACGTCGGAGAGAACGGACCGCAACGCTTCGCGCAGGGCCGCATCGGACGTCCGCTCGATCGCGACCTTGAGCGCCCCGCGCAGCGGAATTCCGGCGCGGACGAGCGTCGAGAACGAGCGAAAGAACGCTAGTAGCGCGCGCCGGCGCGGGCTTCCGGCCCGCAGCGAACGTCCGACGCCGCGCGCGATCGCGGTCTCGCGGTCGACGGCCGTGACGAACAGCGCGCGCGTGCGCAAGCCCGCAAGGACGGCGTCGACGGACTCCGCCTCGGTCGTACCGCGAACCAGCTCGCCCTCGATGGTGCGCGCGGCGTAACGGAAGACCGGCACGCTCACGATGCGCTCCGCTCGAAAGCGCGCACCTCCGCGGGCCGCGACGACACGGCCTGTGCGTCCGCGAGCGTCACTTCGCCGCGCACGACCAGTTCGCAGAGATGCGTCTCCAGGGTCTGCATCCCGCTCGCGCGCCCGGTCACGATCGTGTTGCGCAGCATGTGCGTCTTGCCCTCACGGATCAGCGCGCGAACGGCATCGGTTCCGATGAGGATCTCGGCGGCGGCGCGCCGGCCCGCTCCGTCGCGCCGCGGCACGAGGCGCAGCGCGACGATCGCGGCCAGCACGGCGGCGAGTTGGCTGCGGACTTGCGCGTGCGCTTCGGGCGGAAAGGCGTCGATGATGCGATCGACGGTCTGCGCGGCATCGTTGGTGTGGAGGGTCGCGAAGACCAGGTGTCCGGTCTCGGCCGCGGTGAGCGCAGCCTCCATCGTCGCGCGATCGCGCATCTCTCCGACGAGGATGACGTCCGGATCGGCGCGCAAGAAGCCGCGCAGCGCCTCGTCGAAATCGGCGACGTCGCGGCCGATCTCGCACTGCGTGATCAGGGAGCGCGCCGGGACGTGGACGTACTCCACCGGATCTTCGATCGTGCAGATCGTGCGTTCGGCGGTGCGGTTGATGCGGTCGATCAGCGCCGCGAGCGCAGTCGTCTTCCCGCTGCCGGTCGGGCCGGTAAAGAGCACGAGCCCCGCGCCGCGCGCGGCGAGCGATGCGACGGCCGCGGGGAGGCCGAGCTGATCGAGGCTCGGGATGCGTTCGGCCAGGAGCCGGACCGCGACGCGCACGCCGCCGGCGTGCCGGTACGCGTGCACTCGATACGGGGATCCCGCGGCACCCGGCGCGGCTCCGCCGTCGGCGGTGCCGCGCGCGTCGAGCCGCGCAAGCTGTTCCGGTACGAGGGTCTCGGTGAGAAAGTCGCGCGCCGCCGCGTCGTCGATCGGCGCTGCGTCGCCGCCGACGAGCCGTCCGTCGACGCGCAGCGCCGGGCGTTCGAGACCGCCGAAGTGGACGTCGCTCGCGCGGCGGGCGCGCGCCGCGCGCAGGAGGTCGTGGACGCGAATCGATCCCAGGCTCATCGCGGCCCGTCCCACCCGACGACCCGCTGCACTTCCTCGAACGTCGTCGTCCCGGCGAAGACCTTGGCGAGCGCGTCCTCAACCATTGCGCGATAGCCGGCAAGCGCGGAACGCTGCGCGACCTGAACGCTCGACGCGCCGGTGGCGATCGCGTCGCGGACGCCGTCGTCGACGTGCATCAGTTCGTACACGCCGATGCGCCCGATGTAGCCGGTTCCGGCACACGTCCGGCAGCCGCCCGCAACGTACCATCTCTCCGGTGCGCCGCCGACCGCGGAGCGCACGGCCGGCGGAATCGGCTCCGGCGCGCGGCACTGCTCGCAGAGCCTGCGCACCAGCCGCTGCGCCGCCACGGCCGTCAGCGCCGCTGCGAGCGAGTGCCGCGAGACGCCGAGCTCGACGAGGCGATCGATCGCGCGCGGCGCGTCGTTGGCGTGCAGGGTGGTGAAGACGATCTGGCCGGCGAGCGATGCTGAGACGGCGACCGCCGCCGTCTCCGCGTCGCGCATCTCGCCGATCATGACCACGTTCGGGTCCTGGCGCATGAACGCGCGCGCAACGATCGGGAACGTCATCCCGGCGCGCACGTTGACCTGCACTTGGGTCACGTCGGGGAGCCGCATCTCGATCGGATCTTCCACCGAACAGATGTTGCGCGACGTCGCGTCGAGCTGCGCGAGCGAGGCGTAGAGCGTCGTCGTCTTCCCGCTGCCGGTCGGCCCGGCGACGACGACGAATCCCCACGGCGCGCGCACCGCGGCGGCGTACCGTTCGAGCAGCGCGCCGCGCATCCCGAGTTCGCGCGGATCCGGGGCCGACGCATAGCGGTCGAGGAGGCGGACCACGATCTTCTCGCCGTCGGCACTCGGCAGCGACGCGACACGCGCGTCGATCTCACGTCCTTCGAACGGGATGCCGCAGCGTCCGTCCTGCGGCTGCCGCCGATCGGCGATGTCCATCCCCGCAAGCAGCTTCAACCGCGACGTGAACGCCGCGAACACGTCGGCGGGCACCGGTTCGATCTCGCGCAGGATCCCGTCGATGCGGAGGCGGACGCGTCCGCCGCCGCCCGCTTGCGGTTCGATGTGCACGTCGCTGGCATGCCCCGCGACGGCGCGCGCGAGAAGGAGATCGACCGCGCGCACCGCGGGCGCGTCGGCGGACCGCGCGCTCTCCGCGCTCGCATCGGGTGCCTCGCCGTACGCGATTCGCAGCTGTTCGCGAATCAGGTCGCGGGCGAGCGGCAAGGGCCGCACCCGCAAACGCGTCGCCGCGCGCAAAGCGTCCAGCACGAGCTCGTCGGCCGGATTGGGGACTGCGACGACGAGGACGCCGTCGACGACGTTGAGGGGAAGGACGTCGTGGCGGAAGGCGATCGTTCGCGATACGCGCGCCACCGCATGCGGCGACGGCGCGAAGGACGGTGCCGGACGCGACGGTCCGGCGGACGTGACGGGAGCCAACTGCTGCGTGGTGACCTCGGAGCGCGATCGGGGCCCGGATCACTTGACGCTCACACCCGTCACGCGCCGGCAAAGTCACACATCGGAAACAAATCGCGAAAGAAGAGGCAACATTCCGCGGCTCAAATTAAAGATTCTTAACCTCGTACGGCCGAGCAGAAAAACTCCCCGCACGCCGAGGCGTACGGGGAGCGTTGCGTTGCGAATTCGTTCGTCGGGTCAGCAGGAGAAGGTTTCGTAGTTCGGGTCGATCACGAAGTGCGGCAGCGGTGCGAAGGTCCCGATCTCGATGATGGTCACGTCTCCGTTGAACGATCCGAACACGAAGTCGTAGGGATTCCCCATGTACTCGGTCGCGACCGGGTTTGCGGCGTTCGAATCGTATGAGAAGATGCGCACGTTGCCGGTCTGGTTCGCCACATGGGTCCGGTCGATCGGCTGATTGCCCCAGATGTCGAAGAGCGATCCGAGCTTGAACGTCTCCGTCGTGCTGTGCGGCTCGAGGTGCCAGACGCCGCCCCAGTCGTGCTCGTGAATCTGGTACGCCTCGTCGTTGGCCGTCACGTACGGATTGTTCATTCCGGGACCTGCAGCGCAAGGGGTAACCGTCGGATTGACAAGGCCGACGCCGACCGGCAGTTGCAGGAGCGTGCCGTCTTTGATGATCGCGACGACGACGTTGCGATGGAATCCGTACGAGATGTTCGGCGCCGGCGTGTAGCCGTCGATGGTGATGCCGTAGCCGTATTGGTCGAGCTGCGGCTTGAAGGTCGGCAGCACATTGGGCGTTCCGGCGTTGGGGTATGCGCGTGAGAGCGTCGTGGTCGTCGCGGCGATCGGGATCGGTGTCGGCGACGGCGTTGGGCTGGGGCTCGGTGAGGACGCCGGCATCGTGATGACCTGGCTGGTGCCGAAGTTGTAGAAGTAGCGCGGGTTGGTCGTGTAGTGGCCGGCGTTGTTCGTGTCGGGATAGTAGTACAGTTCCGCCTTCAGCGTGAAATCGTACACGTACGGCCACTGGTTCGCGCCGGTGTACCAGAAGTGACCGCTTGCGAAGTCGTACAGGTAGACCGCGTTCGGATCGGTGGAGTCGAACACGTACTCGTATCCGGCGTCGAAGTGATAGATGTAATGCGGATCGCTCAGGAACGCGTAGTAGCCGAAGATGTTGCTGTTCGCGAACTGCAGATAGTAGACGCCGTTGCTGAGCGGCTGCTCGCCGTTGAAGAACGGGTTGGTCGACGGCGTGCTTTGCGTCGAACGGGTCGAGCCCGCAGCGTCGCGCGGCGGCGGTGCGGCGGGGACGGCGAAGCTGGGCGCGCGAGGAACGGCGAACGCTTTGCTTTGCGGGATCGGAAACTTCGCCGTGCTCGATACGGTCGATCCGGTCGGGGGAACGGGGGAAGTCTGGTGGCTGACGCCGCTTCCGCCGCAACCGGCGGCCAAGACGGCGATGACAAACGCCGAAGCCGTCAGAGGCAGACGGAACGCGAACAACGAGCGAAGTTTTCGAGTCAAGGCATCTTCCTTTGGCGGCGTTCCTATTGCAGACCGAAGGAAGCCCCATCGCGCGCAGCGTGAGGGGAAGCAGACCCGTGAAAGCGCCTGGTCCTCCGGTTGCCGAGAAGCGTAGCGTCTCGACACCAGGCCAGTCATGAGCGCGCGGACCGGCTCATGCCGCCACTAGTCCTAAGGACGACGGACCCGAGGGACCTTCGGCGGCGTGCGAGCCGCGCGGTCGGCTCGGTGATCGCGCCGTTCTCCGGTGGAGAAGCTCAATGATCGGGTACGGATTTGCGCGTGCGGCCAAACAAACACTCCCTGCACGCCGAGACGTGCGGGGAGCATGGTGTTGCGACGTTCGTTCGTCGGGTCAGCAGGAGAAGGTTTCGTAGTTCGGGTCGATCACGAAGTGCGGCAGCGGTGCGAAGGTCCCGATCTCGATGATGGTCACGTCTCCGTTGAACGATCCGAACACGAAGTCGTAGGGATTCCCCATGTACTCGGTCGCGACCGGGTTTGCGGCGTTCGAATCGTATGAGAAGATGCGCACGTTGCCGGTCTGGTTCGCCACATGGGTCCGGTCGATCGGCTGATTGCCCCAGATGTCGAAGAGCGATCCGAGCTTGAACGTCTCCGTCGTACTGTGCGGCTCAAGCATCCAGATGCCGCTGTAATCGTGCTCGTGGATCTGATAGGCTTCGTCGTCGTTCGTCACGTACGGATTGTTCATTCCAGGACCGGCAGCGCAAGGGGTAACCGTCGGATTGACAAGGCCGACGCCGACCGGATTCTGCAGGAGCGTGCCGTCTTTGATGATCGCGACGACGACGTTGCGATGGAATCCGTACGAGATGTTCGGCGCCGGCGTGTAGCCGTCGATGGTGATGCCGTAGCCGTATTGGTCGAGCTGCGGCTTGAAGGTCGGCAGCACATTGGGCGTTCCGGCGTTGGGGTATGCGCGTGAGAGCGTCGTGGTCGTCGCGGCGATCGGGATCGGTGTCGGCGACGGCGTTGGGCTGGGGCTCGGTGAGGACGCCGGCATCGTGATGACCTGGCTGGTGCCGAAGTTGTAGAAGTAGCGCGGGTTGGTCGTGTAGTGGCCGGCGTTGTTCGTGTCGGGATAGTAGTACAGTTCCGCCTTCAGCGTGAAATCGTACACGTACGGCCACTGGTTCGCGCCGGTGTACCAGAAGTGACCGCTTGCGAAGTCGTACAGGTAGACCGCGTTCGGATCGGTGGAGTCGAACACGTACTCGTATCCGGCGTCGAAGTGATAGATGTAATGCGGATCGCTCAGGAACGCGTAGTAGCCGAAGATGTTGCTGTTCGCGAACTGCAGATAGTAGACGCCGTTGCTGAGCGGCTGCTCGCCGTTGAAGAACGGGTTGGTCGACGGCGTGCTTTGCGTCGAACGGGTCGAGCCCGCAGCGTCGCGCGGCGGCGGTGCGGCGGGGACGGCGAAGCTGGGCGCGCGAGGAACGGCGAACGCTTTGCTTTGCGGGATCGGAAACTTCGCCGTGCTCGATACGGTCGATCCGGTCGGGGGAACGGGGGAAGTCTGGTGGCTGACGCCGCTTCCGCCGCAACCGGCGGCCAAGACGGCGATGACAAACGCCGAAGCCGTCAGAGGCAGACGGAACGCGAACAACGAGCGAAGTTTTCGAGTCAAGGCATCTTCCTTTGGCGGCGTTCCTATTGCAGACCGAAGGAAGCCCCATCGCGCGCAGCGTGAGGGGAAGCAGACCCGTGAAGGCGGCTGGTCCTCCGGTTAACGAGAAGCATACCGTTTGGAAAATGGCCGGTCATGAGCGCGCAGGCCGGCTCGTGCCACCGGTAGTCCTAAGGGCGACGGACTCGAGGGACCTTCGGCGATCTCCCGGCGGTTGGATGGTGTGCGGCTCATCCAAGCACGCCTATGCCGCGGTCGCGTCGCGGTGACGTAGGCGCATGCCGCCCGGGCGCGGAAAACGAACGCTACATTGAGAAATTCCATCGAGACTGTTCGCGAGCACATCGAGAGCCACGATGTCATCTCGTTCGACGTTTTCGATACGCTGATTTTCCGCGCGGTCGCGAAGCCGGCGAGCGTCTTCGCGCTGGTCAAACTCCGACTGCTGACCGGCGACGCGGCGCTCTATCATCCGCACGTCATCGATGCGTTTCCGGAACTGCGCGTCCAGGCCGAAGTTGAAGCGCGGCGCGACAAGCGCGGCGACGACGAGCACGGCGAGGTCACCTTCGACGAGATCTACGACAAGCTCGCGCAGCTCGCGGGGGCCGACGCCGCTCTGGTCCGGCTGCTGAAGCAGACCGAGTTGGAGTTCGAGCACCGTCTCGTCTACCGCAATCCCGAGGCCGGCGCGATGTTCGACTTCGCGCGCGAGTGCGGCAAGCGGATCGTCCTGTGCTCCGACATGTATCTCCCCGCCGACGTCGTGCGCAGCCTCCTGCGACGCTGCGGCTACGACGGCTACGACGCGCTGTACGTCTCGTGCGAGCACGCCCGCAACAAGCATCTCGGAACGATGTTCGCGTACGTCTGCGCGAACAGCAACGTCGCGCCGGAACGCGTCCTGCACATCGGCGACAACGAACACAGCGACTCGGTGATGGCGCGCAGCGCCGGCTGGACGGCGATCCACCTGCCGCACGCGAACGGCGTGCGCAAAGCGCGGACGCCGTGGAGAGGTGAGCGCCCGTTCTACCCCGAGACGGTCGCAGCGATCGTCGACGGTATTCGCCGTAAACGATCGCTGGAGCGGGACACGGCATCAGCGGATCCATGGGAGCAGCTCGGCTTCGACGTTTTCGGGCCGCTCTTCACGGGCTTTCTCTTGTGGCTGCGGGCGGCGATCGAACAGCAGCCGCCGGATCGGGTGCTCCTGTTTGCCCGCGACACGCACGTCGTCGCGACGCACCTGCCGAGTTTCCTGGCGGGACTCGACCGCGCTCCACCGGTGCACTACCTGCACGTCTCGCGTGCCTCGACGCTGCTGCCGAGCTTCACCGACTTTCCGCTGCATCGCCTCGACCATCTCTGTTCCGGGCGCTCGCAGCGGACGGTCGCGCAGCACCTGCGCAAACTGGGACTCGAGCCGAGCGTGCTCGCCGCGGCCGCCGCGTCGGCCGGATTTGCGTCGCTCGACGAGCGAGTCCGCAACGGCGACGACCGCATGCGCGATCTGCTCGGGCGCGTGCAGCACCTCGTCCTGCGCGAAGCGGCGCAGCGCCGGCCGATCGTGCAGGCGTATCTCGAACGGTTCGTCGGTGATGCGCGCGACGTCATGGTAGTCGACGTGGGCTGGGTCGGCAACATGCAGGCGTCGTTTCTGCGTCTGCTGCAGTCGACGCACCCGAACGTGCGCGTGCGAGGCTATTACGCCGGCCTGTTCGCATCGGCGAGCAAGAACGCATGGCCGGGCCATTCGATGCAGGCATGGCTGATGCGTCCGGGCGATCCGCTGCAGATCGAGGAGCAGATGTGGTGGGCCGGCGGCGTCGAGATCCTCGAGTTTGCGATGACCGCGCCGCACGGAACGGCGCTGGGATACGCGCGCAACGCCGCCGGCGCCATCGATCCGATCCTCGAGGAGACGACGGTCGAACGCGAGGTTCACGCGTGCGCGATGCGGCTGCAGGCGGGCGCGGCGGAGTTCGTGCACACGTTCCGTGCGTTGTTCGGCGATCTGCCCGCGCAGGGGCTCACCAGCCGCGCTTGGGCGGCCGAGTTTTACCGTTTGGCGACCGATCCGTCGCCGCAGGAGGCGGAACTGCTCGGCGACATCACCCACAGCGATTCGGTCGGCGAGACGTCGCTGCGCTTGCCGCTCGCACCGAAGGTGGAGAAACTCACCGAAGCGTTCAAAGCGATCCGGACGGCATTCTGGAAGACGGGTTTCGTCGTGCGCAACGGTCTTCAGAACAGCGACGGCTTCGACGAAGACCTCTATTTGGCGCTGTATCCGGATATCCGCCGAGCGTTCGAGGCGGGACAATTGCCTTCGGGGCTTTTCCATTGGACGGTCGCCGGAAAAGACGAGGGACGGATCGGTTCGTGGGCCGACTGGATGCGCCGCAACGGCAGCGTGGTCCCCGCGCATGACTGAGTCGCCCGTGGTCGGGATCGTCACCCGTACGAAAAACCGGCCGGTGCTGCTCAAGCGCGCCGTCGAGAGCGTGCTGTTTCAAACGTACCGGAACTGGGAGATGGTCATCGTCAACGATGGCGGCGACCCGGCTCCCGTTGAGACCCTCGTCGCGCGCTACGCGGACGACGCACGCGGACGGATCCGCATCATCCACAACCCCGCATCGCTTGGGATGGAAGGCGCGAGCAAAGTCGGCCTCGCCGCGCTGGATAGCGAGCTGCTCGTCGTTCACGACGACGACGACAGTTGGGCGCCGGAATTTCTCGTCGTCACGGTCGCGGAGCTCCGCAGGATGCACGCTGTGTATCCGACGGTGCACGGCGTGACGACGTATGCGCATCGCGTGCTGGAACGGATTCAGGGCAACCTCGTCGAGATCGAGTCGATCGCCCCGTTCAACGACTGGGTTCCGCCGGGCTTCCTGAGCCTCGACCGCATGCTCATGGCCAACTTCATCCCGCCGATTTCGTTTCTGTTCACGCGCGCGGCGTACGAAGGCGTCGGCGGCGTGTACGAACCGATCCCGTATCTCGGCGACTGGGATTTTCTGGTGCGCTTTTTGTCGAAGTATGAAATCGTGATGGTCCCGCAGCTGCTGGCGTTTTATCACTGGCGCACCGGAGCCGAAACGGGTGCGATGGGGAACAGCATCATCGGAGAGCTTGACCGGCATCGCTTCTACCGCCAGATGCTCCTCAACGAGTGGCTTCGGCGCGACCTCGCTGCCGGCAGGTTCGGCGTCGGCGCGTACGCGAACTTGCGCTCGCACCTCGGAACGCTGATCGATCAGAGCGAGCATCTCGTGGGCCTCGCGGAAGAGGCACGCGAAGGCGCGGAGCACGACGATGCGGGGCGCAAACCCGTCGACCCCCGAGCGGCTGAACCGAGGACGAACGGAGTCAAACCCGCGGGCCGATGACCGTTGTTGCGCACACCGAGTACCTGACGATCCGAACGCCGTCGCGGTACGAGATCCGCGACATCACACCCGACATCGAACGGGTGCGCGCCGCCGCCGGGCTGTGGGACGGGACGATCCTCGTCAGCACGATGCACATCACCTCGAGCATCTTCGTCAACGATCACGAGCCTGGGCTGTGGCGCGACATCCTGGCCTGGGCGGAAAAGCTCGCGCCGTACGGCGAGGACTACGCGCACCATCAGACCGGCGAAGACAACGGCGACGCGCACCTCAAGCGGATGTTGCTCGGACACCAAGTGATCGTGCCGGTGACGAAGGGCGCGCTCGACCTGGGACCGTGGGAGCGCGTACACTATGGCGAATTCGACGGTATGCGTCCCAAGCGCGTCCTGCTAAAAGCGCTCGGCATCCGGGAATAATCTCCGACGGAGCACTTCGCGCGAAGCCGCTCCGAAGTGGAGGAAACGATGTACGGTTCACAACGGCCCGCCTCGCGGTCATTGCTCGGTGACCTCTTCGGCTTCGACCCGATGAACCTGATGCGCAATCCTGAAGCGTACGGGTTCGACATCGAGCGAACCGACCAGGGGTACCGAATCGAGCTACCCGTTGCGGGGTTCAAACCCGACGAGATCAGCGTCACGATCGAAGACCGGCAGTTGCGCGTCGAAGGCCGCAGCGAACGACGGCGCTTCACGCGCGCGATCACGCTCCCCGACGAGATCGACGCGGAACGCATCGACGCGCACGTCGATAACGGACTGCTCACGCTCATGCTCCCGCTCCATCCGAAGATGCAGCCGCGGCGCATCGACGTGCGCGTCGGCAGCGGCCAGCTGCGTACCGGAACGGTCCCCAGCGTCACCGGAGAGACGCTGGGCGCGCAAGCGGCGAACGGCGGGCAATCCAAGGAGACCGCCGAGCAGGCAGGACGATAAAACGGCCGGCGCCGCGTCTTCTTTGGTGAGCGCGGCCGCCGACTGGTGCTTCGAAGAGCGAAGCGGGGGCGGCGCCCGCGCAAAGCGTGGAGATGAGCGCGGTTACGGCTGCTGCTGCCGGCCGCTACGCCGTGATCGCGACCGCCAGCAATTCAGGCGATGCGTGCGGCGCGAAGCGCGCGAAGTTCTCCGCGAAGAGCGCGGTGAGTTTTCGCGCCTGCGCGTCGTACGCGGCCGTGTCGGTCCACGCATTGCGCGGATTGAGGACCTCGCTCGGCACGCCCGGGACGGTGGTGGGGAGGTGCAAGCCGAAAAACGGCTCGGGCTCGTAGGCGACGTGGCGCAGGGCACCGACGATCGCGGCGTTGACCATCGCCCGGGTGTACGCGATCTTCATCCGCGAACCGACGCCGTAGGGGCCGCCGGTCCAGCCGGTGTTCACCAGCCAGCACGACGCTTCGTGTTTTGCGATCCGCTCGCCGAGCAAGTTCGCATAGACCGTCGGCCGGTGCACCATGAACGGCGCACCGAAGCAGGTGGAGAAGGTCGCCGTCGGTTCGGTGACGCCGCGCTCGGTGCCGGCGACCTTCGCCGTATAGCCGGAGAGGAAGTGGTACATCGCCTGCTCGGCGGTGAGCTTCGCGATCGGCGGAAGGACGCCGAAGGCGTCGGCGGTCAGCATGATGATCGTCTTCGGGTGCGCGTTCGCCATCCCCGATTTCACGAAATTCGGCAGAAACGCGACCGGATACGCGGAGCGGGTGTTCTCGGTCAGCGCGGCGCTGTCGAGATCGAGCTTGCGCGTTTGCGGATCCATGACCACGTTTTCGAGCACGGTGCCGAAGCGGTGCGAGGCCGCCCAGATCTCCGGCTCCGCCGACTGCGAGAGCTTGATCATCTTCGCATAGCATCCGCCCTCGAAGTTGAACACGCCGTCGCTCGACCAGCCGTGTTCGTCGTCGCCGATTAGCGGACGCTTTGGATCCGACGAAAGCGTCGTCTTGCCGGTGCCGGAGAGGCCGAAGAAGATCGCGACGTCGCCGTCGCCGCCCACGTTCGCGGAGCAGTGCATCGAGAGCGTCTCGCGCAACGGCATCAGGTAGTTCATCACCGTGAACACCGACTTCTTGATCTCGCCGGCATACCGCGTTCCGCCGATCAGGATGATCTTGCGGGCGAAGTTCACCAGCACGAACGTCGACGAACGCACGCCGTCACGCACGGGGTCAGCGTCGAAGAGCGCGGCGTCGATGACGGTGAATTCCGGGACGAAGGTCTCGCCGGCATCGTCGGCGTCGTCGATGAAGAGGTCGCGCGCGAAGAGGCTGTGCCAGGCGAACTCGGTGATGATGCGGACCGGCAGGCGATAGCGCGGATCGGCCCCGACGTGACAGTCGAGCGAGAAGACGTCCTTGCCGCTCAGGTATTCGCCGACGCGGGCGAGCAGCGCATCGAAGACGTGCGCGTCGATCGGCTTGTTGTTCTCCCAGTCGATGTGGTTCTCGCTGCCCGGCTCGCGCACGATGAACTTGTCCTGCG
Organism: Vulcanimicrobium alpinum; assembly: GCF_027923555.1. GTDB lineage: Bacteria > Vulcanimicrobiota > Vulcanimicrobiia > Vulcanimicrobiales > Vulcanimicrobiaceae > Vulcanimicrobium > Vulcanimicrobium alpinum. Next base: position 1,842,781 of record NZ_AP025523.1, on the reverse strand, counting down.
GCGAACGTCCGGTATGCTTTCCGGTCTCGACGACGAGCTGTCCGTCAGCGCCGATCCGGCCTTCGCCGCGCGCCAGCGCCTGCTCGTACAACTGCGAGGCGCTCTGGTTGCGGTACACGGTCCCCACGCCGCCGAGTCCCAAAGAGGACAGATGGTCGTCGAAGGACTGAGAAGGGTTCGGCAGCGTGAGAATGGGCGTACTCCTCGGTGACGGACCGGGGGAAGGGATCCGGATTCGCGCGGCACGCAGGAGGTGCCTCGTTGGCTGAACTTTTTACCGTGATGCCGCCCGGCGAAGCATTCGCCGCGGTTGCGCGCGGTTGTTCCCCGATCGCGCGCACGGAAATCGTGCCCTTGCGCACCGCGCTCGGGCGCGTCCTTGCGTCGGACGTCGCCGCTTCGGAGACGCTTCCGGCGTTCGCGCGCTCGACGATGGACGGCTATGCGGTACGAGCCGCCGACACGCACGGCGCCTCGGAGCAGTCGCCGGCGTACCTGCGCCTCGTCGACGACGTTCCGACCGCTGTAGTGCCGCGGCGGCCGATCGGCCCCCGCGAAGCCGCTCGCATTCACACGGGCGCGATGATCCCGCCGGGCGCCGACGCGGTGGTGATGGTCGAGGACACCAACCTGCATCCGGTCCCCGTCGGCGATGCCGAAGTCGAGATCCTCGCCGCCGCCGCGCCCGGCGAGAACGTCCTGACGGTGGGCGAAGACATTCGGGCGGGGGCCTGTGCCGTACCGGCGGGCCGGCGTCTTCGGGCGGCCGACCTCGGCGGCTTCGCCGCGCTCGGGATCACTCGGGTGCAGGTCGCCGCGCAGCCGCGCGTCGCGATCCTCTCGACCGGCGACGAGGTCGTCCCGGCCTCCGCGGCGCCGGGACCGGCGCAAGTGCGGGACGTCAACGCGACGACGATCGCCGCGATCGTCGAGCGCGCCGGCGGCGTCGCGGTCGCGCACGGAATCGCCGCCGACAGCACGCTCATGCTCGAGCGCACCGCGCGCGCGGCGCTCGACGATGCCGATGCGCTCGTGATCTCCGCGGGTTCGTCGGTCTCGGTGCGCGATCTCACCGCCGAAGCGATCGGTGCGCTCGGGGCGCCGGGCGTGCTCGTGCACGGGATCGCGATCAAGCCGGGAAAACCCACGGTGCTCGCACGCTGCGGCGGAAAGCCGGTCGTCGGCCTGCCGGGAAATCCCGCCAGCGCGCTCGTTGTCGCCTGGCGCATCGTCCGGCCGCTGGTGCGCGTCCTCGCGGGCGAGCGGATCGACGACGACGGTCTCGGCGACGAACGCGAACTCGCCGCCGTCCTCGACGTTGCCGTCCCGTCGCGACCGGGACGCGAAGACTACGTGCCGTGCACGCTCGCGCGCGACGGCGCGGGGCATCTCCGCGCGACGCCGGTGTTCGGCGCCTCCAACCTCATCTTCACGCTCGTGCGCGCCGACGCGCTGATCGCGATCCCGTTCGACCGCAGCGGCGTCGCGGCCGGCGAGACGGTGCGGGTGATCGTTCCGTGACCGCAACGCGCACCGTGTTTCTGCACGACATCCCGCTCGAGACGGCGCGCGAACGATTCGACGCGGCGCTGCGGGCGCACGGCGTCGACGCGCGCGGCGACGCGGTCGAGACGGTCGCGCTGGACGACGCGCTCGACCGCGTGACCGCACGCGCCGTGATCGCGCGGCTCTCGTCGCCGCACTATCACGCGTGCGCGATGGACGGGATCGCGGTCCGCGCGGCGCGCACGGCGGGCGCCCGCGAGACCGCGCCAGTCGTCCTCGAAGCGCGCGACGCGCTCGTCGTCGACACCGGCGATCCGCTCCCCCCGGGGTTCGACGCGGTGGTGCCGATCGAGCGCGTCGAGCCGCGCGAGGGAGGGCGCGTCGCGATCCGCGCCGCCGTCGCACCGTTCGAACACGTGCGCGCGATCGGCGAAGACGTCGTCGCGAGCGACGTCGTCGTCCCCGCGCGCCGTCTGCTCGGCCCCGCGGATCTTGCGTTGTGCGCGGCGGCCGGCGTCGCGCGCGTCGACGTGGTGAGGCGGCCGCGCGTCGCGCTGATCACCACGGGCGACGAACTCGTCGACGTCACCGCCGACGATCCGCCGCCCGGCGCGATCCTCGATTCCAACGCCGTCTTGCTGAGTGCGTGCGTGAAGCGCTACGGCGGCACCGTCGCGCTCGCGATCCGCCTCCCGGACGTCGAAGAGCTGCTGGTCGCGGCGGTGGCGCGCGCATCCGCGAGCGCGGACGTCGTGCTCGTCAACGCCGGGTCGTCGGCGGGACGCGACGATTACACCGCGCGCGTGTTCGCGCGGTTCGGCGACGTCGTCGTGCACGGCGTCGCGATCCGGCCCGGCCATCCGCTCGTGCTCGCGGTCGCGCGCGAGGCGCGCGTTCCGTTGCTCGGCATCCCCGGTTATCCGGTGAGCGCGGCGATCTGCGCCGACCTGTTTCTGCGCCCGCTGCTCGAGCGGCTCGGCCGCCGCGATCCGCCCGACGAGCAGACGATCGACGTCGAAGTGACGCGCAAGCTCTACTCGCCGCTCGGCGAGGACGAATATGTCCGGGCGGTCGCGGCACGAGTCGACGGGCGAATCGTCGCGACGCCGCTGCGGCGCGGAGCGGGCGTGATCACCTCGCTCTCGCGGGCGAACGTCCTGCTGGCGATCCCGCGGCTGAGCGAAGGCGCGCGCGCAGGCGCGCGGCTCCCGGCGCGCGCCCTGCGGCCGCTCTCGGCGATCGAACGCACCCTGCTCGCCGTCGGCAGCCACGACGTCGCGCTCGACGTGCTCGCGGGGCGCCTCGCGAGCGCGCAGATCGAACTCGTCTCGGCGCACGTCGGCAGCATCGCTGGCCTCTCCGCGCTGCGGCAGCGCGCCGCGCATCTCGCCGGGACGCACGTGCTCGATCCGCCGACGCAGACCTACAACGACGCCGCGGTGCGGCGGTACGGGCCGCCCGAACCCGTCGCCCTCGTCCTGCTCGCACGCCGGGAGCAGGGCCTCGTTCTCGCGCGCGGCAACCCGCTCGCGATCGATGCGATCGCCGGGATCGCGGCGACGGGCGCGCGCTTCGTGAACCGGCAGCCGGACGCCGGCACGCGCATACTCTTCGACGTGCTGCTCGCGCGCGCCGGGATCGCGCCGGAGGCGATCGCGGGGTACGATCGCATCGAGTTCTCGCACCTCGCCGTCGCGCAATTGATCGCGAACGGCAGCGCCGATGCCGGCCTGGCGATCCGCGCGGCCGCGCGCGCCTTCGATCTGCCGTTCGTCTCGGTCGCGTGGGAGCCGTACGAACTCGCGCTCCCGGCACGGACGCTCGAAGAACCGCGCATCGCAGCGCTGATCGCAACGCTGCACGACGACGCGTTCCGCCGCGAGGTCGAATCGCTCGGGGGCTACGACTGCGCGCACGCCGGCGACGTGCGCATCGTCGCGCCGCAGGTGCCGGCGTGAGGGTCGAATTGTTCGGGATGGCGCGCGCGCTCGCGGGGACGGCGACGGTCGAGATCCGGGCGGACGGCGCGCTCACCTACGCCGAGTTCGTGCGCGCACTCGCCGACGCGATCCCGTCGATGGTCCCCGGGGTCATCGCGCCCTCGCGCGACGCGCTGGTCGAACCGAATCTCGTCCTGCTCGACGGGCGACGTGCGCCGCGCGAAGGCGAACGATTCGGCGACGGCGATCGTCCGTGCGTGCTGTTCCTCGCGAGCGGCGGATGACGTACGCTGGCCCGCGCGATCTGCTCGAAGTCGATCTGAGCGCGCGCAGCGTTCGCCGCACCGCGCTCGGCGACGAGGTCTTCGCTGACGCGCTCGGCGGCGTCGGGCTCGCCGTGCGGCTGACCGACGAGCGCGTGCGCGGACGGCTCGATCCGCTCGGACCGGAGAATCCGATCGTGATCGCCGCCGGCCCGTTCGCGTCGACGCCGGTGCCGGCGGCCAACAAGCACGCGCTGGCGACGATCTCGCCGCTCACCGGGCTGCTGAACGAGGGGCTCTCGTCGAGCCATTTCTCGGCGGTGCTGCGCCGCTGCGGGCTGGCCGCGATCGTGGTGACGGGGGCGAGCGACGCGTGGACGGTGCTCGCGATCGACGGCGACGACGTCCGTTTCGAAGATGCATCCGGCCTTGCAGGACGGTCGGCGCGCGAGACGACGAAAGCGCTGCGCGAACGGTACGGGGACCGTTCCTTGCGCGTCTGCGCGATCGGTCCCGCCGGCGAACGCGGCGTGCGCTATGCGGCCGTCGAGAACGACGGGCGTCAAGCCGGGCGCGGCGGCACCGGTGCGGTGTTCGGCGCGAAGCGGCTCAAGGCGATCGCGCTGCGCGGCCGCGGCGAGGTCCGGATTGCGGATCCGGCGGCGACGGCGGCGTTGTCGAACGTGCTGCGCGAGCGCGCGCTCGGTCCGACGACGGCGAAGTACCGCGTCCTCGGCACGAGCGCGAACCTGCGCGTCCTGCAGCGGATGGGTCAGCTCCCGACGCGCAACTTCACCGCCGCGACGTTCGAGGGGGCGGAGAACGTGACGCCCGAGCGCGCGCGCGAGGCGCGCGGGACGTACCTCGAACTGCGCGCGGGCTGCGCGGGCTGTCCGGTGCAGTGCGAGCACCTTTACGTGCGCAAAGATCGCGACCGCCGCGCCGCCGCCGCGAGCGAGTACGAGTCGGTGTGGGCGTTCGGTCCGAACTGCGGCGTCGACGATCTCGACGCGGTGCTCGACGCGATCGCGCGCTGCGACGCCGTCGGGATCGATACGATCTCCGCCGGATCGGCGATCGCGTTCGCGATGGAGTGCGCGCAGCACGGCCTGGTCGCGGCCGATGCGTTCGGCCCGCCGCTGCGTTTCGGGAACGCCGCGGTCCTGCTGCCCGCGATCGACGCGGTCGCGGAGCGGCGCGGTCTGGGCGACCTGCTCGCCGACGGCGTGCGCGCGGCAGCGCAGCGTATCGGCAAGGGCGCGGAACGATTTGCGATGCATTGCAAGGGGCTCGAACTGCCGGGCTACGAACCGCGGACGCTTCCGACGTACGCGCTCGGCCTCGCGACGTGCACGCGCGGTGCGTGTCACAACCGCGCGGCGACCTACGATCGCGACCTGCGCGACCCGTCCGCCGAACGTGACGACGAGACCCGCGCCGCCGACGCGATCGAAGCGGAGAACCGCGCAATGGCGTGGGACAGCCTGGTGCTGTGCAAGTTCGTGCGCGACTGCTTCGACGATTTCGAGCGCGAAGCGGCGGCGCTGTGGAGCGCGGTCGCGGGGCTCGCGCTCGATGCCGACGGGCTGAGCGCCGCCGCACAGCGCACGTGGGAGCGCAAGCGCGCAATCAACGCGCGGCTCGGCTGGACGTCCGCCGAGGACACCCTGCCGCCGCGCATGTTCGACGAGCCGGTCGCAAGCGGTCCCAACGCGGGGTGCCGCGTCGACCCGCAACGGCTTGCGGCGCTGCGCGACGCTTACGAACGTCTGCGGGTCGAGGCCGCGTCGCACAGGCACATCGCCGCGACGGCGTGAATCGGCGGCAGATGCGTCGTACGCTCGCGTTCTCGTTCGCTCTCGTCCTGCTCGCCGCGCCCGCGGGCGCGCGTTCGCCCGTCGCGATCGGGACGCTGACGCCCGGACCCGTCGACGCGATCACCGATGTCCCCGGCGTGCGCGTCGCGCACGTCACCAAGGTCGAAGGCACCGACGTGCGGACCGGCGCGACCGCGATCGTCCCGAACGAGGACATCTGGAACCAGCGCGTCGCCGCAGCGACGTTCGACCTGAACGGCAACGGCGAGATGACCGGCGCGCACTGGGTCGACCAGGCGGGGTTTCTCGAGGTGCCGATCGTGCTGACCGACACGCTCGACGTCGGCCGCGCCGACGACGGCGTCGTCTCGTGGATGATCGCCCACCATCCGCAGATCGGGCGCAGCGACGACGTCCCGCTCCCGCTCGTCGCCGAGTGCGACGATCAAGGACTCAACGACATTCAAGGCCGGTACGTGCATGCCGAAGACGTCGTCGCGGTGCTCGAGGCTGCGAAGAGCGGCGACTTCGCGCGCGGCAACGTCGGCGCAGGAACGGGGATGCTGGCGTTCGCGTTCGCCGGGGGGATCGGATCGGCGTCGCGCGTCCTGCCGAAGACCCTCGGCGGTTACACCGTCGGCGTGCTGCTCAACGCGAACATCGGTTCGCAGCCGCGCGCCGATCTGCGGATCGACGGCGTCCCGGTCGGCCGCTCGCTGACGCACGAGCTGCTTCCGATCCGGCGGCGCGCGGCGGCGGCGGCGATGCCGCTGCGCGGCCGCGCGGCCGACGGCAGCATCATCATCGTCGTCGCAACCGACGCGCCGCTCGATCACGCGCGCCTGCGCGATATCGCGAAACGCGCGACGATCGGACTCGCGCGCACCGGCGCGACCTCACGCGTCTCGAGCGGCGACCTGTTCCTCGCGTTCTCGACGACGCATCGCTACCCGCGCGACGGCGGGATCGCCGGCCCGCAGGTCGAGACCGACGAGGACCGGATCGACGCCCTATACGAAGCGACCGCCGACGTCGTCGAAGAAGCCCTCGACGACGCGCTGTTCAGCGCGCACACCGTCGTCGGGCGCAACGGCACGACGGCGTTCAGCCTCCCGTACGAACGCGTTCGCCCGCTGCTCCGCAGGTAGGGAGCCTGGCGGGCGCATTCGGAGAGGGGGAGATTCGAACTCCCGATACGTTTTACCGTATGCTCGCTTTCCAAGCGAGTGCATTCAACCGCTCTGCCACCTCTCCGCGGCCGCCGCCCCCTTTTCACGCCGCGGCGGCGGAAGGCCTCGCAGGGTTCAGATGCGCGCCGGATGCCAGATCGTCTTGAGTTCGGTGAACGCGAGGACGCGCTCGAGGTCGTCGTATTGCGCGTCGAACCACGCGGCCGGCTCGGCGGCCGGTTCGCAACGCGTCCGCTTGACGTTCTCCGCCCCGAGCTCGCCGAGGCGCTTTGCTGCGGCGTCGTCGAGTCCGAAGGCGACGAGCGCGTTGACGTCCATGTGTCCGGCGAGGACCGGCGCGAGTTCCTCGCGACGGCCGGTGAGCAGGTTGCAGACGCCGGCGGGGAGGTCGCTGGTCGCAACGCACTCGGCGAAGACGACCGCGGTGCGCGGGTCGGTCTCCGAGGCGACGGCGACGACGGCGTTCCCGCTCACCAGCGCCGGCACGACCGCCGTGGCGAGGCCCAGCAACGCCGGCGCATCCGGGGCGACGACGGCGACGATCCCGGTCGGTTCCGGGGTGGAGAAGTTGAAGTGCGGCCCGGCGACCGGATTGCGCGTCGACGCCAGGGCGAGGTACTTGTCGCACCAGCCCGCGTACCAGACGACGCGGTCGATCGCGGCCGCGACTTCGCGCCGCGCGCCCGCGGCATCGGCGGTCCCGCCGGTCACCAGCTGCGCGGCGAGCTCGGCGGCGCGCGCTTCCATCATCTCCGCCAGCCGGTAGAGCACCAGCCCGCGATTGGCGGGAGCGCTCGCCGCCCACTTCTCGTGTCCGGCCCGCGCGGCGACGACCGCGTCGCGGACGTCCTTGCGCGATGCGCGTGCGACGTTCTCGCCGCCGATCTGGTCGCTGCGCGCCGACTCGCTGCGGGTGAACGCGCCGTTCACGTAGAGTTTGTACATCTTACGAATGCCGACGCGATCCGGGGTCTCCATGCGTTCCGACGTTTCCAGCCGCCGCGGACGGAGCCTCTGCGGCGGCGCCGCGGCGCGATGAACGCTCCGCGATTCCTCGGACTCGACCTGGCGTGGTCGGCGGCGAACCCTTCGGGGCTCGCCGCGCTCGACGGCGAGGGGACGCTCTTCGCCCTGCGCGCCGATCTGCGCGGCGACGACCAGATCCTCGACTGGGTGCGCGCGCATCTGGGGACCGGCGGCGGCGCGATCGCGATCGACATGCCGACGATCGTGACCAACCGCTCGGGCAGGCGCTGCTGCGAAGCAGAACTTGCGCGCGATTTCGCGCGGCACCATGCCGGCCCGTACCCGGCTAACCTCGCGCGGTTCCCGGACGGCGGCCGCGCCCGCGCGCTGCTCGACCGCCTGCGCGCCGACGGCGTCGTCGAGACGCTCGAGATCGCTCCGCACGATCGCCGCACCGTTGCGTTCGAAGCGTTTCCGCATCCGGCGGCCGTCCGGCTGTTCGGGCTCGAGCGCGTCATCCCGTACAAGAAGAAGCGGCGGGCGTGGCCCGCCGTGCTCGACGCTTGGGCGCGTTACCGTTCGCTCCTGGGGACCCTGCGCGACGCCGATCCGCCGCTGTGCATCCCCGCGGAGCTGCTGCCCGCGCGCCTGCCCGATTCCTCGAAGTACAAAGCCTGGGACGACAAGATCGACGCCGTGATGTGCGCGTACGTCGCGTCGTTTGTGTGGCGCCACGGAACCGCTTCGGGCCGCGTCGTGGTCTACGGTGACATGGACGGCGGTCACATCGTCGTCCCGGCCTGCGCGGCGGTCGCGCGTGAAGCAGCCGCTTCGCGGGTACACCTGGTCCCGTAGACCATTCATCCGAGCGGGGAGATTTCCGTCGTGTCCACCACCACCAAGAACCACCAGCCCTTCCTCAGCGACATCACCACGCTCCGGCAGCGGGCGCGCGAGCAGATCGAGAAGGGCGCGGTCACGCAGGACTACGGGCTCGACCCGAAAGTGTCCATCGACCTGCTGCAGGGTGCGCTGGCGACCGAGATCGTGTGCGTGCTCCGCTACACGATGCACAGCATCGCCGCGACCGGGATCGCGAGCGAAGGTCCGAAGGACGAGTTCGCGCAGCATGCGAGCGAAGAGCGCGAGCACATGGAGATGATCGCCGATCGGATCAACCAGTTGGGCGGAACGCCGAACTTCGATCCCGACGGTCTGGCGATGCGTTCCGCGTCGCAGTACGGCGCGAGCGATCTCAATCTGGTCGGGATGATCAAGGAGAATCTGATCGCCGAGCGGATCGCGATCGAACATTATCGCGAACTGATCGGCTTCTTCGGCGACAAGGACTCCACCACGCGCACGATGCTCGAGAAGATCCTCGCGACCGAAGAAGAGCACGCGAACGACATGCACGATCTGCTCGTGGCGCACGAAGGAAGGCCGATGCTGCCGCGCTCATAGTCCGGTGTGGAGCTGATCTGCGTCCGCCACGGGCGGACGGCCTGGAACGCCGGAGGGCGCTTTCAGGGACACACCGACATCCCGCTCGACGCCGAGGGCCGCGCGCAAGCGGCGGCGCTCGGCGTCTTGCTGCGCGGCGAGCCCTTCGACCGCGCGGTGACGAGCGATCTGCAGCGCGCCGAGGAGACCGCGCGGATCGTCCTGGGCGACCGCGACGTCGCGCTGCGGCGCGATCCGGGCTGGCGCGAGATGGCGTTCGGCGCGTGGGAGGGGCTGACGTGGGATGAGATCGTAGCGCGCAACCCGCAGTTCGACGCCGGCAACGAGACCGCGGTGCACGTCTACCGTCCCGAGGGCGGCGAAGACTTCGAGGCCCTGTGCGCGCGCATCGGCGACGCCGTTGTAGCGGTCACCGCGGAACTCCCTGACGACGGGACGGCGCTCATCGCGACGCACGCGGGGCCGCTCCACGCGCTGCTGCGCGTGCTGCTCGGAGAGAGCGACGCGCGCGCGATGAAGGTGCGTTTTCTCACCGCATCGGTGACGCGTTTTCGCCGCACCGCGGGCGTCTGGCACCTCGCCGAGCTCAACGTCACGGCGGAGCTCGCGTCGTGATCACGCGCGACTGGCGCGCGGAGATCGCACCGATCGACGCTGCTGTCGCGGCGGCGGGACGCGAGCGCATCGATAACCTTACCAAACCGCAGGGAAGCCTCGGAAAGATCGAGACGCTCGCTGTGCGCTTGTGCGCGATCGCCGGCGGGATTCCGGCGCACGCGTACGAGCGGCGGACGATTCTGATCGGCGCGGCCGACCACGGCGTCGCCGAAGACGGCGTGAGCGCGTACCCGCCGGAAGTGACCGCGCAGATGGTCGGCGGATTTCTCGGCGAATTCGCCGCGATCAACGCGTTCGCGCGCGCGGTGCGCGCCGAGGTGTACGTCGCCGACTTCGGCGTGCGCGCGAAACTCGCGGCGCATCCGCGGCTCATCGACGTGCACTGCGGATACGGTACCGCCAACTTGGCCCGGCGTGCGGCGATCCCGCGGCACGATCTGGGCTACGTGCTCGCGGCAGGGATCGCCGCGTACGATGAAGCCGCGGAGCGTGCGCCGTTCGACGTGCTGGCGCTCGGCGAGATGGGGATCGCGAACACGACCGCCGCGGCCGCGATCGTCGCGGCGTTCACCGGCAAACCCGTGCGCGCGGTTGTCGGGCGCGGCACGGGGATCGACGACGCGCGTCTCGCGGTGAAAATCGCGGCCGTCGAAAAGGCACTCGCGCGCATCGAAGATTTCACCTGGGAGCAGATCGCAAGCGAAGCCGGCGGCTACGAGATCGTCGGATTGGCCGGCGCCATCCTCAGCGCGGCACGCGCGCGCATCCCGGTCGTCCTCGACGGCTACATCGTCGCGGCGGCCGCGCTGATCGCCGGCGCGATCGCACCGCAGGCGCTCGACTACTGCGTCGCGGCGCACCGCTCGCAGGAGCCGGGCCACGCGCTCGCGCTCGAGGCGCTCGGACTCGAGCCGCTGTTCGATTTAGATTTGCGCCTGGGAGAGGCCAGCGGCGCGGCCCTCGCGCTCCCGCTCGTCGAGGCCGCGGCGCGGATGGTGCGCGAGATGCACACCTTCGCCGAAGCCGGCGTCGCGACGAAGGAGCCGGACCCGACGTGAGCGCCCTGCGCTCCGTGCGCGCGGCGTTTTCCTATTTTTCGATCCTGCCGGTCGGCGTCGCCGGCCCGCCCGACGGGGCGATGATGGCATGGCTGCCGCTGGTCGGTGCGGTCGTCGGGGCGCTCTCCGGCGGCGCTGCGTACCTGGTCTCGCTCGCGGCGCCGCACGCGCTCGCGGTCGCGACCGCGTTCGGCGCGTCGATCGTGCTCACCGGCGCCATCCACCTCGACGGATTTCTCGACGGCTGCGACGCGTTTTTCGCGAGCGCGACGCCCGAGCGACGGCGCGAGATCCTCGACGATCCCGGCCACGGCACGTTCGCGCTGGCGGGATTCGCGGTGGCAGGTGCCGTCTGGATCTCCGCGCTGTGGTCGATCCCGCCGCAGCGCTACGTGCTGACGCTCGCGACCGCCGCTGCGGCGGCGCGGCTCGCCGCGGTGGCGTACGCGCGCGTCGTCCCGTACGGCGATGGTGAGGGTCCGTCGGTTCCGATGCTGGTGCTCTCGGCGGCGCTCGTCGGCGCCTGTGCAACGCTCGCCGGGCTTGTGCGCGGCGCGGCGGCGCTGGCCTGCGGCGTCGCGGCCGCCGTCGCGTGCATGACGTGGATACGCCCGCGCCTCGGCGGCCGCCTCACCGGCGACGCCTACGGCTTCACGATCGTCGTCGCCGAAGTCGCGATGCTCGCGGCCTTCGGAGCCTGAGCGGGCGTCAAGGCGCGGAGCGTGCGGGGTGCGAACGCTCGGTGCGATGAGTCTTGCAACCCGTCAGAACCGGTTGAATCTTCCGCTGGGCGAGAAGGCGCCGGACGAGATCAACGTCATCGTCGAGATCCCCAGCGGGTCGCGCAACAAATACGAGTACGATAAATCGCTCGACATCTTCCGGCTCGACCGCGCGCTGCACTCGCCGATCTTTTATCCCGGCGACTACGGATTCGTTCCGCGCACGCTCGCGCTCGACGACGATCCGCTCGACGTGCTGATCCTCGTCTCCGAGCCGACCTTCAGCGGCTGTCTGGTCGTTGCGCGGCCGATCGGCCTGCTCAAGATGATCGACAACGGGAAGCCCGACGACAAGGTGCTCGCGGTCCCGGTCGGCGAACCCGACTATGCCGACGTGCACAACTTCACCCAGATCTTCACGCACCAGCTGCGGAAGATCCAGCACTTCTTCGAGACGTACAAACTGCTCGAAGGGAAGCACACCAGCACCGAAGGCTGGGACGACGCCGCCGCTGCGCGCCGCGTGATCGTCGAATCGGCGCAGCGCTTTACCGACAAGCCCGAATAGCGGTTACGGCGCCGGCGCGGGCGCGTTGCCCGCCGGATTGGCGCGCGACGCCGGTTTCGGGCCTGCCAGACGCACGTTGACGAGCGACGAAAGCGCGTCGAACCAGAACGGCGCGCCCAGCGCAGCCGCCGTGACGGTGACGAGCAGTCCCGTCACGTGCAGGACGTCCGACCAGAGCGCTGCCCGCGTCACCGGAGCCGTCCATCCGCCCGTGAGTCCGGTCAGGAACGTGTCGAGGGGGATCGTCGCAAAGATGTCGTCGACCGCGTCCGCGACCGATTGCGGCGTCGGACCCGCGGGCGTCGCGGCGTTCGGCGTCGCGAGCACGCCGGTCTGCACGTGCTTTGCGACTTGCGGCGCGACCGCGTTCGCCGCGGCGCCGACCAGCGCCGCACGGGTGGTCGGATCGGCGTACAGCCGCGAGGCGATGCGGATCGAGTCGATCCCGAGCAGGAAGACGGTGACGAACGCGATCGCAATGATCACCCACTGCGTCTTGCGTTTGTACCAGCCGGAGACGCGATCCATCTGGCGATCGAACCAGGCGTCGGTGGAGCGCAGCAGGCGGTCGTAGCTTCCTTGCGCGTCGTTGACGAGGACCGCGAGCTGGCGCTGCAGGTCGCCGGCGGGGAGTGCCGTCACGCGCGCCTTGAGATCGGCGAACAGCACGTCGGGCGCCGCGATCGCGCTCGCCGCTTCGGCGTCGACCGCAATCGCGTTCGTGCGCGCGTCGACGGTCGCACGGCCGATCGTATCCCACATCGCCAGCGAGAAGTTGCGCGCGTCGAGAAACGACGGCCGATACGGGGATGCCGCCGTGGCGCCGGGATTCGTCACCGGCCTGCCGCCGGGATCGTTGCGCGACGCGGTGACGAGCGGGTGCGTGAAGATGGCGTCCGTGATCCCGCGTTCGCCGACCAGCAGGTTGAGCACGCCGAGGTACAACTGCTCGCCCCGCCATTTGCAGAACGCCGCGATCTGCTCGTTGACGTGCGAACAGAACACCGCCAGCCCGAGGTAGATCGCAACGATCGCGATCAGCGCGTCGAAGCTCCCCGGGACGTTCACGGCGCGGCGCGCCCGGCGAGGCGCGTCACGGTCCGCTGTCCGCGGCGGCGAGACGCGCGAAGATCTGCTTGAGATCGGCGACGTCGCACTCGATCTTGCCGGCGATCGAGATCAGGATGTCTTCTTGCACTTCTTGACGGTAGAGTAGCCGCGAGATCGCGCTGTGATCGTGTTCGGCACGCAGTTCGGCGTGCGCCGACGACTGGCGCTGGCCGACCGCAAGGACGAAGATCAGGATCGATCAGCTGCAGCACGTTCGAGCACGTCAGCAGAAACGCGAACGGAAACGGATCCAATTTGGTGACGATCCCGACCGGGATCCAGATCGCCTGCACTAGGACCGCGAGGCCGAGGGCGATCGGCGCGCCGGTCCAGTCGGCGATCGTCCTGGACGCGCGCCCGACCGGGTGAGACGATCGGCGTGTTCCTGGTTGACGTCGTGGATCAGCGGATGATCGGAGACGTCGAACGGCGCGTTGGCCGCGGGGAACGTTGCCGCGTTGAAACTCATACGCGCCGCACTACGACGCAAGCGAGCTACTCTCCGGTGATGCGCTCCATGACGCCCGTCACGGGCGGCGCGAATCCGTGCATCGCGGCGGCGAACAGTTCCGCCGTCTCGACCAGCCGCGGTCCCGGGCGGTTGACGAACGCGTTGCCGTCGACGGCGAAGACGCGGCCCTCCTGCGTCGCTCGCAGCCCGCGCAGCGCGTGCGCGCCGGGCTCGGGCAGGGCCGCGACCGCGTCCCGCGCCTTCGCCAGGTCGTAGCCGCACGGCGCGATCAGGACGACGTCGGGGTCCGCGGCTGCGATCGCTCCCCAATCGAGGACGCGGCTGTTCGCGCCGGGATTGCCCAGCACCGGGATCCCGCCGGCGAGCTCGACGAGCCCGGGCGTCCAATGGCCGGCGCTCATCGGCGAATCGGTCCATTCCAGCACGAGCGTGCGCGGACGATCGCGCCGGGAAACGCGCTCGCGGAGTGCCGCGACGCGCGCGCGCAGTCCGGCGACGAACGCGTCGGCCTCGGCGCGCCGCGCGACCAGATCGCCGACGAACGCGATCGTCGCGAAGACGTCGTCGAGCGACGACGGCTCGAGCGAGACGACCCGCGGATCGCCGCGCAGCCGCTTCGCGGCGCGATCGACGATCTCGTAGGACACCGCGCACACCGCGCACAGCTCCTGCGTGACGATCAGATCGGGTTCGAGCGCGGCCAGCGCCGCGTCGTCGAGCCCGTACAGCGACGAGCCGGCGTGCACGCTCGCGCGCACGTGGCGGTCGATCCCGGCGGCGTTGAGTTCGGCGGGGAGGAGCGAGGAGGTGAGGTGCGGGCGCGTGCGCGCCTCGGCAGGGAAGTCGCACTCGTGCGTGACGCCCACGACCGCATCGCCGGCACCGATTGCGAAAAGAATCTCCGTGGCGCTGGGGAGGAGGCTGACGACGCGCATCAAGCGCCGGTTCGGAAGGCCGGTCCCGCGCGCCTCGCCAAGCCCTGCCGGTCACGCCTCGACCTGGAGACCGGTACCCTGAACAAGATCACCGTCCGTAACCCGATCGTCGAACTCGACGGCGACGAGATGACGCGCATCATCTGGCGGTTCATCAAAGACAAGCTGATCCTGCCCTATCTCGACCTCGACCTCAAGTATTACGACCTGGGAATCGAGTACCGTGACCAGACGAACGACCAAGTGACCCTCGACGCGGCGCGCGCGATCAAACAGTACGGCGTCGGCGTGAAGTGCGCGACGATCACGCCCGACGAAGCCCGCGTCGAAGAGTTCCATCTCAAGCAGATGTGGAAGTCGCCGAACGGGACGATCCGCAACGAGCTCGACGGAACCGTCTTTCGCGAGCCGATCATCTGCCGCAACGTGCCGCGCCTCGTCCCGGGCTGGACGCAGCCGATCGTCATCGGCCGCCACGCGTTCGGCGACCAGTATCGCGCGACCGATTTCGTCGTCCCCAGCGCCGGCACGCTCACGCTGAAATTTCAGCCGAAGGACGGCGGCGCGCCGATCGAACGGACGGTCTTCGAGTTCCCCGGCGGCGGCGTGGCGCTCGCGATGTACAACCTCGACGAGTCGATCCGCGGCTTCGCCCGCGCGTCGTTCAACTACGGACTGCTGCGCAACTGGCCGGTCTATCTCTCGACGAAGAACACCATTCTCAAAGCGTACGACGGGCGCTTCAAGGACCTCTTCCAGCAGGTGTTCGAGGAAGAATTCAAGGCCGAGTATGATCGCCGCGGTCTGATCTACGAGCACCGGCTGATCGACGACATGGTGGCGTCGGCGCTGAAGTGGCCGGGCGCGTTCGTGTGGGCATGCAAGAACTACGACGGCGACGTGCAGTCGGACACGGTTGCGCAGGGCTTCGGATCGCTCGGCCTGATGACGTCGGTGCTGATGACGCCGGACGGCAAGACGATCGAAGCCGAAGCGGCGCACGGGACGGTGACGCGCCACTTCCGCGAGCACCAGAAGGGGCGCGAGACGTCGACGAATCCGATCGCGTCGATCTTCGCGTGGACCCGCGGGCTCGCGCATCGCGGCAAGGTCGACGGCACGCCCGAGGTCACGCGGTTCGCCGAGACGCTCGAACAGGTCTGCATCGACACGGTCGAGTCCGGCAAGATGACCAAGGATCTCGCGGTGCTGATCGGACCCGATCAGCCCTGGCTGACGACGACCCAGTTCCTCGACGCGCTCGACGCCGAACTGCGCACGCGCATGGATGCGGCGACCCCCGCGGCCGTCTGACGTTCTGCTGCCGCTCCGCGAGGATCCGATGAACGGCGACGAGACCCTGGCGATCCTGGTCGGGGGCGGCCCGGCTCCCGGCATCAACGGCGTGATCGCGTCGGCGACGATCGAGGCGCGCAACAGCGGGCTGCGCGTGCTGGGCATCTACGAGGGCTATCGCCACCTCGTGCGCGGCGACACCTCGCACGTGCAGGAGCTCGAGATCGACGACGTGTCGCGCCTGCACTTCACCGGCGGATCGATGCTGCGCACCTCGCGCACGAACCCTGCCAAAGACCCGGAGTCGCTGCGTCGCTGCGTTCGTTCGCTCACGATGCTCGGCGTGCGGTACCTCATCACGATCGGCGGCGACGACACGACGTTCGGCGCGACCCGCATCGCCGCCGAGACCAAGGGCCGCATCGGCGTCGCGACGGTCCCGAAGACCATCGACAACGATCTTCCGCTCCCAGACAACGCGCCGACCTTCGGGTTCGAAACGGCGCGCGCCGTCGGCTCGGCGATCGTCGAGAATCTCATGGAAGACGCGCGCACCGCGTCGCGCTGGTATCTCGCGGTCACGATGGGGCGCAAGTCGGGCGCGCTCGCGCTGGGAATCTGCAAGGCCGCCGGCGCGACGATCGCGGTGATCCCCGAGGAATTTCCCGACGGCACGATCCGCCTCGCCGCGGTCGTCGATACGCTCGTCGGCGCGATCGTGAAGCGGCTCGCGTCAGGCCAGGACCACGGCGTCGCCGTCGTCGCCGAAGGGATCGCGGAGCGCATCGCGCCCGACGAGCTCGCGGCGGTCACGACGGCGGCGCGCGACGCGTACGGGCACGTGCGCCTGGCGGACGTGCCGCTGGGCAGCGTGCTGCGCGATGCCGTCCGCAGCCGCCTCACCGAGCTCGGGCTCGACACGACGGTCGTCCCGAAGGACATCGGCTACGAACTGCGCAGCGCGAAGCCGATTCCGTTCGACGCCGAGTACACGCGCACGCTCGGGTACGGCGCAGTCCGCTACCTGCTCGGCGGCGGCAGCGGGTCGCTCATCGCGCTCGCCGGCGGACGGATCCATCCCGTCACGCTGAACGAGATGCTCGATCCCGCCACCGGGCGGATTCGCGTACGGATGGTCGACGTGACGACCGAATCGTACGAGGTCGCGCGGAAGTACATGATCCGGCTCGAGCCGCACGACTTCACCGAACCGCGGCTCTCGCGGCTCGCAGCCCAAACGACGCTCGATCCCGAGGCCTTCGCGGCGCAGTTCGCTCACCTCGGCCGGTGAGCGGCCTCCCTGCTACGAGGCGGGTTCGAGCGACCGCAGGCCGTCGCCGCCGACGGCGAGACGGCGGTTGTGCTCGAGGGCGCAGCGCCGGCATCGTCCCGTCCGCGAACGGGCCGAGATCGGGGTGCCGCAGCCGCAACGCACGATCGGCGCCGATGCCGACGAGTCGGTTTCGGGGGTCCGCCGGACCGGGATCGGTGTCGGGCGGCGGAGCAGCGCGACCAGGATCGCCGTCAGCAGCACGGCGTTCAGACCGCCGCACACCAGGACCCCGAGCGCGCCGTACATCAGCAGCCGGCGGAGTTGGCCCAACTCCGCCGGGATGCGTTCGACGTCGCGCACGGCCCCGGGAATGTCGACGGCTTCGAGCGCGGGAGCGGCGGGCACCGGTGCCGCTGCGGCCGGCACGTCGGATCCCGCCAAGGGCGCGATCGCGAACGCGCTGAGCGTCTTCGCGCCCGAACCCGTGACGGTCACGCCTTCGGTGAACGCGAGATGGTGGT
Source organism: Vulcanimicrobium alpinum (assembly GCF_027923555.1). Lineage (GTDB taxonomy): Bacteria > Vulcanimicrobiota > Vulcanimicrobiia > Vulcanimicrobiales > Vulcanimicrobiaceae > Vulcanimicrobium > Vulcanimicrobium alpinum. The sequence goes on along the minus strand of NZ_AP025523.1, from coordinate 1,825,062 downwards.
AGGAGGTCGAGCGGAGTGCTGCGCCGTGCAGCCCGTGTGACGTCGGAAGGACGTCGCGAGCGCATCCTGCGTTCGCCAGCACGAGCACACCGAGTCCGATGGCGGCACCCGCAATGCGGATCGCCGTTCTCATAGTACTCTCGGTATCGTCGGGAACGGCGCTCGACCATAGATCCCGCCGCCCCGCCGCGCATCAACTGCGAAGCGGATCACTGCGCGGGCGCCGTGCCGGCGCCGCGGCTAGTCGTTCTTCGAGCGGCGGCTCACGAGCACGTTGATCTCGTCGAAGCCGGCCTTGCGGATGAGCGTGATCCCGACGTCCTGCGTGCCCCACGCGAACCGAAAGACGAAATCGAACCGCTCGACCTTCGAATCGTGATGCTGGGTGAAGGCCTCGAAGCGGCCCTGAAAATCCTTGACCGCGGTGCACGGGGCGACGTCGCGGAAGAAGTTCAGGCCGATCGTCTCATCTTGGTTGCGCCGCGCGAGCAGCGCTTCGGTGCGATTGTATCGAACGATCGTCGCGTCCCGGTTCAAGGTGATCACGCCGTCCGGAAACGCGTCGAGCTCGGCACGGTTCATGGTGAAGAGCCGCTCGTCGACCACTTCCTCGCTCATGATTCGAAGCGAGAGACGTCCTCCGCGGCGTCCTTGTTCCGAAAACCGTACGGCAGCGTTCAGCCGGGCGGCGCGAACGCGGCGGCGACGAGACGGCGCTGCACCTTGCCCGTCGCGGTCTTCGGGATCGCGTCGGTGAGGAAGAAGCGCTTGGGGACCTTGAAGGGGGCGAGGTGGGCGCGGACGTGGTCGGCGAGTTCGCCCTCGGTGACGCCGTCGCACACGATGACCGCGGCAGCGACGTCTTCGCCGTACTTCTCGTCGGGGAGCGCGAAGGTCACCGCTTCGACGACGCCCGGATGCTTGGCGAGCACTTCGTCGATCTCGACCGGCGAGATCTTCTCGCCGCCGCGATTGATCAATTCCTTGATGCGTCCGACCAGCGTGAGGTAACCGCGCTCGTCGAGTTTACCGCGGTCGCCGGTGCGGAACCAGCCGTGCGTAAACGCGGCTGCGTTCGCTTCGGGATTGTTGTGATACCCGCGCATCACGTTGCGTCCGCGCACGACCACCTCGCCCTCGCCGTGCGGCGGGAGCAGCGTCCCCGCATCATCCATGATCGCGACCTCGACGTGCGCGCCGACGCCGACCGATCCGGCGCGCCGCTCGCCGTCGAGCGGGTTTGCGCACATCTGGTGCGCCGCTTCGGTCATTGAGTACGCTTCGATCACCGGGACGCCGAAGCGCGCTTCGAGCTTGTGAAACTCGGCCGCCGGGAGCGCAGAGCTCGACGAGCGCAGGAACCGCAAGGTGTGCTCCCACGCGTGCGGCGCGCCGTCGTCGTCGGCGCGCAGGAGCAGGGTGCGATAGATCGTCGGCACGGCGCTGACGACGGTGGCGCCGTACTCGCGCACCGCCGGCCAGAACGCGCTCGCAGAGAACTTCGGCGGGACGACGACCGACGCGCCGACACCCAAGAAGGCAAGCGTCGAGAAGACGATGCCGTGGATGTGGAAGAGCGGCATCACGCACAGCGAGACGTCTTGCGGCGTAAGCCGATACCAGCGTGCGATGTTGTCGGCGGAAGCGCACAGGTTGACGTGGCGCAGCGGGACGCCCTTGGGCCGGCTCGTCGTTCCGCTGGTGTGCAGGAACAGCGCGACGTCGTCGGCGCACGGCGGCTCGAGCTCCGCACCGTCCGGCGTCGCGCCCGTGCTCACCCTGCCGTCGGCGGCGATGGTGACGTCGGCGACGGGAATTCCGAGCGCCGCGGCGGCTTCGCGCGCGGCCGCGCCCGCGCCCGGCGGGACCAGCAGCAGCGCCGGACCGATGTCTTCGAGATAGAACGCGAACTCGTCGCGCGTGTACGCCGGGTTGAGCGGAGCGGCGATCGCACGCGCGCGCGTGATGCCCAGAAACGCCGCGACGATGCCGAGGCCGTTCGGAACGGCAAGCGCGACTGTGTCGCCCGCCGCGATACCGCGACCGCGCAGTTCGCGCGCGAAGTCGTCGATCGTCGCGCGCAGCGCACCGTAGGTCAAGCCCGGACCGCCGGGCTCGGCGAGAGCGGGCGCGGAGGCATCGCCCCCGGCGAGCAGTTCGGCGACGGTGTCGGAGACGGTGCGGTGCATCGCTCCTAGCGTACTGCGGCGGCAGCGGCCGCACCCGCCGGTGCGGGGCGCTGCCCTTCGGCTGCGAGTCGACGCTCGCGCATCGGCTTGAGCACGAACACGGCAAGCAGCGCGGTGACGATGTTGAACGCGACCAGCACCGTCACCACCGAGGACCAGGTGCCCGTCGTGTCGCGAATTTGGCTGGCGATGGGGACGATCAGCGCGGCGGTGCCTTTCGCCGTGTAGAGCAGCCCGCAGTTGACGGTGGCGAACTTGCGGCCGTAGAGATCGGTGCACGTCGCGGGGAAGAGACTACAGATTTCGCCCGACGCGATGAACGTCGCGCCGGCGCAGACGACGAAGCCCCACGGGTTGTGCGCGACGAAGAGCAGGCCGATCAGGCCGAACGCTTCGAGCGCGAAGGCCAGCGCCATCGTGACCTCACGGCCGATCCGGTCGGAGAGCCCGCCGAAGATCACGCGGCTGCCGCCGTTGAGCACGTTGTCGACGATCGGCGCGAACGGCAGCGCCATGACGACGAAACCGATCACGTGCAGCGGCGCCTTCGCAATCCCGTAATCCTTCGACAGCGGCGCGACCTGCGCGGTCATGAAGAGCAGCCCGGTCGCGATCATCACGAACATGACGTAGAGCAGATAGAATTGCGGCGAGCGCAGCATCTCGAGCGGCGTCGAATCGTACGCGCTCTGCGCGACCCGGCTCGCGACCGGAGCGGGTACGCGGTCGTCGTTGCCGGGGAAGCGGACGAGAAACGCGACGGCGAGCACGACGAGACCCTGCACGATGCCGAACGTCCAAAACGCCGACGCGTAACCGGCCGTCGCGATCGTCGACGAGATCGGCAGGACCGTCAGCGCCGCGCCCCCGCCGAAGCCGGCGGCGGTGATGCCGGCGGCGAGACCGCGCTTGTCGGGGAATCACTTCACCGCCGAACCGACCATCGTGCCGTACACGCAGCCGGCGCCGATCCCGCCTAGGATCGAGGCGGCGTAGAGCATCGGGAGCGTCGCCGCGTGCGCGCTGAGCATCCACGATGCGCCGACCAGAACGCCCGCGACGGCGACGAACGGCGTCGGTCCGAAACGGTCGACGAGCCAGCCGTTGACCGGCACACCAGCCAGACTTGGAAGAGGACGAAGAGGAAGAACGCGTACTGGATCGCGCCCTTGCTCCAGTGCGGATGCGCATCCTGGAGAGGCGCCACGAACAGCGTCCAGCCGTACTGCAGGTTCGCGATCATGACCATCGCGACGAATCCGAGTGCGAGCTGCACCCACCGGTTCTCGAGCGGAGCGGTTGCGGTCAACGACGAGGCCTCCGGACGAACGCGCAAAAAATGGGTCGAGCAGCATGCCCGACGAGAGGACGAGCGTACACATGGAAGCCCTGAGCGGCAACGGTTCGCGCGCAGGAGGTCGGTTTTGCGTCGTGGGTGCCGGCGCGATCGGCGCCTACGTCGGCGCGGCGCTCGCTCGCGGGGGTGCGGACGTCACGTTGATCGCGCGCGGGGCGCACCTCGCGGCGATGCGGGAGCACGGCGTCGAGGTGCGTTCCGAGCGAGGAGACTTTCATGCCCGCGTCGCCGCGACCGACGAGATCGCCGCGGTCGGCGTCGTCGATTGCGCGATCGTCGCGCTCAAAGCGCACCAGATCGCGCCGCTGCTGCCGCAGATCTGCACCCTCATCGGTCCGCGCACGCGTGTCGTCGGGATGCAGAACGGTCTGCCGTGGTGGTATTTCCAGCGGCTCGCGGGGCCGTACGAAGACCTGGTGCTGCAGAGCGTCGATCCCGGCGGGACGCTGGCCGCGGCGTTCGATCCGGACCGGGTCGTCGGCTGCGTGATCTACTGCGCGACGGAGATCGCTTCGCCCGGCGTGATCCGGCACGTCGAAGGGACGCGGTTCTCGCTGGGCACGCCCGGCGGCACGGTGGAAGAACCGCTGCAGCAGATCGCCGACGCGTTCGTCGCCGGCGGACTGAAGGCGCCCGTCGAGCGCGACCTCCGTCCGGAGATCTGGGTGAAACTGCTCGGCAACGCGTCGCTAAACCCGATCTCTGCGCTCACGCGCGCGACGCTCGCCGGGATGATGCGCGACGCGCAGGCCGCCGGCCTCGTGCGCGAGATGATGGAGGAGTGCGCGGCGCTCGCCGGCGCGCTCGGCGTGACGCTTCCGATCTCGATCGAGAAGCGGATGGACGGCGCGCGCCGCGTCGGCGAGCACAAGACTTCGATGCTGCAGGACGTCGAGGCCGGACGCCCGCTCGAGCTCGACGTCCTCTTAGGAGCGATCGTCGAGCTCGGCGCGGTGCTGGGTGTCCCGGTCCCGGCGTCGCGGCACGTCTACGCGCTCGCGAGCCTCCTCAACGCGACGCTCGTGGCCGCGCGTCCCGCCTGAGGTCAGTCGTACGCGCGCCGGAAGGTCGCGTACACGTAGGAATAGTCGTAGTAGAACCAGTTGCGGAGCGACCGCCGCACCAGCGTCGACGCCGTGACCGGCGAGGCGCCCTTGATCACGTAGTGCATCCCGTCGAAGAAGTCGTTCGAGTACAGCGGGTACGACGCCATCGGCGCAAAGCCGTCGAACGGCGCGAACGGCGTCGCGGTCCACTCCCAGCCGTTGCCGACGAGATCGTGCACGCCGAACGCGCTCGCGCCGCGCGGCGACGAGCCGGCGGGTTCGGGATCGAAGCGGCGCCAGCCGAAGTTCCCGTGCTGCGCCGGATCCGGCGCCGCGTCGCCCCATGGCTGAAGCCGCTCCTCGCCGCCGGGCGTTCCGTAGGCGGCGCGATGGTACTCCGCTTCCGTCATCAGGCGGCCGCCGCTCCAGCGCGCGAACGCGGCGGCTTGTTCCTGGGTCGCGTACACCGGCCACGAGAGCGGGAGCGGGAGATCTTCGAAGACGCCGCGCAGCATCCACGCGCCGTCGCGCTCGAACCAGTTGATCGGAACCGGGCCGCCGTCGCGCACGAACGCCAGGTAGTCGCCGTTGGTGACGTCGTACGCGTCGACGCCGAACGCGTTCACCGCGACGACGTGCTCGTCGAACTCGTTGTCCCAGCCGAAGGGGATCGCCCCGCGCCGTGCGCCGAGCGTCGCGCTGCCCGCCGGGATCGCGATCGGCGCGCGCGGCGGCGGTGCCGCGTCGCGGTGCTCGCCGCGCGGCCCGCGCTGCTTTTCGCGCGCGAGCCGGTGCACGATGTACGTGAGCGTCTCGTGATGCATCTCTTCGTGCTCAAGCACGTTCCACGCCGCTTCGGCATGGAGCAGCCGCGGGTTCGAGGGATCGTCGAGCGTCGCGTGCGCATAGGCGTCGAAGATCGCCGCATCGCAGGCGTCGGTGAAGCGGTGCACCGTCTCGCGCGACGGCCACGCCGCGCGCTTGTGCGCGGCGGCGGCGCCCGCGTCGCGCGGATCGATTCCGCGGTTGAAGAGCTTTTCGAATTCGGGGTCGATCGAGGGACGTCCCAGCGCGTCGCGCACCAAGGTGACGAACGCGAACGTGGGGATGTGTCCGTCGTAGAACACGAACGGATGGCGCAGCGGGATCGGCGCATCTTCGTACGCGTCGGGCGCGATCATCGCGAAAAGCTGCGCGGTGCGCAGACGGTTCGCACGGTAGCGCGCCGCCATCGCGGCACGATCGAGGGAAGCGGGGGCGAGGATGTCCACCCTCGGAATTTACCCGCCCGGGATGCGTCTCCCGCGCGGCGCTCGGCCGGCAAGAAGGCGAGCTGTTCCTCTTTCTGGACGCCTTAGCGTCAAGCCGGTGCCGGAGAACCGGTTTCGAGCACCCAGTCACGAGGCTGACGATCGGGGCCGTTTCGCTTGGCTGCGGGGGGCGAACTCGTCGGCCGCACGGGCCCGAGCGTCGGGGAGTTCGACGTTTCCGATCGACACGTTTGTCGCTGTCGCGCGGCGTTCTGGTGCTCGGTCCCGTCGCCGGGGCTGCGAGGCGCGTGTTCGTTCATGCCTGACCGGTGAAGAACGGCTTCACCCTGCGGCACCGGAAGTTCCAGGAGCGGTCGAGGTCATCAAGGCTCCTCGGAGAATCTCGAGCGATGGCTTGGGAAGCCGTAACGGCAATCGCCACAGCGTTTATCGGCGCCGTCATTGCCGTTACGGCGATCATCGCGCTGCGTGAAGTCCGCGTCGGCGCCGCGCAGGTGCGGGCGACGAGACATCAGCTCGAGCATCTGCAAAAGGCGACGCAGTTTGAAGGAGCGCTCGCGGTCTTCGCAGAGCTCGATAGCGACATGCAAACCGAAGCGCGTCACTACGTTCAATTCGAGCTGGGAGCGAAACTGGAAGACGATGCCTATCGCGACGAGGTTGCATTCGTCAACGGCGCGGACGAAATGGTCCATCGCGAGCTCATCGTCTAGTCAAGTCCCAAATCTGCTGTAATTCCGGTTCGTCGATCGCGTAAGTTAGGCTGCTCGTCTGTCTCGTTTTACGGCGGCCGGCTTGGCCACCGTCGTTGCTTTCCATTCGAAGTATTCGGTCATGTCGAAGTAGGCTCGGCCTAACCATTCGTCGTTTTGCTCGGAGAGTAACGCGCCGACCATGCGAATCGCCGCGGCGTCGTTTGGGAAAATGCGAATGACTTTCTCCCGGCGACGAATCTCTTCATTGAGCCGCTCTTGCATGTTGCTCGTGCGCAGTCGCCGACGATATTTCTCCGGCAGCGGCAAGATCGCAAGCATGTCTTCGAACGCTCCTTCCAAGCACACGCACGACTTGGGCGCCGTTTCTGCGAAGCGGGCCATGAATTCCGCATATCGACGCTCGGCCTCTTTGCGATCAGTTGCGAGGAAGATCAGCCGAGCTGCAGCGGTTACGTTTTCCCGTTCTTTCTTGGGCGCGTGATCGAGCAAGTTCTTCATCACGTGGAACTGGCAACGCTGCCACGTCGCGCCGACGAATTGCTTGGCGATCGCCTCGCGTAAGCCCGAGTGATTGTCGGAGACGGCAACGTCGACGCCGTGCAAGCCGCGTGCTTTGAGGCCGCAAAAGAACTCGTTCCACGTCGCAAAGCTCTCCGAATCGCCGATCGAAAGACCAAGGATTTCTCGGTATCCGTCAGCACGAATGCCGCTCGCGATGAGGAGCGCTTTGCTGACGACGCTCTTGTCGGTGCGCACCTTCGTGAAGAGCGCGTCAACGATGATGAACGGGTACGCCGCGTCGAGCCGACGATTCAAGAATCCCGCGACCGGCTCGTCAAGGGCCTTCGCGAGGCGACTGAACGTCGACTTCGAAAACGACGTCCCACACAGACCTTCGGTTATCCGCGTGACCTTCCGCGTCGAGACGCCGTTGACGACCATCTCCATCAGGCCCACGACAAAGGCTTGTTCGCTGCGGCGATAACGCTCAAAGATGTCGGTTGAGAAGCTGCCGTCGCGCGTCTGCGGCACGCGCAGGACCAGCGAGCCGACGCGGGTCGAGAGCTGTCGATCGCGATACCCATTCCGATAGCCCTCCCGTTCTTGACAGCGTTCGTACCGCTCGGCGCCCAGATGATCGCGCATCTGCGCCTCGAGCACTTGGTTCAAAATCGTTTCGACGAGCTTCCCGAGCGCCGCAGGTTGATCGAGCAACGCTGGAATCGCGTCGCGGGATAGGGTAAGATCGTAATCGGCCACCGTTCCGGTCCTTTCGATTGAAGTGTTGTCAACGTCAATCTTCGAACCGGAGCGGTGGCTACCCGCCCGCTGAATTTACATCAATTATAGGGACTCTGCCACGTTCCTGGTGATGCTTGACGAAGCGACGGAGATGGGCGGCTGTCTCTGCTTCGTCCCGGGCTCGCACAAACACGGCGTGCTGCCGGCGGCGAAGGACCAGACGACGACGTCGTACCCGCAGTGGGCGGTGGAGAAGGAGCCGATGCGCGCGTTCTTGCGCGCCAACCCCGCGCCCGTCGCAATCACCGGTGGACCGGGAACGGCGGTGCTCTTTCACTGCAACATCGTGCACGGGTCTGGTCACAACCTCTCCGCCAACGACCGCTGGCACGTCTACGTCGCCTATAACCCCAGCGCGAATCAACCCGATCCGATCCCGCCGCACCCGCGCCCGGATTACGTCGTTTCACGGAACTACGCGCCGCTCGAGATCGGGGCCGATTATCGCCTCGATGCACCGATGCCGGCGTAGGACCTGTTCCGGGCGGGCGCCGTCGATGCTGCCGTGGGCGGGTGCGGCCCGGGCGCGATCCGGGAGTCGTGACGCGCGCAGCACGGCGCGTGCGTGACTTCCGCGCCGGGGCGGCGCAGGACGCTGAAGTCCTCGACGAGTGCCGTGACGAGAAACAAGCCGCGACCGTTTTCGGACATGATGTCCGACGGCAGATGCGGCACGTACCGAAATCCCGGTCCGCTGTCGTACGTGCAGGACCCTTTCCCACGCGAAACGGACGTCGACTTCCGCTCCGGCGTAGCGCAGCGCGTTCCCGATCAGCTCGCTGAACACGAGCTCCACGTTGGCGACGTCCTGCTTCGTGACGCCGTCGGCGGAAAGCGCGTCGCGGATCGCCGTCCGTGTCGCGTCGGCTGCCGTGCGATCGCGGGGGTCGAACGTGCGACGGATGCCGTCTTCGGGATCGGCGCCGTCGCGAGTGGTCATGATTGCGACGTCGTCACGTATCTCGCCGTCGAGGACGGAGCAGCGATCAGGGCGGCGGGGTCTTCGGCCGTGTCGAACGTGCGATCGGCGAGGATTGCGCGGAGTCGCGCTTCTCCGAGTTCGTAGTCGCAGGCTGCCTCCATCAAGCCGTCCGTGACGCACACGAGCACCGAACCTGCTATGAGTTCGGCAGTTGGGTATTGTTCGTCTCCTCGCGTACGCAGCCCGAGCGGCAACCCGCCGCCCGCGAGCTCGGGGACGCTGCCGTCGAGCAGGCGCATCAGCGGCCGGGGGTGTCCCGCATTGGCGTAGGTCTTCACGCCTTCATCGTCGATCATGGCCATGAACGCCGTAACGATGAAGTGCGGGTACTCTTCGCGCAGCGCGCGATCCGCTGCATCGAGCACTGCTCCCAGCGGGATCTGGAGCGGCCGAGTCCCTATAATTGATGTAAATTGAGCGGGCGGGTAGCCACCGCTCCGGTTCGAAGATTGACGTTGTTCAACACCTCAATCGAAAGGACCGGAACGGTGGCCGATTACGATCTTACCCTATCCCGCGACGCGATTCCAGCTTTGCTCGATCAGCCGGCAGCGCTCGGCAAACTCGTCGAAGTGATTCTCAACCAAGTGCTCGAGGCACATGCGCGATCATCTGGGTGCCGAGCGTTACCAGCGCTGCGAAGAACGGGAGGGCTATCGAAATGGGTATCGCGATCGACAGCTCTCGACCCGCGTCGGCTCGCTGGTCCTGCGCGTGCCGCAGACGCGCGACGGCAGCTTCTCAACCGACATCTTCGAGCGTTATCGCCGCAGCGAACAAGCCTTCGTCGTGGGCCTGATGGAGATGGTCGTCAACGGCGTCTCGACGCGGAAGGTCACGCGGATAACCGAAGGCCTCTGCGGGACGTCGTTTTCGAAATCGACGGCCGAGTCCGTATAATTGATGTAAATTGAGCGGGCGGGTAGCCACCGCCCCGGTTCGAAGATTGACGTTGTTCAACACCTCAATCGAAAGGACCGAAACGGTGGCCGATTACGATCTTACCCTATCCCGCGACGCGATTCCAGCTTTGCTTGATCAGCCGGCGGCGCTCGGCAAACTCGTCGAAGTGATTCTCAACCAAGTGCTCGAGGCACAGATGCGCGATCATCTGGGCGCCGAGCGGTACGAGCGCTGTGAAGAACGGGAGGGCTATCGAAATGGGTATCGCGATCGACAGCTCTCGACCCGCGTCGGCTCGCTGGTCCTGCGCGTGCCGCAGACGCGCGACGGCAGCTTCTCAACCGACATCTTCGAGCGTTATCGCCGCAGCGAACAAGCCTTCGTCGTGGGCCTGATGGAGATGGTCGTCAACGGCGTCTCGACGCGGAAGGTCACGCGGATAACCGAAGGCCTCTGCGGGACGTCGTTTTCGAAATCGACGGTAAGTCGCCTTACGAAGGCACTCAACGAACCGGTCGCGGGATTCTTGAATCGCCGGCTCGACGCAGCGTACCCATTCATCATCGTTGACGCGCTCTTCACGAAGGTGCGCACCGACAAGAGCGTCGTCAGCAAAGCGCTGCTCATCGCGAGCGGCATTCGTGCTGACGGATACCGCGAGATCCTTGGTCTTTCGATCGGCGATTCGGAGAGCTTTGCGACGTGGAACGAGTTCTTTTGCGGCCTCAAAGCACGCGGCTTGCACGGCGTCGACGTTGCCGTCTCCGACAATCACTCGGGCTTACGCGAGGCGATCGCCAAGCAATTCGTCGGCGCGACATGGCAGCGTTGCCAGTTCCACGTGATGAAGAACTTGCTCGATCACGCGCCCAAGAAAGAACGCGAAAACGTAACCGCTGCAGCTCGGCTGATCTTCCTCGCAACTGATCGCAAAGAGGCCGAGCGTCGATATGCGGAATTCATGGCCCGCTTCGTAGAAACGGCGCCCAAGTCGTGCGTGTGCTTGGAAGGAGCGTTCGAAGACATGCTTGCGATCTTGCCGCTGCCGGAGAAATATCGCCGGCGACTGCGCACGAGCAACATGCAAGAGCGGCTCAATGAAGAGATTCGTCGCCGGGAGAAAGTCATTCGCATCTTCCCAAACGACGCCGCGGCGATTCGCATGGTCGGCGCGCTACTCTCCGAGCAAAACGACGAATGGTTAGGCCGAGCCTACTTCGACATGACCGAATACTTCGAATGGAAAGCAACGACGGTGGCCAAGCCGGCCGCCGTAAAACGAGACAGACGAGCAGCCTAACTAACGCGATCGACGAACCGGAATTACAGCAGATTTGGGACTTGACTATCTGGAGCTGCGCGGCGACGCGCAGCGCCTGCCGGACCTTCGACATGATCACGGAAGCGACGAGACCCTTTCCGGTCACATCGCAGACCGACACCTCCACGCGCCCGTCGCTCATCCGAAACGCGTTGTACCAGTCGCCGCCGATTTCGAGATCGCCGGTGCCGGGCCGGTAGACCGCGGAGAGACCGAAGCATCCGATGCGCTTCGGGAGCGTCGCTAGCGACGCGTCCTGGAGCGTGCGGGCGATGTGGGCTGACGCTCGTAACGGCGAAGCGGGAGTCGCGTTCGACGAGCGTTTCGTGGAGGATCGCGTTGAGCCGGTCGAGTTCGACCGGGGAGCGCAGCGCGATCGCTCTCGGCAGAAGCGGGACCAGCATCGCGGCCGTCGCGACCGAGGCAAGTGCAGTCGTCGCTTTCGCCGCACCCTCGAACCAGTACGCGGGGTGCCAGATCACCCAGATCGAAATCAGATGCGTGCACCCGCACGAGACGATGAAGAGCGAGAACATCCAGAAGATCGGTGAGAACGGCACGTCGCGACGGCGACGAACGAACCAGACGAGTAACGCCGGAATCGAAAAAGGCGCCAGTGCGACGAGCGCGTCGGAGACGACGTGCAGCGTGAGTACGCCGGGCTGCCATAAGAAGCACAGCCCGTGCGGCATGAAGCCGGCGTTCACGAACGAACCATCCGCATTCCCTCCTCCGAGGAGTGGATGGAGTCATTGCGCTTCCGGTGCAGGCAGCCTTCCCGAGCGGGAGCCGGCGGGTTAGCCGGCGACGACCATCCGTCCGCGTTCGATGGACGCTTCCGCTTCGCGCACGATCCGCGTCGCGAGATTCGCGAAGATGAAGCCGTGGAACGGCATCACGCTGTACCAATACAGAAAGCCGAGGATCCCGCGCGGATCGAAGAATGCGGTCTGCCGCAGCGATGTCGTGCCGTCGTCGTTGGCGATCGCTTCGAATTGCAGCCACGCGTGGCCGGGGAGCTTCATCTCGGCCCGCAGCCGCAGCAGCGACGGCGGCCGGTAGGCTTCGACGCGCCAGAAATCGACGGCGTCGCCGACGCGCAGCTCCGTTGCCGAACGCCTCCCCCGGCGCGTGCCGATTCCCCCGACCATGCGGTCCATGACTCCGCGCAGTTCCCACAGCCAGTCGGCGTAGAGCCATCCCTTCGTGCCGCCGAGGCTGGTGAAAACGCGGAAGAGCGCCGTCGCGGACGCGTGCGCGACGCGCTCGCGGCGGTCGATCAGCATCCCTTGCTCCGAGCCGGCGAACTCGCCCGGCAGCGCCCGCACGTCGAAGGCGTCGAACCAGGTCGTGGCAGGGCCCGTGGAGGCGTACCGATCGAGCGCGCGGCGGACGGCTTCGTCGTAACCGATAGGGCAGATCGCCGGGAAGAGTTCGCGCGCTGAGGGTTCGCGTACGACGACTTCGTTGAAGAGACCCTCGACCAGCGGCCGCGCGATTGGCGAGGGGATCGGGGTGACGAAGTGAATCCAGTACGAGGAGAGCCGCGGGCTGAAGAACGGCACGACGACGATGCGCCGCGCGAGGCCGCGCAAGCGCGCGTACCGGAGCATCATGTCGCAGTACGGCAAGACGTCGGCGCCGCCGATCCCGACGATGCGGCCGCGATCCGGCGGGAGGGTGAGCGCCGCGACGAGGTAAGTGATGACGTCCCGGACGGCGATCGGCTGGCATCGCGTGCGCACCCATTTCGGTGCGATCATGACCGGAAGCCGTTCGGTGAGATACCGCAGCATCTCGAACGAGATGCTGCCGGAGCCGACAATGATCGCCGCACGGAACTCGATGACCGGAACACCGCCCGCGCGCAGTTCTTCGCCGACTTCGTGACGGCTGCGCAAGTGCTTGGAGAGAGCGCGGCGCGGGCGCTCTTCGCCGAGCCCGCCCAGGTAGATGATGCGCGCGAGACCGGCGGCGCGCGCGTGGGCGCCGAACCGCCGCGCCGCGTCGCGATCGCGCTGCCGGAAGTCGTGGCGATCATCGGACATCGAGTGGACGAGATAGTACGCGGTGTCGCATCCCGTCATCGCCGCACGTACGGAATCGTCGTCGAAGACATCGCCGCCGACGACTTCGACGCCCGGAAAGCGATCGAGCAGACGCGCCGGATCGCGGACGAAGCAACGGACGTCGTGTCCGGCGGCGAGCAGTTCCGGGACGAGCCGGCCGCCGATGTAGCCGGTCGCCCCGGTGACGAGGATCTTCACGCGCCTAGGCGCGCGATCGTCGCCCGCGCGACGCGCACGTTCACGCGCAGCCCCCCCCGGCGCAGGAGGCGCGACGCGCTGCGCAAGCCGCGAACGAGCGGCGCAGCATGGCGAAGTAGGGCGAAGAGAGCGGAAGCATCCCCACGCACGTCGGCAATGAGGATGCGGCCGGTGCCGTAGATGTTGATCGAGACGCCGGGACCGGACACTGCGAGCATCGCGCTCGCTTCGATCACGGCCGTTCCGTCGTGCGGATCGTCAGTCCGCCGCTCAGACGCCAGACGGCCTGCGGCGCGTCCGGACGCGCGGCACTCGGCACACCGATCTGCATATCGTCGAAGCGGTACTCGATGCTTGCGCCGCGGCCGGTAAGAAATCCGTATAGCCCTTCGGCGAGTTCCGGCCAGGTGGTGGTTTCGGGTTTTCCGTCAACCGTGTTTCGCACAGGTTCAACCTTTCAAGGATGGTGTGTACGTAGAGCGAGGGTCAGGCGGTGAAGTTCCCCGATGACGTTGGCAGCCGATGAAGAAGCGCCTTGAACGACCGAGGGCTTGGAGGGAGGCGTCGTTCGCGTGCAGCGAGTTCGATGAAGGTGGGGCAGGCAAGTCTCAAGACTGCGTGGGAGCGGCTGCGCGAGCACCCGTTGGCGAATCGGGCCCGAACTCATCACCGGCGTTGCCGATGACGACCCGAGCGGGATCGCGACATATTCTCAGGCCGGTGCGCAGTCGTGCGCGCGCCGCAGTTAGGGCGGAACATGCTCCGGACGATGCCGCTGCCGTTTCCGCTGATGGCAGCAATCCAGTCGATGTGCGGGCGCATCGGTCGCGTAACGGGAAAGGGCCTCGCCGCCAACATCAAGGGCGCGTTTCCGCGGATCGTGCTGCAGTGTGTCGTGCCGCTGCTCCTGATCGCGAACACGCTCAACATCTCTGCCGACGTCGCGGCGATGGGCGAGGAGGCGCAGCTGGTCAGCGGGATCGACCGCCATCTCATGACGGCGTTCTTCGTGCTCGCGACGCTGGCGCTGCAAGTGTTCGTGCCGTATCACCGATACGTCTTTTTCTAGCAGTAGCTGAGCCTTTCGCTGATCGCCTACGCGGCGGCGCCCTTCACTGTGCACGTTCCTTGGCATGAGGTGGCGTTGCGAACCGTGTGGCCGAAGCTGCACGTCGACGCGAACGCGGCGGCGGTGATCTCGGCGTGTTCGGGACGACGATCAGTCCGCATCTCGTTTTTGACAGCGTCGGAGGAAGTCGAGGACATGCAGGCGGACCGGAGTGCAGCTCCGCTCGTGCGCGACCGGCGTGCGCGCCGGCCGAACTGCGGCCTATCCGCTGGGGATACGTGGAGCGGGATGTTCTACTCGGATATCTCCGCGTATTTCATCATCCTCGCAACCGCCGTCACGTTGCACGTCGGCGGCATCTCCGACATCACCACCCCCGCCCAGGCCGCGAGCGCGCTTCGTCCGCTGGCGCGGCAGGTTCGCCTCGACGCTATTCGCCGGCGGTATTCTCGGCGTCGGGCTGATCGGCGTCCCGGTGCTGGCAGGTTCGGCTGCCTATGCGCTCTCGGAGGCGATCGGCTGGAAAGAAGTTCTCGAGCGGAAAGCGACGGGCGCGCGCGGGTTTTACGGTGTCCTCTCCGTCAGCGTGCTTTATGGTTTGGTGGTTCAGTACTCGCCGATCAGTCCGATGAAAGCGCTATTCTGGAGCGCCGTGATCGACGGCGTGGTCGCCGTCCGCTCATGGTCGTGATCATCGTCTGGGTGTCGAAGAAGTCCTCGATGGGTGCGTTCACCGTGGGCCGGCCGACGATCGTTCTGGGCTGGATCGCCACGGCGGTGATGGGCCTTGCTGCGATTCGGATGTTCATCCCGGGGTGACTGCGGACGGTTTGGTTTGCGGCCGATCGTGCGCGCGGTGCGGCTCGCCGCGGATCTCCGTCGAGTCGAACCAATGATAAAACTGTTTCGCACGAAAGCGGCGGTTCGGCGCGGTTGCGCGCAGGTTACTTCGCAGCGCTGGGCCAGTGGGCTCTGCAACGGGTCGCGGTGAGAACGCCGTCACGCGACCGCAAACGAAAAACGGACCGACGAATCGGTCCGTTCTCGTGGTTGGCGTGTCGGTCGGCTTACGAGTCTACGAGCAACCGCTGGTCGTTCCGCAACTGTCGCACTTCAGGCACGTGCCGTTCCGTACGAGCGTGAACTGACCGCACTGCGTGCAGGCATCACCGCTGTAGCCTTTGGCAATCGCTTCGCGTGCCTTCGCCGCGACGATCTGACCTTTCGCGGTTCCGGACACGGTGGGCGTTACCAAGACGACCCCGACGGGTTCAGGAGTGCGCGTGACCGGCGTCGCGGGGGGGGGCGTTGCGGCCGGCGCGATCGCCTTCGGTTGCGTGTAGGTGCGGACTTCCATTTCCTCTTCGCCGACGTACTCGGGTTCCGGGCCCATCGCGTCTACGGCTTGCGACGGCTGCACCTGTGCGAGATCGTAGCGGCCGAGATAGCTCACGGCGAGTTCGCGGAAGATGTAGTCGAGGATGGACGTCGCCATCTTGATGTTCTCGTGGCCGACGACCGGGCCGTTCGGCTCGAAGCGTGTGAACGTGAACGCGTCCACATATTCTTCGAGCGGTACGCCGTGCTGCAGCCCGAGCGACACTGCGATCGCGAAATTGTTCATCAGGCTGCGGAAGGCGGCGCCCTCCTTGTGCATGTCGATGAAGATCTCGCCGAGCGACTGATCGTTGTACTCGCCGGTACGCAGATAGACTTTGTGGCCGCCGATGACCGCCTTTTGCGTGTAGCCGCCGCGGCGATCCGGCATCCGCCGGCGCTTGGCGATGTACCGGTAGACGACGCGCTCGGCGACGCGGACCGGGCCGTCGTAGCCGGTGGTCTGCGGCTGATCGAGGTCGTCTCCGCCGCCGATGTCATAGCTCGCGGCGAGCGGCTGCGAGAGCTTCGAGCCGTCGCGGTAAAGGGCGACCGCCTTGACCATCCGCTCCCACGAATAGCGGTAGGCTTCCTTGACGTCGGCGATCGTCGCCGACTGGGGAAGGTTGATGGTTTTGGAGATCGCACCGGAAACGAACGGCTGCGCCGCCGCCATCATGTCGACGTGCGCGAGGGGGCGAATGAATCGCGCTCCGTGTTTGCCGCACGGGGTCGCGCAGTCGAAAACCGGCAAGTGCTCGTCCTTGAGGAACGGCGCACCCTCGAGGGTCATCCGGCCACAGATGACGTCGGATGCTTCCTCGATCTGCGCGTTCGTGAAACCAAGTGTATCGCGCAGGATCGAGTGATTCCAATCGGCGAGCTGCTGATCGGTCATGCCGAGGTTCTGTTTGCAGAACTCCAGGCCGAGCACGTGCTGATTGAACACGAAGCCGATATCAAACGCTCCAGGAAGGCCCGCCTCGACGCGCGTTAGCGCATCGTCGTCAAATCCGCGCGCTTTGAGCGTCGCTCGATTGACGTGCGGTGCACCTTCAAGAGTGTTCGTGCCTTTGGCGAAGGTCTCGATGGCTGCGATCTGGTCGTTGTTGTACCCCAACCGGCGCAACGCAGGCTCGACGGATTGATTGACAATTTTGAAGTAGCCGCCACCCGCGAGCTTTTTGAATTTCACTAGCGCGAAATCCGGCTCGATCCCGGTCGTATCACAGTCCATGACAAGGCCGATCGTGTTGTGCGAGATGAACCCGTTCGCGACGTACGTGACATTGGCAGGCACGGAAAGATCGTACGTCAGGCGCTCGCCGCCGTCTTCGTTCGATGCGACGCGATCGTAGAAGAAGTTGAGCGCTGCGGTGACTTGGGGATGCTCCGTTTGCTCGAGAAGCGCGGTGGCCGAGGCGCGGCTGATCGCACCATCGTTCGGATGGCGGTATAACTGCACGCGCGAATACAGTTCGTTAGAGGTCGGCACGAGAGAGCGGACGAGATCGTCGGGAAGGGAAACCGCGTCTCCGTGGGTGCCTTGGACTGCCGTCGATACGACGGTCGCTTGCTGTTTTCGGCTTCCCAAGAAGCCGATCCGCTCCGCAAACGTCTGAGCGTATGCCGCGTTGCGCACGCGCAGAACGTACCGATCGCTCTGTCCCCAACCCGTCGTGTCAATCTTCGTGCTCGTCGGAATACCCAGACCCAACAGAACCGCCTTCACGTCTTCCGAGAACGTGCGGTTGACCGTCGACCAGCAGGCCGCGCCGTTGGTCACTGTTCCGGCGGCTTCGTAGAGACCGCGCAGAAACGCAGCGTAGATCACTGGATCATTGGTGGCCAGAATAGCATCGGGAATGCGGGGCACATAGCCCTTCCCTCGATGATCGGCGGTTGAAGGAAGCTTCGCAAAGCCGCAAGCTTCCCACCACATCGTTAAGGCGACGGAATTTGCAGCAAGCTCGAAGTACCCGCCCTTATCGCTTACCAGCGGTTCGATCGCGAACAACGTCCGGATACGCGCCGAGAGATGCTCGAGCACGTCGTGGTCGGCCGCGGCGACGCAAAACCGCAGACCTTCCGAATGCAGCGACCCGTCGCCCATGAAGTAGCCGACGATTTCCGCGAGTTCGGCGGTGACCGTACGCGGGACGCGCGTTGTGTAATCGGCCGTCCAGTATTCTTCGCCAAGCGGCGGGAGTGCAACGCTGTGGGGTGCTCCGACGAGCGCTCCCATCGAAAGCGCGACGACATCGTCGGAGCCGATATCACCGAAACGCTTCCAGACGAGATCTCCGCTCGCCGGGTCGACGACCTTGACGCGATGTGCCGGCGTGCCCTGGATGACATAGCCGTTTGCCGTCGTGATCTTGCGCGTGCGTTCCACGCCGTTGATATAGAATTTCGTCGCTTTCTGTTCGCCATCGTCGGTAAGGACGCGGAAGTCGACGTCTTGCCACTGATCGCCGTCGACATTGCCCAGCCGATCGAGGCGCACAAAACCGCGGTCGGTGGCGACGAGCGTTTCCCCAACGAGGCACCCCGTCGGCGCGATGACCGTCACTTGGGCGTTGCGGTAACCCGCGACTTCGCCGATGGCCAGCGCGTTGTCCCACGTCGAACGTGCGAGGGCCCACGTCTCTTGAGTGAACAGCGTCGGCTGATGCGTCGTGGGCGTTACCGTGAGCTCCTCGTACTCTTCGTTCGGCGCCGCATACGCTGCTCGACGATGATTTCGGAGAACGCGCCCCATCGATTCTTGATTGCGATCGTACGCAGCAAAGGCGCCCAGTTCGCGCGCGATCTCCGCGGACGTCTTGTACGCAGCACCCGTCATCAACGACGAGATGGCGGCGCACCAGCCGAATCCTTCGTTCGAATCATACGGCAGCCCCAGGCGCATCAGCAAGGTGCCCATATTCGCATAACCGAGGCCGAGCGTGCGGTACTCGAACGAACGTTTGGCGATCTCGCGTGACGGATATTGCGCCATCAGCACGGTGATCTCGAGGGTGAACGTCCAGATACGGCAGGCTTCCGCAAAGCGCTTCGCGTCGAAATGCCCATTTTCTGCGAGAAACGTGACGAGGTTCAGACTTGCTAGGTTGCACCCGGTATCATCGAGGAAAAGGTATTCGCTGCACGGATTGCTGGCGTTGATGCGTCCGTCGACTGCGCAGGTATGCCATTCGTTGATCGTGGTGTCGTACTGCACCCCAGGATCGGCGCATTGCCATGCTGCAACGGCGATTCGTTCCCACAGGTCTGCTGCAGGCACGGACTTCATCACCGTGCCGTTCGTGCGCGATGTGAGATCCCAGGTCTGACCTGCATCGAGTCGGGCGAAGAACTCGTTCGGAATTCGAATAGAGTTGTTCGAATTTTGGCCGGAGACCGTCCCATACGCCTTGGAATCCCAATTCGTGTCGTAGGTCTCGATTACCAATTCCCGATAGCCCTGACGAGCAAAATCGAGCGCGTACTGGACGTTTCCTTGCGGAATACCAGCGGAGAGCGATGCACGGATCGCAGAACGCAGCGCAGGGTTCAGCGCGGGGTCGAGTCGTGCCGATTCCGGAATCGTTTCGTCATACGCTGCTCGGAGGATCGCATTGAGATGCTTCTCACAGGTGATGGAGCCGGCGACGAGATCGGAGACCTTTTGCTCCTCCGTCACTTTCCACGTGATGAAATCTTCGATGTCGGGGTGGTCGAGTTTCAGCACGACCATCTTGGCAGCACGTCGCGTCGTTCCGCCGCTCTTGATCGCACCCGCAGCGCGATCGCCGACACGCAAGAACGACATGAGGCCGGAACTCGTGCCGCCGCCGGAGAGGCGCTCGCCCTCCGCACGGATGTTGGAGAAGTCGGAGCCGGTGCCCGCGCCATGCTTGAAAATGCGTGCCTCACGGACCCACAAGTCCATGATGCCGCCCTCGTTGACGAGATCGTCCCGCACCGATTGGATGAAGCACGCGTGTGCGGACGCATGCTCGTACGCGGACGTCGACTGCGCGAGGTCGCCGGTCTTGGGATCGACGTACCAGTGCCCTTGTGCGGGGCCGGCGATGCCGTACGCCCAGTGCAGGCCGGTGTTGAACCACTGCGGTGAGTTGGGGGCGCCGATCTGGCGCGCCAGCATCGCGCACATCTCCTCGTAATACGTGCGGGCCTGGAACTCGTCGTCGAAGTAGCCGTGCTTGAAGCCCCAGTACGTCCAGCAGCCGGCGAGGCGGTGGAAGACCTGGCGAGCGTCGGTTTCGGGACCGAATTTCGCGCCGGGCGCGGGCTCCGAGCGCCAGAGCCACTTGGGGACGCCGTCCTCGGGGACCTTGAGGAGCGTGTCGGGGATGCCGGCCTTGCGGAAGTATTTCTGGGCGATGATGTCGGTCGCGACCTGGGACCAGCCGCTCGGGATTTGCGCGTCCTTGAGCTCGAAGACCACTTTGCCGTCGGGGTTGGCGATGCGCGAGGTGCGCGCATCGAAGGACAGACCGGCGTAGGGATCGCCGGGAGCGGAGTAGGTGCGCGAGAACTTCATGCCGGCTGCCTCTTTGTCGCGAAAAGCGCTTCAAACGATGGGCTCACGAGTATCGAACATACGTTCGTACTTCGTCAAGTCCAATCGTGCCATCGGGCGGTATCGGCACACTATCTAGTGGTCTACGCCGCCGGGCTGTACTAGATATTGTATCGCAGTCCGAGGACCTTGTGGAGGGGGAGCGGAGAACTTCTTTTTCCCGGGGATGGATCGGGGCTCGCCTGTGGAGGCCCGGCGAGCGGGGTGAGCGGGCTGTGGACGGAACCGGGGATAGCGTGGAGAGGTTCCGCGCCGACCATCACGCCCAGACGCTGCCCGACGTCTCCCTCGACGAACTCGCGGCGCTCGGGATCCGCGGCATCGTCGTCGACCTCGACAACACCGTCTGCGAGTACCGCCGGCCGGAACTTGCACCCGGGGTCGCGGACTGGGTGCGAACGGCGCAGCAGCGCGGCTTCGCGCTCGTTCTCGTGTCGAATAATTTCACCGAACGCGTCGGGTCGGTCGGCGCGCAGCTCGGCATCCCGGTGGTGCCGAACGCGCTCAAACCGCTGCCGTTCGCGTTCGTGCGCGCGCTCCGTCTGCTCGGCACGCCGCGCGGCGCGACGATCGTGATCGGCGACCAGCTCTTCACCGACGTGCTCGGGGCGAAGTTGGTCGGACTGCGCACGCTGCTCACGCAGCCGCTGGATGCGCGCGACTTTCCGCTCACGCGCGTTCTGCGATTCCTCGAACGCACCATCGCCGGGAGAACCTGACCGTTGCACATCGCCGCCGTCTGCTTCGATCTGTACGGTACGCTGCTCGACATCGGGGGGATGGCCTCGTCGTTCGCGGCGGCCGGCGTTCCCGATGCGCCGGCGTTCGTCGGCGACTGGCGCCGCAAGCAGTTGGAATATGCGTTTCTCTCCTCGCTCGCGCAGGCGTACCGTGATTTCGACGACGTCAGCGCGCTCGCGCTGGAGTTCGTCTCCGAGCAGCGCGGCGTCGCGCTCGACGTTGCGACACGCGCGACATTGCTGCAGACGGTCCGTTTGATGCCGCCGCATCCCGACGCCGTTCCCGCACTGACGCGCCTGCGCGGACGGACCATGCCGCTCGCGGTACTGACGAACGGCGTCCCCGCCAGCGCCCGCGACGCGCTGCGGCACGCCGGGCTGCTCCCGCTGCTCGACGACGTGCTCTGCGTCGACGCGGTGCGCGCGTACAAGCCCGATCCGCGTGTCTACGCGCTCGCGACGGCGCGCTTCGCTTGCACGCCGCGTGAGATCGTCTTCGTCTCGTCGAACGCGTGGGACGCGTGGGGCGCGTCGCACTTCGGCTTTCGCGTCGCGTGGTGCAACCGCAGCCGCGCTACGCCGGAACGGCTCACGCCGGCGCCGGAGATCGCGCTCGCCGGGCTGCACGACTTGGAAGCGTTCGTCACGGCGCCGTAAAGCGGGTACGGGCGCCGGCATGGATACCGGCAGCACGAACCCCGCCAACGAGCAGCCCGAACCGGAACTCACGCAAACCAACGCGCGCACGGTTGGCGGCGATGACGTTCTCGCGCAGACCGATCCCGAAACGGACCAGATCGAGACGGTCGACGGAACGAGCACGCGCACAAAATCCGGCGCGATCCCGTCGTCCTACGGCGCGTCCGTCGGCGTCGGCGACAACGCGGAAGAATGAACGGCGAGACCGACCAAGGTTGCGGGAGATCAAGGAGCCGAGCACGCCGCTCGCCGGGATCTACGGCCATCCGACGCATCCGATCGCGGTGAAGCTGCCGATCGGCGCGTTCGTCGCGAACCTGCTATTCGATTCGCCTCGCCGCAGCCAGAAACCGCGCGTCTTTGCGCGCGGCTCGGCGGCGGTGGCGAAGACGGGACTGGTCGGCGGCGCGGCGGCCGCGTTCTTCGGCTACCTTGATTCCACGAAGATCCCCGCCGGCACGCCGGCCGGCAACACGGCACGGCGACGGCGCACCTCGCGCTCAACGCGACCACGCTCGGGCTCTCACCGCATCTCGGCGGGCGCGAGCGGCGGCTGCGCCGGGAGGAGACGCGCAACGAGCCGGTCGCACCCGGCGAACTCGCGCTCTCGCTCCTAGCCCTCGCGCTGCTCGGCGCGTCGGGCTGGCTCGGCGAGATGCTGAGCTAGCACTTCGGGGTTCGCGTAGCGCGCGAGCGCGATCAAATCGAGGGACTTGCCGAGGCGTAAGCCGTAGACCGGGCGGTTGTGAACCAGGGCCGCCCCGAACTTCCCAAACAGTACGACCCCGCCGAGGTCGAGCCGCGGCTTTATGCGCGCGCGCTCGGTCTCGGCGTCTTTCACGAAGCCCCAGACCCCGCGCGGCCGCCGTTCGTCATCTCGATGCCGCCGCCGAACATCACCGGCCGCGCGCACCTCGGGCACGGCTCGACGTACACGCCGATGGACGTGCTGACGCGCTATCACCGTATGCTCGGCGAGAACGCCGATTGGATTCCGGGTCAGGATCACGCGGCGATCGCGACCGAAGCCGTCCTCGTCCGCGAACTCGCCAAAGAAGGCAAGACGCGCGAGGGATTAGGCCGCGACGCGTTCCTGGCGCGCGCGTGGGAATGGCGCGAACAGTACGGCGACGCGATCAACGAAGCGTTCCGGCGCCTGGGCTTCGGGCCGGACTGGGAGCGTCAGCGTTTCACGATGGACGCCGGGCTCTCCGCGGCCGTGATCAAGGTCTTCGTCGACCTCTACAACGACGGGTTGATCTATCGCGGCACGCGGCTGGTGAATTGGGATCCGACGGCCGGCGGGACGCTCTCCGACGCCGAGGTGGAGAACGACGACGTCGACACGTTCTTGTGGCACGTGCGCTACCGCGCCGAAGACGGCGGCGACGGGCTCGTCATCGCGACGACGCGGCCCGAGACCTATCTCGCCGACGTCGCGGTCGCCGTGCATCCGGATGACGAGCGCTATCGCGACTTGATCGGCAAGAACGTCGTGCTGCCGATCGTCAACCGCCCGATCCCGGTGATCGCCGACGATGCCGTCGAGTCGAGCTTCGGCACGGGCGCGGTGAAGGTTACCCCGGCGCACGACCAGACCGACTACGAGATCGGGACGCGGCACGGCCTCGCGATGCCGACCGTGATCGACTACGACGGCCGCATCGTTGCGCCGGTATGGCGTTACGACGAAGCGGCGGAAAGGCGCGCTCCGATCGACGCGCAGGGGCCGGCGATGCAGCCGTACGTCGGCCTCGATCGCTTCGACGCACGCGCGCGGATCGTCGCGGACCTGCGTGCGAGCGGCGCGCTGGTGCAGGAGGCGCCGTATCACACCACCGTGCCGGTGAGCTCGCGCTCGCACGCCGTCATCGAGCCGCTGCTCTCGCTGCAGTGGTTCGTGCGGATGGAGTCGCTCGCGGCACCAGCCCTCGAGGCGTACCGCTCGGGCGCGTTACGGTTCGTCCCCGAGCGTTTCGGCCGCACGTACGCGGCGGGTCTGGAAACGCTGCGCGACTGGAACATCTCGCGTCAGGTCTGGTGGGGCCATCAGCTGCCGGTGTGGTACACGCCCGCCGACGATGTCGTCGTCGCGCACGACGAGGGCGAAGCGCGCGCGATCGCCCGCGAACGGTTCGGAACCGCCGACGTGCGGCGCGATCCCGACACGCTCGACACGTGGTTCTCCTCGGGGCTGTGGCCGTTCTCCATCCTCGGCTGGCCGGAGCGCACGCCCGAACTCGACCACTGGTATCCCAACCAAGTGATGATCACCAGCCGCGACATCATCTTTCTGTGGGTCTCGCGGATGGTGATGCTCGGCCTGCGCTTCGTGGGACGGCTGCCCTTCGAGACGGTCTTCGTCACCCCGCTCGTCTTCGACATGCAGGGCCGCAAGATGTCGAAATCGCTCGGCAACGCGATCGATCCGATGACCGATCTCGTCCCGAATTACGGCGCCGACGGGACGCGCTTCGGGATCCTGCGCCAAATGCGGCTCGAATCGCAGGAACTCCGCTTCGACGAACGCTACTGCGACGAAGCAAAGCGCTTCGCGACCAAACTGTGGAACGCGCTGCGCTACACGTGCTCGCTCGACGAAGGTCTGCCCCGCGCGGCGGTGCTCCCGCCGCACGAGACGCTCACCCTCGCCGACCGCTGGATCCTCACCGAGCTGCGGCGTTGCGTGGAGAACGTGACGGCGGCGTTCGACCGGTTCGCATTCGGTGTGGCCGCCGACACGCTCTTGCAGTTCGGCTGGTACACGTTCTGCGACTGGTATCTCGAGGCGACGAAGGCGCCCTCGCAGCGCGAGACGCGCGCCGCCGTCCTCTCGTTCGCCCTCAACGCGTTCGTCCGCGCGCTGCATCCGATCGCGCCGTTCGTGAGCGAGGAGATCTGGCTGACGCTCCCGCACGACGGCACGACGATCGTCACGGCATCCTGGCCCGACGTCGAGGAGATCCCGGCGTTCCCCGACGACGCGGCGACGTTCGCCGCAGTGATGGCGAAAATCGACGAGCTCCGCAACGTCCGCGCCGAATGGCACGTCGCACCGAAAGACCGGTTGCGGGTGGAGATCCCAGCGTCGCTCGCCGGCGAGCGCGACGTGGTCGAGGCGATCGAGACGATCGTGCGGGCGGAGATCGCGACGTACCCGGGCGGGAACGGCGCGATCCGCGACTGGGTATTCGCGGTCCGCGCCGTCGCCGACAGCGCGAAACTGCGCGAGCGCTACGCGCGTGAACTCGCGCGGCTCGACGGCGAGGTTGCGCGCTCGGAGAAGAAGCTCGCCAACGACGCATTCGTCGCCAAGGCGTCGCCCGACGTCGTCGCCGCGGAGCGGGCGAAGCTCGATGAGTATCGTCGCGAGCGCGAACGCGCGCAGCGCGGTCTCGACGAGCTGGCATAACGCGGGAGCGCCGTGCCGCGTGCGGGAGCAGCGGCGCGCTGCGCAGTCCGACGGCCCTGCTCGTCTTCGTTCTGCATCGGTACGATGTCACGGGCGAACCACGTTCGCACACCACTCGTCGTTCACGGAGCGCGAGTGATCGATGTCTACTGAAGATGACGTCGTCGGGGCGTCCCAGACGTTCTACGCGGCGCTCAACCGCATGCTCAACGGCGATGCGAGCTCGCTCGGCGACATCTGGTCGCACAGCAACTCCGTCATCACGATGCATCCGATCGGGGGGCCGCGATCAGAGGTGGGAGCGCGTGCGGAGTTCCTTGGAACCGGTCGCGCAGCTCTCGACGGGCGGTAGCGTCCACCTGAGCGATCGGCATCTCCAATCGGCGGGTGAGATGGCGTACGAAGTCGGGATCGAGTACGGGACGTTCAGGCTCGCCGGACGCGCGATCGCCGCCGAATGCCGCGTCACGAACGTCTACCGCCGCGAAGGCGGCGCATGGAAAATCGTCCATCACCACACCGACGTCTCGCCCGCGATGGTCGACGCGCTGCGCGACCTGACGAGGGCATAGGAGCCTCGTGGCCTTCGCAATCGTACATTTCTGCGCCGGCGGGACGCAGTCGCAGTATGACGCGACGATCGCCGTGTTACATCCGGCCCCTGGTCGTCTGCCGGAGGGCCTGCTCGCGCACGCCGCCGGTCCGTCGCTGGGCGGGTGGACGATTCTGGCGATGCACGACTCGCACGAGAGCCGGGAGCGCTTTCGCGACAGCGTGCTGTTGCCGGCGACGCAGAAGGGGATCCCGGGCGGGTTTGCCGGTCCGCCGCAAGAGACGGCGATCGACGTGGTCAGCCTGTCCGCTGAGGGAACCGCGCGCGGCGCGGCGTCGTCCGGGTCCGGGAAGGCGCGGTGGGTCCGATTCCCGGACGGCGCGAACAGAAGAAGATGCAAACGGCGACTCGCGAGCTCGGTCATTTCATCAACGGCACCGCGCACGCAAGTGCGAGCGGACGCTGGGGCGACGTGTACGATCCCGCGTCGGGCGAGGTGCAGGCGCGCGTTTCCTTGGCCGCCGTCGCCGACGTCGACGCGGCGGTGCAGGCCGCCCGCGTCGCCTTCGACGGCTGGGCGCGCACCGCGCCGGCGCGCCGCTCCGCGGTGATGTTCGCGTTCCGCGAAGCGCTGCGCAGCAACATGGACCGGCTGGCGCGGATCGTCACCGCCGAACACGGGAAGACGTTCGACGACGCGCGCGGCGAAGTGCAGCGCGGTCTCGAAGTCGTCGAGTTCGCCTGCGGCATCCCGCAGCTGCTCAAGGGCGAGTTCAGCGAAAACGTCGGGACCGGGATCGACGTCAAGGCGGTGCGTCAACCGCTCGGGGTCTGCGCGGGGATCACGCCATTCAACTTTCCGGCGATGGTGCCGATGTGGATGTTTCCGGTCGCGATCGCGTGCGGCAACACGTTCATCCTCAAGCCGAGTGAAAAAGATCCGTCGCTCGCGCTCGAGATGGCCGCACTGCTCGCCGAGTGCGGCCTGCCGGCCGGCGTGTTCAACGTCGTCAACGGCGACAAGGACGCGGTGAACGCGATCCTCGAGCATCCGGGGATCGACGCGGTCAGCTTCGTCGGCTCGACGCCGATCGCGCAGCACGTGTACACCCGCGCCGCCGCGACCGGGAAGCGCGTTCAGGCGCTAGGCGGCGCGAAGAATCACCTCGTCGTGATGCCCGATGCGGATCTCGCTCAGGTGACCGACGCGCTCATGGGTGCGGCGTACGGATCGGCCGGCGAGCGCTGCATGGCGATCTCCGTCGCCGTTGCCGTCGGCGACGCCACCGCCGACGCGGTGATCGCGCAGCTGCGCGGCCGCATCGCGTCGCTCAAGGTTTCGCCCGGCATGGAACCCGGCGCGGAGATGGGGCCGCTGGTGACCGGCGAGCACCTCGAGCGCGTGCGCGGCTACGTCGAACTCGCCGCCAAAGAAGGCGCGCAGATCGTCGTCGACGGCCGCGACGCCGATCTGCCGGGGCGCGGATTCTTCCTCGGCGCGACGCTGCTCGATCGCGTCACCGCGTCGATGCGCGTCTATCGCGAAGAGATCTTCGGGCCGGTGCTCTCCGTTGTGCGCGCGTCGTCGTACGACGAGGCGCTGGCGCTCGTGAACGCGCACGAGTTCGGCAACGGCGTCGCGATCTTCACCCGCGACGGTGACACCGCGCGGCATTTCGACGCGAACGTGAAGGCGGGGATGGTCGGGATCAACGTGCCGATCCCCGTCCCGGTCGCCTATCACAGTTTCGGCGGGTGGAAGCGTTCGCTCTTCGGCGACACCTACGTGCACGGCAACGAGGGCGTGCGCTTCTACACGCATCTCAAGACGACGACGACGCGCTGGCCGACGGGGATCCGCGCCGGCGCCGAGTTCGTCATGCCGACGATGAAGTAACCGCCAGACTCGGCTCCGCCTCTTCGGCGCCGCGGCCGGGGACCGCGCGCGTGTCGCGAGGATGCAGGCGCTCGCCGCAGTGCGTGCAGACGAAGCGCGGCTCGGCGCGGCGGCCGCACGTCACGTGTTCGAGCACCACCGGCGGCCCGTCGTCGGCGTACCAGCGATCGCCCCAGCCCAGCAGTGCGACGATGACGGGAAAGAGATCGCGTCCCTTCGCGGTCAGCCGGTATTCGACGCGTCGCGGGCGCTCGGAGTAGGGCCGTTCTTCGAGAATCTCGTGCTCGATCAGCCGTCGCAGGCGCGCGCTCAGGATGTTCGGTGCGATCTCGAGCCGCTCGACGAACCCGTCGAAGCGGCGCACGCCGCGAAACGCCTCGCGGATCACGAGCAGGGTCCACCACTCGCCGACGACGTCGAGCGCGCGCGCGATCGAGCAATTCATCCCCTCGAAACTTCGGCGCTTGGCCATCCGCGGTCGCCTCCTTTGCGGAAGGAGAGTGCGACGCGGCGCCGGTAGTTCCTTGCATCATGCAAGCCACTCGCGAACGGCTCGTCCGCTGGGAAGATCCGCTCTCGCATCTCGCAGGCTTCGAAGGGATGACGGGCCTTCAGGCGCTCCAGGCGATCGTCGAGGGGCGCGTCCCGCCGCCGCCGATCGCCAATTTGATGGATTTCACCATCGTCGAAGTCGATCAGGGGCGCGCGGTGTTTGAAGGCCTCCCCGGCGAGCACCACTACAATCCGATCGGCTCGGTGCACGGCGCGTTCGCGCTGGCGCTGTTCGACTCGGCGATGAGCTGCGCGATCCATACCTTGCTCGACGTCGGCGTCGGCTACACCACGACCGACGTGCAGGTGCGGTTCATCCGCGGCATCTCGAAGGATTCGGGGCCGATCCGCTGCGAGGGAACGGCGCTGCACGTCGGCCGCAGCACGGCCGTCGCCGAAGGCAAACTCTACGACGGCAGCCGCAAGCTGCTGGGCATCGGGACGACCGCCTGCGCGATTCTGCGGCGATGACGGAACTGCGTCTGCGCGGGCACGAGGGCGTCACGCTGGCGGCGCACGCGCTCGGCGATCCCGCCGCACCGCCGGTGCTGCTGCTGCACGGCGGCGGACAAACGCGACACGCCTGGAGCGGGACCGCGCGCGCCCTCGCCGATCGCGGCTTCTACGCCGTCACGCTCGATCTGCGTGGGCACGGCGAGAGCGACTGGTCGCCGGACGGTTCCTACCGCGCGGCGCATTTCTTCGCCGACGTCGAAGCGGTGGTCGCGACATTCGCGATCCCGCCCGTGATCGTCGGCGCATCGCTCGGCGGCGCGATCGGCTTGTTCGTCGCGGCCGCGAAGAACGTGCGCGTGCGCGCGCTCGTCCTCGTCGACATCGCGCTGCGCGCCGAGATGGAGGGCGTGGAGCGGATCGTGCGCTTCATGGAAAGCGGGAGCGGCGGATTCGCCTCGCTCGAAGATGCGGCCGACGCGATCGCGGCGTACCTGCCGCACCGCCGCCGGCCGCTGCGCGTCGACGGGCTGAAGAAGAACCTGCGCTTGCGCGACGGCCGCTGGTACTGGCACTGGGATCCGGCGATGCTGCAGAGCCTCAAGATCGGCGACCTGCGCGCGAGCGGCGCCTTCGTTGACGCGGCAAAGCGGCTCGACGTCCCCGTGCTGCTGGTGCGCGGCGAGCAGAGCGACGTCGTGAGCGAGGAGATCGCGCGCGAATTTCTCGAGATCGTCCCCGCGGCGCGCTACGTCGACGTCGGCGGCGCGCGCCACATGGTCGCCGGCGACGCGAACGACCCGTTCACGCAGGCGGTCGTCGACTTCGTCGACGACGTCGTGCGCGCGGCCGGCTAAGCGTCGTCCGCGCGCAGGCGCAGCGCGCGCACCTGCGTCTCCAGCGCGATGCCGTAGACGAGGTGGTAGAGGAGCCCGCGCAGGGCCGTCTGGGGCGGGAACGCGGTCGTCGGCGGCGTGAGCCCGAGCGCGGGGACGACG
Source organism: Vulcanimicrobium alpinum (assembly GCF_027923555.1). Classification (GTDB taxonomy): domain Bacteria; phylum Vulcanimicrobiota; class Vulcanimicrobiia; order Vulcanimicrobiales; family Vulcanimicrobiaceae; genus Vulcanimicrobium; species Vulcanimicrobium alpinum. The sequence goes on along the minus strand of NZ_AP025523.1, from coordinate 1,795,370 downwards.
ACGGCGTTGGCGGGAAACGCGAGCGCGCCGTACAGCGCGCCGCCGCCGCCGCGCAGCCACCGCGCTCGCCGCGAGAGCGGGACGTACGCCAGCGCGAGCAGCACTCCGAACGAAACGTGCGCGACGCGTCCCCAGCGCACCGCCTCGTCGTGCGAGGGTTCGTGCCCCGCCGCGCGCATGACCGCGCGCGCGAATTGTCCGGGACCGGTGAGGTCTTCGAGTTCGGATTCCGGCCGGTGGACGGCCTCGGATTGCGCGTTGTAGACCAGTTTGTCGGCGCGATCCATCATCCACGTCGCACCGAGCCCGGCGACGACGGAGCCGGCCAGACGGGCGATGGTCGTCATGCCCCGCTTGTACCCTTCCGTGCGTCCAAAGGCAAACGGGTTGCCCGGCGACGAATCTGCGCCTGATGCAAACCGCGGTCACCCGCCGGCGCGTGCTCATGTCGTCCGACGAGATCGAACGGGCGATCGCGCGGATGGCCCATCAGATCGTCGAACCGGAAGACGTCCAGGAAGGACTCCTGCTCATCGGGATACGACGCGGCGGCGAAGCGCTCGCGCGTCGGTTGGCCTCGAAGGTCGGCGAGATCCGCGGAACCCTGCCCGACCTCGGCTTTCTCAATGTGAATCTGTATCGCGACGACGACGTCGCCCGCGAACTCCCCGAGTCGGAGATTCGCAGCACGATCACCGGCCAGACCGTCGTCCTCGTCGACGACGTGCTCTACACCGGGCGCACCGTGCGCGCCGCGCTCGACGCGGTGACCGACCTCGGCCGCCCGCGGGCGATCCGGCTCGCCGTGCTCGTCGACCGCGGCCTGCGCGAACTTCCCGTGCAGGGCGATTACGTCGGCAAGGTGATCCCGACCAGCCGCCGCGAGCACATCGACGTCATTCTCTCCGCGCAACGATCCGACGCCGACGCCGTCACGGTGACCGACGAGGATCGTGGCCCCGCGTAGCCTCCTCGACGTCGACGATCTCGCCCCCGCAGAACTCGTCGGCGTGCTCGACCGCGCGGTTGCGTTTCGCGACGCGCTCCCCTCGCGCAGCCTGCTCGCCGGCGTTCCGGTGCTCAACCTGTTCTTCGAAGCGTCGACGCGCACCGCGACGTCGTTCACGCTCGCCGAACAGCGCGTCGGCGCCGACGTGATCTCGTTCGCGCCGGGCGCGTCGAGTCTGGGCAAAGGCGAGACGATCGCCGACACCGCGCTCACCCTGCACGGGATCGGCGTGCGCGTCATCGTCGTGCGCCATCACGAGTCCGGCTTCGCGCGCCGGCTCGCCGACGCGTTCGACGGCCACGTCGTGAACGCCGGCGACGGCACGCACGCGCATCCGACGCAGGCGCTGCTCGACCTGATGACGCTGCGCCAGGAGTTCGGGCGCTTCGCCGGTCTGCGGGTCGCGATCGTCGGCGACATCCTCCACTCGAGGGTCGCGCGTTCGAACATCGTCGGGATGACGATGCTCGGGATCGACGTGACGCTCGTCGGCCCGGCGACGCTGCTTCCCGACGCGTTCGCCTCGCACGGCGTGCGCATCGAGCGCGATCTCGACGCGCTGCTGCCGTCCCTCGACGCGGTGATGATGCTGCGCATCCAGCGCGAACGGATCAGCGGCGGGCTGCTCCCGTCGCTCGACGACTACACGCAGCGCTACCAGCTCAACCGCGCGCGGCTGCGATCGCTGCGCAACGACGCGGTGATCCTGCATCCGGGCCCGTACAACCGCGGCGTCGAATTGACCGACGACGTCCTCGACGATCCGCGCTCGCGCTACGTCGCGCAGGTGCACAACGGCGTCTTCGTCCGCATGGCCGTGCTGGATCTGCTGGTCAACGGCGCCGCGGTGGCGGCATGAAGACGCTGATTCGCGGCGGCCGCGTGATCGATCCGCTGCAGGGGATCGACGCGAACCGCGACGTCCTGATCGAGAACGGGTTCGTGACGCAGATCGGCGAGCATCTCGATGCCGCCGGCGTGCGCGTCGTCGACGCGAGCAACGCGTTCGTTGCGCCCGGGTTCATCGACATGCACGTCCACCTGCGCGAGCCGGGTCAGACGCACAAGGAGACGATCGCGACCGGAACCGCGGCCGCCGTCGCGGGCGGCTTTACCGCGGTCGCGTGCATGCCCAACACCGAGCCCGCGCTCGACTCGGCGGCGATCGTCTCGGAGGTGGTCCGGCGCGCCGACGCCGCCGGCCTCGCGCGGGTGTATCCCGTCGGCGCGATCACCAGAGGCCGCGCCGGTGCGGAACTCGCGCCGTATCACCTGCTCGCCGACGCGGCCTGCGTCGCGTTCAGCGACGACGGTTCGACGCCGCGCGACGCGCGCGTCCTGCGCAATGCTGCGCGCTACGCCGCCGACCTCGCGCACTGCTTCATCTCGCACTGCGAAGACGCCGACCTCAAAGGCGACGCGGTGATGAACGAGGGCGAAGCCTCGATGCGGCTGGGCCTCGACGGTTCGCCGGGGCTGGCGGAGGACGTCATCGTCGCCCGCGATCTGCTGATCGCGCAGGACACCGGAAAGGCGTGGCACATCGCGCACGTCTCGACGGCGAACTCGCTCGAGCTGATCCGCTGGGCGCGCGGACGCGGCGTGCGCGTCACCTGCGAGGTGACGCCGCACCATCTGGCGTTCGTCGACGACCGCTTCGACGACTATCGTGCCGACTCGAAGGTCAACCCGCCGCTGCGCGACGCGCGCGACCGCGACGCATTGCGCGCGGGCGTTCTCGACGGAACGATCGACGCGTTCGCGACCGATCACGCGCCGCACGGGCTCGACGAGAAGGCGCAGCTGCTCTCCGCCGCGCCCGTCGGCTTCACCGGCCTCGAGATCGCGGTCGGCGCGTACGCGTTGGCGCTGCCGGAACTGGGGCTCGAGCGCTACGTGACGCTCCTCTCCGTCAACCCGGCGCGGATCCTCGGCGTACCGGGCGGCTCGCTCGCGGTCGGCTCCGCCGGCGACGTCACGGTGTTCGCCGATCGCCCGTGGACCGTCGACGCGCGGCTGTTCCGCTCGAAGGGGAAGAACACGCCGTTCGACGGGTTGACGCTGCCGCGGCGCGCGCTCGCGACGGTGATCGACGGCGCGGTTGTCTTCGAACACGGCCGCGTGCTACCGCGTGAAGAGGTCCCTGCATGATCCCCGCCGCGACTACTCGCCACAACGCCGTCCTGCTGCTCGCCGACGGGACGCGCTTCGACGGCGAGGGGCTCTCCGCGACCGGAATCGCGCTCGGGGAAGCGGTGTTTTATACCGGGATGACCGGCTACGAGGAAGCGCTGACCGATCCGTCCTACGCGGGGCAGATCCTCGGCTTCACCTATCCCCTGATCGGAAACTACGGCGTGAGCGGGACGGTCTCGCAACATCCGCACGCGTGCGTCGCCGGCGCGGCGATCAAACATCTCGCACAGCATCCCTCGCATTACGCGTCGGTCCAGGATCTCGGTTCGTGGCTCGACGCGCAGCACGTCCGCACGATCGTCGGGATCGACACCCGCGCCCTGACGATCGCGCTGCGCGAGCACGGCACGATCGCGGCGGCCCTCGCCGTCGGCGACGAGGCGATCGCGCAGGTCGACGAAACGCTGGCGCGTTACGCGCGCGAGGCGACGACGCAGGGTCTGGTCGCCGGCGTCGCCGACGCGTATACCCCCGGCCAGACGGTCGGCGACGGTGCGATGCACGTCGTGCTGATCGACTGCGGCGTGAAGCGGGCGATCCTGCGCGACCTCACCGCACTCGATACGCGCGTGACGGTTCTTCCCTACGGTGCGACGAGCGACGAGATCCTCGCGTGCAAGCCCGACGCGGTCCTGGTCTCGCCGGGTCCCGGCGATCCGCGCGATCTCGGCGGCACGGTTAAGACGCTGCGCGCACTGATCGGGAAGACGCCGGTCTTCGGCGTGTGTCTGGGGCACCAGTTGCTCGCGCTCGCGCTCGGCGCGCAGACCTACAAGCTCCCCTACGGCCATCGCGGCGGAAACCAGCCGGTGAAAGATCTCGTCCATCGTGAAGTGCTGGTCACGGCCCACAACCACGGGTACGCGGTCGACGGCGCGACGCTTCCCGCCGAGCTCGAAGCGACGATGATCAACCTCAACGACGGGACCAACGAAGGCTTCCGGCACCGGACGCTTCCGATCGAGGCGGTGCAATTTCACCCCGAGGCGTCGCCGGGGCCGTTCGACGCGCGGAGTCTGTTCGCGCGATGGCTCGAGCGCGTCGAGCGGTAGCGGCGCTCGGCGCGTGCGCCGCGCTCGCGCTCGCCGCGGGATCTTCGGCGTTCGTGCGGCCGGCCGGCGCGCAGGGTCTGCGCACGCTGCATGTCGACGCGCTCGCGATGCGCGTCGACAAACAGCAGGTGCACCTCGGTGAGACCTTTCATCTCGCGATCCACGTGCACGTCCGCGAACGCGTCCCGGCGCTCGACGAGCTCGTCGTCCCCGACGTCGGCTCGATGCTGCTGCTCGGCGACGAACGGCACGTCAGCCAGAGTTCGAACGGAACCGAGGTGATAGAAACGCTGACGCTCGAACCGCGCGACGCCGGCGCGTACACGTTCCCGCCCGCGTACCTCGACGCGATCGACGCGCGCTCGAAGCGCCCGTCGCGCTTCTCGGCCGCGCCGGTGCGCGTCGTCGTGCTGGCGGCCGGCACGGCAGCCGGCGGTTCCGCGATTACCGCGGCACGGATCGGCGGCCTGCTGGTCGCGGCGCTGGCCGTGCTCGCTGCGGTCCTGGTTGCGATCGGGTTCGTGCGCGTGCGCCGCCGCCGCGCGCAGACGGTCGCGGACGCAGCGCTGCCGATCGCCGCGCCGGCTGCACCGGACGCGGCGCCGCTGTCGCCGCGTGACGAGGTCGCGGGCGCCCTGCGCGCGTATCGCAGCGCACCCGCCGATGGTGCGCTGACCGCGCTGCGCACGTCGCTGTTCGCGGCTTCCGGCGTCGCGCCGGGCGCGACCCTGCGCGACGCGCTCGCATCGGCGCGCGACGCCCGGCTGCGCGCCGCGCTGCTGGCCGCTGAAGACGCCGCGTTCGGCCCCGCGGCGGGCCGCGACGGCGCGTCGCGCGAGTTGATCGACGCAACGCAGAAATGGCTGGGATGAGCAAACCCGCGGACGTCGTCGACGCGCTGCGCGCCACGATCGTCGGTCAGGACGAAGTCGTCGAAGTGCTCGTGCTCGCCCTGATCGCCGGCGGGCACGTCCTGCTCGAAGGTGCGCCCGGCGTCGCCAAGACGCTGGCGTGCCGCGTCCTCGCCGCCGCGGTCGGCGGCGTCTTCCGGCGCGTGCAGTTCACCCCCGATCTGCTTCCTTCGGACGTCGTCGGGACGCGCATCTTCGATCAGAAGTCGGGCGAGTTCGCGACCGTCTTCGGCCCGCTCTTCGCCAACGTCGTGCTCGCCGACGAGATCAACCGCGCGCCGGCGAAGGTGCAATCGGCGCTGCTCGAAGGGATGCAGGAACGGCGCGCGACGATCGGGCTGCAGACGTACGATCTGCCGGCGCCGTTCGTCGTCCTCGCGACGATGAACCCCTACGACGCGGACGGGACGTACCCTCTCCCGCTCGCGCAGCTCGACCGCTTTCTGGCGAAGGTCGTCGTGGCGTACCCGTCGCTCGACGAGGAGCGGACGATCGTCGACCGCTTCGGTGCCGGCGAACTCCCGCTGCGCACGGGCGTCGCGTCGCTCGACGACGTGCTGCGGTGGCAGCACGAAGCGCACGGCGTCTTCGTTGACGCGAAGGTCCGCGATTACGCGGTCGACGTCGTGCGCGCGTCGCGCGGCGCAGCGATGGTCTCGCACGGCGCGAGCCCGCGCGCGGCGCTGGCGCTCGTCGCCCTCTCGCGGGCGCGGGCATATCTCGAGGGGCGGACGTTCGCGACCCCGGATGACGTGCGCGATCTGGCGCCGTCGGTGCTGCGCCACCGGCTTTCCTACGACGACCGGATCGCGATCGCCGGCGACGATCCCGAGACGGTGGTGCGCGAGATCGTCGCGGCGGTGCGCGCGCCGTGAACGCGCTGCGCACCGCGATCCTGCGCGGCGCGCGGTCGCGCGCGCGGCCGGGCGCCGCGACGCGCGGTGCGCGCCCGGGCGACGGCCTGGTGTTCTCGCAGCTGCGCACGTACGTCGAAGGAGACGATCCGCGCCGCATCGATCACGCCGCGACCGCGCGCGTCGGCACCCTGCAGACGCGCGTCTTCCTGGAAGAGAACGCGCTCGTCCTCGCCGCGATCCTCGACGAGTCGGGTTCGATGCGCGTCGGGCGCAAGCGTCCGCTGCTCGCGGCCGGGCAGGACGCGCTGCGCACCTGGTTCGGCGCGATGGAGAACGAGGATGCCGCCGCGCGCATCGTCGACGCCCGCGTCGTGCGCGATCGCCGCGCCGCGCCGCTCGCCGAAGCGCGTGAACCCTTCGCGTTCGCGACGGCGCTGACGATCGCGCTGCGTGCGCTGCCGCGCGGAGCGTCATTGCTCGCAATCGGTGACGGCTTCGATCTGCCCGACGATGACCTGCTGGCACGCGCCGGACTGCGCTTCGACGCCACGGTCCTGCTCGCGCGCGATCCGTGGCGGGACGACTTGCCGCTCGCGGGCTTCGTCCGCCTGCGCGACGGCGAGAGCGGGCGCGTGCACCGCGCGTACGTCGACGCACGCACGCGCTCGCGTTACCGCAGCGCATCCCGCGAACGAGAAGCCGCGCTGCACGCGCGCTTCGCGCAGGCCGGCTGGCGCACGGGCGTCCTCGACGAATCCGACGGCCGCGCGTCGCTGCTGCGCGCGTTCGGGCTGCCGGGATGACCGTCACGCACCCGTGGTGGCTCCTCGCCGGACTCGTGCTCGCGGCGGCGTTTCTCGCCCTCGCGCACGCCGCGTCGCGCCGCGCCGATGCCGCGGCGCTGGCGTACAGCAACCTCGCGTTCTTTGAAGCGGCAACCGCGCGGCGCATCGATCCGGCACTCGCGCTCGCGGTCGCGACCGCGTGCGGGATCGCCCTGCTCGGCGCCGCGCTGGCGGGGATTCGCATCGTCGCGACGCTGCCGTCCGGCGCCGGCGCGGTCGTGCTGTGCGTCGACACCTCGGGCTCGATGCGCTCGACCGACGTCGCGCCGTCACGGTCCGATGCCGCCGCGGCCGCGGTGCGCGCGTTCGTCGACGCAGTCCCCGACGGGACGCGCATCGGGATCGTCGCGTTCTCGAGCGCAGCCGGCGTCGTTCAGCCGCTCACCGACGACAAAGACGTCGCGCGCGACGCGATCGGCCGCATCCCGCCGCCGAACGGCGGTACGGCGATCGGCGACGCGCTGAGCGCGGCAGCGCGCCTGCTGCCGCCGGCGGGACGCCGCGCGATCGTGCTGATCACCGACGGCGTGAACAATCTCGGCAGCGATCCCTCGCAGGCCGCGCCGCAGATCGGCGCGGGCGGGATCGAGATCGACACGATCGGGATCGGCACCAACGACAGCGGGCAGTTGGTCCCGGGAACCGATCAGACCGCGTCGATCGACGAAGACGCCCTCCGCCAGATCGCCGAGGCGGCGCACGGCGCGTACGCGCGCGCGAACGACGCCGGGACGCTGCGCGGCCGGCTCGCGGCGCTCGCGCACAGCACGACGGCGGAGAAGAAGCGCATCGACGCGTCCCTGCCGCTGGCGCTCGCCGGCGGGCTCGTCGCGATCGCGGGGCTCGGTGCCGGGATGCTGGCGGGCCGCTTCCCGTAGTCGAAGGGAGCATCGTGAACGACGATCTGCTGACCCGCCGCTTGTCCTACGAACGCGGCATGCTCGACGAGGGGACCGTGTCTGCGGACCCGTTCGCGCAGTTCGACGCGTGGCTGAGCGAGGCGCTCGCGATGCCGGGGATCGTCGAGCCCAACGCGATGAGCCTCGCGACCGTCGGCGATGAGGGGCGTCCGTCGTCGCGGATCGTGCTGCTGCGGCAATGGGACGGCCGCGGGTTCGTGTTCTACACCAACTACGAAAGCCGCAAGGGCGGCGAGCTCGCGCACCGACCCGCCGCGGCGCTGCTGTTCTGGTGGGGCGCACTCGAGCGGCAGATCCGGATCGAGGGGCGCGTCGAGCGCGTCGACAACGCCGAGAGCGACGCGTACTTCGCGACCCGCCCCCGCGGCCACCGGCTGAGCGCCTGGGCCTCGCCGCAGAGCCGCGTCGTCAGCGGAAAAGACGCGCTCGAGGCTGCGATGGCAGAAGCGGAGGCGCGCTTCGCGGGCGACGTTCCGCGGCCGCCGCACTGGGGCGGCTATCGCGTCGTCCCCGACCGGTTCGAGTTCTGGCAGGGCCGGCCGAATCGCGTCCACGACCGGGTCGCCTACGAGCGCGTCGCCGACGGCTGGACGATCGCCCGCCTTGCACCGTGAAGCCGCGCGCCGACGGGTGCGGTTGACCGCGTGCGGCGCCGCGTGGTATAACCGGCCCACTTTATGCCGAATGCCGCGTCGTTTCTCGCGATGTGCATGTGCTGTCTCCCCCGCCCGGGAGTCGGCTAGGATCGGCATGAGCTGATCGCGCAGCGCGCGACACCGTGCAGAGCCCTCGCCGACCGGCGGGGGCTCTTGTTTTTCACCGCTTTCCCATCGCATCAGGAGGCGTCACCCATGTCCTCGTTCTCGCTCTCTCGATCTCGTTTCCTCACCGCCGCGGCCGGCGCGTCGGCCGCCGCAGCCTTCCCGCGCGTCGTGCGCGCCGCCGGCATCGACCGCATCGGCGTCGACTACGCGTACTACAATCCACCCAGTCTCGTCCTCAAGCAGAAGGGTTGGCTCGACGAAGCGCTCGCAAAAAACAAGATCGCGGTCGACTGGGTGCTCTCGCTCGGCTCGAACAAGGCCAACGGCTACCTCGCCGCCGGCGCCGTGCAGTTCGGGTCGACCGCCGGCAGCGCGGCGCTGCTCGCGCGCGCCAACGGCACGCCGATCAAGACGGTCTTTCTCTACTCGCGGCCCGAATGGACGGCGCTCGTCGTCGCCAAGGACTCGCCGCTCAAATCGGTCCGCGACTTGAAGGGGAAGAAGGTCGCGGCGACGCGCGGCACCGATCCGTGGTTCTTCCTGCTGCGCTCGCTCGCCGCGAACGGCTTGCAGCCCGCCGACGTCCAGCTCGTCGACCTGCAGCATCCCGACGGCCGCACCGCACTCGAGCGCGGCCAGGTCGATGCGTGGGCCGGTCTCGACCCGCACATGGCGGCGTCACAGCTCGAAGCGGGCTCGCGACTGCTCTACCGCAACGTCGCGTTCAACACGTGGGGCGCGCTCAACGTGCGGGAAGACTTCCTCGCCCAGCATGGCGATATCGCGGCGATCGTACTCGCGCAGTACGAACGCGCGCGTCAGTACGCCGCGGCGCACGTCGATGAAACCGCGGCGCTGCTCGCCGAGGCGTCGCATCTCGAACGGCGCGTCGCCGACCTGCAGCTGCGCGAGCGCACGACGTATCCCGGGAACGGCACGCCTGGGAACGACTATCACGAGGCGATCGCCGCCGTGGTCCCGCTGATCCGCGCCGACAAACTCGCGCGCGCCGACGCCGACCTCGACGGCGCGCTCGCGTCGCTGGCGGACGGCCGTCTCGCGGCGACGGCGCTGCATGGCTAGGTTCGCGCTGCCGCTCGCGCTCCTCGCGGCGTGGTTCGCGGTGACCGCGAGCGGTGCGATCAAGCCGTATCAACTCTCGTCGCCCGCCGACGTCGTGCGCGAGCTCGCCGATCTCGCGCAGAGCGGCGCGCTTCTGCGCGACCTCGGCGCGAGCGTCGAACGCGTCGCGCTCGGTTTCGCGATCGCGCTGGCGCTCGCGCTCGTCGCGGGTGCGCTCGTCGGCGGATCGCGGTCGGCGGAGCGCATCCTCGACCCCACGCTGCAGGGCATCCGCGCGGTGCCGTCGCTGGCATGGGTCCCGCTGATCCTGCTGTGGCTGGGGATCGGCGAGACCGCGAAGATCGTGCTCGTCGCGATCGGCGCGTTCTTTCCGATCTACGTCGCGCTCGTCAGCGGGATTCGGGGCGTCGATCGCAAGCTGGTCGAGGTCGGCGCGGCGTTCGGTCTCTCGCGCGGCGCGCTGATAGCGCGCGTTCTTGTCCCCGCGACGCTGCCGCAATTGCTCGTCGGCGCGCGCATCGGGCTCACGCAGGCGTGGCTCTTCCTGGTCGCCGCCGAATTGCTCGCTGCGACCAGCGGGCTCGGCTTTCTGCTCACCGACGGGCAGCAGACGTCGCGCACCGACGAGATCATCGTCGCGATCCTCCTGTTCGCCGTCTGCGGGAAACTCTCGGAGGGCGCGATGCGCCTGCTCGAGCGGCGTCTCGTCGGCTGGACCGACACGGTGCCGGCATGACGGCGGCGGCACGGCGGGGCACGGCGGACGCCGCGGCGCGCGTGCGCGGGCTGCGCAAAGCGTTCGGCGCGCACCTCGTCCTCGACGATCTCGACCTCGACGTCGCGTGCGGCGAACGTCTCGCGATCCTCGGCGCGAGCGGCTGCGGCAAGTCCACGCTGCTGCGCTGCATCGCCGGTCTCGAACGTCCCGATGCCGGCACGATCGTCACCTCGGGCGAGATCGGCGTGGTGTTTCAGGAGCCGCGGCTCTTCCCGTGGCTCGACGTCGCGTGCAACGTCGGGTTCGGCGCGCGCGACGCGCACGAGCGCGCGCGCGTTGCCGACGTGCTGGGCCTGGTCGGGCTCGCGAACGCGGCGAAGCGTCTGCCCAAAGAACTCTCGGGCGGGATGGCGCAGCGCGCGGCGCTCGCGCGCGCCCTCGTCCGCGATCCGAGCCTGCTGCTCCTCGACGAACCGTTCGCCGCGCTCGACGCGCTGCGGAGGATCGAACTGCGAACGGCAGTGCGCGAGATCCTCGAGTTCACGCGTGCGTCGGCGATCTTGGTGACCCACGACGTCGAGGACGCGCTGGCGCTCGCCGACCGGGTGATCGTGCTGGCGGGCTCGCCTGCCGAGATCGCGTTCACCGGTGCCGTTGGTGCGGATGCGACACGCGCCGCAATTCTCGCCGCGCTCGGCGTGGTCGAACGCGAGGGGCACGCACGACGCAGCGCGAGTTGAAGGAAGGTTCTTCCGGCTCCCGGTAGGTCCGTCTCCCCGACGCGATTCCACGGGAGAGCCGGCGGTGTTCCCTGTCGCTTTCGATTACCGGCGCGCGAGTTCGCTCGACGAAGCGATCGCGCTACTGCAGCAGCACGCCGGTGGCAAGCTCGCCGCGCACCTGCTCGAAGCGTCGGAAGACGACGTCGAGCGGAGCGCCTACAAGTTCCGCATCAAGGGCGTTCCGGAAATCGCCGTGACGATGCAGGGAGTCGCGTTCGCGGCGTACACGAATCCGGGCGAGAACGAGCCGGGTCTCGAGGCCGTCTACTACTACGATCCACCGAACTTGACGTTCCCCTACGGTGCGTACGTCGCCGTCGTCGAAGTCGACCCCCAGACCGGCGCGGTCGAGGTCAAACGGTTCCTCGCGATTGACGACTGCGGCACCGTGATCAACCCGCTCGTCGTCGAAGGCCAGATCCACGGCGGCCTTACCGAAGGGTTCGCGATCGCGTTCATGCAGGAGATCCGCTACGACGAGAGCGGGAACAATCTCAACACCAACTTCACCGAGTATCTGGTGCCGACGTCGCTCGAGACGCCGCACTGGGAGACGTGCAGCACGGTGACGCCGAGCCCGCATCATCCGATCGGCGCGAAGGGTGTCGGGGAGAGCCCCAACGTCGGCTCGCCGGCGGCGTTCGTCAACGCGGTGATGGACGCGCTCGCTCCGCTCGGGATCGCCCACGTCGACATGCCGCTCACCCGCGAGAAACTCTGGACTGCGATGCAGCGGGCGGCGCGGTGAACCTGACCTTTCAGGGACGCGAACGGATCCCCGCACCGCGCGCGACCGTATGGGCGTTCATCAACGATCCGGAGGCGATCGCGTCGTGCATGCCCGACGTGATCTCGACGACGATCCGCGGCCCGCACGCCTTCGAGGTCGTGGTGCGGGTCGCGGTCGGACCGGTGAAGGGGAAGTTCACGTTCAAGGTGACGCTGGCGCCCAGCGACGACGCGTCGCACATGGGGATGACGATCTCCGGCGGCGGCTTCGGCAGCGTGGTCGATCTTCCGGCGAGCGCCGAGGTCAGCGACGATCCGGCGGGCGGAACGATCCTCGATTGGCAGGGGACCGCGACGATGCGCGGACCGGTCGCGACCGTCGGCGGCCGCGTCCTCGACGCGCAGGCGAAGCGCGTGATCACGACGACGTTCGCGAACGTCAAGTCGCGGCTGAGCGCCACGGCGTGACCGCACGATGTCGTCGTTCGCGTGTTTAGCGGCACTCGAACGCGACCGCACGCCGTTCGCGATCCAGACGGTGGTGTGGCGCAGCGTGCCGGTGAGTTCGCACGTCGCCGACAGCGCGATCGTCCAGTGCAACGGGACGATGGAAGGTTTCGTCGGCGGCGCGTGTTCGCGCGAGATCGTGCGGCGCGAAGCGATGCGGTCGATCGCCGACGGGCGGCCGCGGCTGCTCCGCATCCGGCCGGAGCGGAGCGGCGAGGACGCCGTCGAGCGCGACGGCACTTTGATCGTGCCGATGGGCTGCGCCTCGGGAGGTGCCGTGGACGTGTTCATCGAGCCCCATCTGCCGCTGCGGCGGCTGATCGTCGTCGGCGATACGGCCGTTGCGGAAGCGCTCGCGCGCATCGCGGCGCAGGTCCCGTACGACGTCGTGCGCGTCGTCGCCGCGGAGGAACTCGACGACATCGACGCGGTCGAGCGCGTCCGTCCGATCGCGCTCGGCGCGTTGCCGGATCTGCTCGCGCTCGACACGCCGGCCGGCGGTCCCCTGCTCGCGGTCGTCGCGTCGCAGGGGCATTACGACGAGGAGGCGCTGGCGACGCGGCTTGCGGCGGAGCCGCACTTCGTCGGCGTCGTCGCCAGCCGCCGCCGCGCCGCGGAGCTGCGCGCGGCGCTCGCGGCGCGCGGTGCGAGCGACGAGGATCTCGCGCGCGTTCGAGCGCCGGTCGGGCTGGATCTGCAGGCGCGCACGCCGGGCACGGTCGCGATCGCGATCCTCGCCGAACTCGTCGGCGTCACCGCGGAGTCGACCCCCGTCGACGCCGCAGTCGCGGTCGGGATCGATCCCCTATGCGGGATGGAAGTCGCCCTCGCCGAGGCACGCTTTCGCAGCGAACACGACGAGTTTGCGACCGCGCTCGAGCTGATGCTGGCGCTCGAAAAACCGCTGCTGATCGAAGGCCCGGCCGCGCTCGTCCTCGCCGGTGCGCTCGAGACCGGGCTGACCCGCCTGCAATGCTACGAAGGGCTCGACACCGCCAGCGGGCCGAGTCCCTATAATTGATGTAAATTGAGCGGGCGGGTAGCCACCGCCCCGGTTCGAAGATTGACGTTGTTCAACACCTCAATCGAAAGGACCGGAACGGTGGCCGATTACGATCTTACCCTATCCCGCGACGCGATTCCAGCTTTGCTCGATCAGCCGGCAGCGCTCGGCAAACTCGTCGAAGTGATTCTCAACCAAGTGCTCGAGGCACAGATGCGCGATCATCTGGGCGCCGAGCGGTACGAACGCTGTCAAGAACGGGAGGGCTATCGGAATGGGTATCGCGATCGACAGCTCTCGACCCGCGTCGGATCGCTGGTCCTGCGCGTGCCGCAAACGCGCGACGGCAGCTTCTCAACCGACATCTTTGAGCGTTATCGCCGCAGCGAACAAGCCTTTGTCGTGGGCCTGATGGAGATGGTCGTCAACGGCGTCTCGACGCGGAAGGTCACGCGGATAACCGAAGGCCTCTGCGGGACGTCGTTTTCGAAATCGACGGTAAGTCGCCTTACGAAGGCACTCAACGAACCGGTCGCGGGATTCTTGAATCGCCGGCTCGACGCAGCGTACCCATTCATCATCGTTGACGCGCTCTTCACGAAGGTGCGCACCGACAAGAGCGTCGTCAGCAAAGCGCTGCTCATCGCGAGCGGCATTCGTGCTGACGGATACCGCGAGATCCTTGGTCTTTCGATCGGCGATTCGGAGAGCTTTGCGACGTGGAACGAGTTCTTTCGCGGCCTCAAAGCACGCGGCTTGCACGGCGTCGACGTTGCCGTCTCCGACAATCACTCGGGCTTACGCGAGGCGATCGCCAAGCAATTCGTCGGCGCGACATGGCAGCGCTGCCAGTTCCACGTGATGAAGAACTTGCTCGATCACGCGCCCAAGAAAGAACGCGAAAACGTAACCGCTGCAGCTCGGCTGATCTTTCTCGCAACTGATCGCAAAGAGGCTGAGCGTCGATATGCGGAATTCATGGCCCGCTTCGCAGAAACAGCGCCGAAGTCGTGCGTGTGCTTGGAAGGAGCGTTCGAAGACATGTTTGCGATCTTGCCGCTGCCGGAGAAATATCGCCGGCGACTGCGCACGAGCAACATGCAAGAGCGGCTCAATGAAGAGATTCGTCGCCGGGAGAAAGTCATTCGCATCTTCCCAAACGACGCCGCGGCGATTCGCATGGTCGGCGCGCTACTCTCCGAGCAAAACGACGAATGGTTAAGCCGAGCCTACTTCGACATGACCGAATACTTCGAATGGAAAGCAACGACGGTGGCCAAGCCGGCCGCCGTAAAACGAGACAGACGAGCAGCCTAACTAACGCGATCGACGAACCGGAATTACAGCAGATTTGGGACTTGACTCCGCCAGCGCCCTCTACGAAGGGAACTACCCGAAGCAGTTGCTGCGCATCCGGCTCGGGGAAGGCGAGAGCGCGACGCCCGAGGAGCGTGAAGCGCAGATCTTCAGCGCACCGTATCTGCTCAAACGTCCGCTGCTCGAAGCGATCACGCAGGAGCGCGCACCGGTGCTCCTGATCGACGGATCGATCGCGCCGACGAAGCGTTCGAAGAGTTCCTGCTCGAGATGCTTGGCGAGTTCCAGATCACGATCCCGGAGCTCGGGACGATCCCTGCGCGCGAACGCCCGGCGGTGATCCTCACCTCGAAGCAGCCGCGAGCTCTCCGACGCCCTGCGGCGCCGGTGCCTGTACGCCTGGATCGACTATCCGACGCGCGAGCAGGAGGTCGCGATTCTGCAGACGCGTTTCCCGGAGATCGATCGCCGGCTGAGCGAGCAGATCGCGCGCTTCATGGAGTGGCTGCGCGCGCAGCCGTTCGAGGAGGTTCCCGGAGTCGCCGAGAGCCTCGATTGGCCGCTCGCGCTCACGCGTCTCCATCGCGACGCGCTCGACGAAGCGACGCTCCAGCAGACGCTCCGGTGCATCCTCAAAGTGCGCGCCGACTGGGAGCTGCTGCGCGCCGAGCGCGCACGCTACACGCCGCTGCTGCAGGCCGCCGAGGCGCCGGCGCGCGCGCAGGACGAACCCGATTACGGACTCGGTTCGGTCGTCGCCAACCGCGGCTGACGCGCGGCTCTCGCGCTCCCTGCTCGCGTTCGCGGCGTACGTGCAGGACGAGCACGGTTTCACGCTCGCACGCGTCAAGGTGCACGACGCACTGCGGGCCGTGCACGTCGTCGCGGTCACCGAGCGCGGCCGGCTGCGCGACGCACTGCGCGCGACGCTCTGCGCGAGCGCCGCCGACGCCGCGCGATTCGACGCCGCCTTCGACGCGTTCTTCGCCGGACTCGAAGGCGTAGCGCAGCCCGCGCACCCGCTGCGGCGGACGATGCGCCGCGCGGACGCGACGGGCCGCGGGATCGCCGAATTGCTGCCGAAGCCCGCGGCGTCACGCGACTCGGGAGACGGCGAATCGGCGGCGCGGTGGGATGCGCTGCGAGCGCGATACAGTGCGGCGGAAGGGACCGCGAACCCCCGCCGGTCGAACCGGCCGAGGCGTACGCGGTAGCGGCGGACCGGCTGGTGCGCCGCGTGCGGCGCGGCCGCGCGCTGCGCCGAATGCCGGCGCGCACCGGTTCGCGGATCGACATCCGCCGCACGCTGCGCGAGAGTCTGCAGACCGGCGGCGATCCGGTGCTCGTGCGCCGCTTGGCGCCGCCGCGCCGGAATCCGGGCTTCGTCGCGATCGTCGACGGGAGCCGCTCGATGGCGCCGCACGCCGGCGCGATGCTGCAGTTCGCGCGGGCGCTCGTCCGCCGCACCCGGCGTGCGCGCGCGTTCGCGTTCAGCACCTCGGTCCGCGACGTTACCGAACAGCTGCGCGACGCGTCCCGCCCGCTGGGGAAGCTCGGGACGGCGTGGGGCGGCGGGACGCGCATCGGGAGCGCGCTCGCGGCGATCGTCGCCGCGTACGGTTCACTGTTCACGCGCGACACGGTCGTGCTGATCGCAAGCGACGGTCTCGACGTCGGCGACGCCGCCGCGCTCGACGCCGCGCTGCGCGCGGTGCGCGCGCGGGCCGGCGCAATCGTGTGGCTGCACCCGCACGCGGGCACGCCCGGCTTCAGGGCCGCGACGGCGGGGATGCGCGCGGCCCTGCCGCTTCTACGCGCACTCGTCCCGGCGTCGAGCGCCGACGATTTTCTGCGCTTGACCGAACGGATCTCGACGCCGCACGGCTGATCGTGCCAGGCACCTGGCACTGAGGGGTGATACGGTCGCCTCGTGCTGATCGCCCAGATCACCGACACGCACGTCCGCCGCAAGGGCGACCTCCTGCATCACATGATCCATACCGGACGGGAGCTGCGCCGTGCCGTCGAGGCGATCAACGCGCTGCCGGTGCCGCCGGCGTTCGTCGTCGCGACCGGCGACCTCGTCGACCGCGGCAAGAACAAGGAGTACCGCCGGCTTCGACGGTTGCTCGACGAGCTGGATGCGCCGTGCTATCTCGTTCCCGGCAACCACGACGACGCCGACGGCCTGCGCGCCGCGTTTTTCGATCACCCGTACCTGCCGCCGCGCGGTCCGATCTGTTACGTCGTCGAGATGCGGCCCGTGCGCATGATCGCGCTCGACACGACGCGCGGACGCAAACCGGGCGGCGAACTCGATGCGGCGCGGCTCAGCTGGCTCGATGCACGGCTGCGCGAAGCGCCGTCCGTTCCGACGCTGATCGCGATGCATCATCCGCCGTTCGACATCGGGATCGGTCCGGTCGACGCGCACGCCTTTCGCGGCCGCGACGAGCTCGCGGCGGTGATCGCCGCGCACCCGCAGGTCGTGCGGCTCATCAGCGGGCACATCCACCGCGCCTGCGAGGTCCCGTTCGGCGGGACGATCGCCTCCAGCGCGCCGAGCACCGCGCACCAGCTCATCATCGACCGCGGGGAGAGCGGCGGCCTGACGATGCGCGTCGAGCCGCCCTCGTTCGCGCTGCACCAATGGACGGGCCGCGCGCTGCCGACCACGATCGTGCGCACCGCCGATCCGGGAGCGGCACCGGCACTGCGCGTCGTCTCGTAACGTGATCCTGCGCGCAGATCAGCGCGGGATCCGCACCCGCCACAGCAGGACCGTCCCCAGCGCGAACTCGACGATCACGCAGATCAGCGCGATCCGCGGTCCGAGGCCGTACGCAAACGCATCGTAATAGCCGACCAGCGGTTTGGTGATCGCCGGCGCCGCAACTTGCGGCAGCGTCGTTGCGAGGTTCCACACGCCCATCGCCGAGGCCAGCGCCGCGGCGGGAAGGACGGCGTACGCGATCGCCCAGTCGACGGTGAAGAAGGCGCCCCACGCGAATCCCGCGCCGACCGCGCACCCCAGCGCGACCGGAAACGTCGGCGCCGCCGCGAACGCGCCTACCGCGAGCGCGATCGCGGCGCACGCGATGCTCACGACGACGCGCTTGTCGAGCTGGTCGGCCGGCCGGCCCGCCGCGAACGCGCCGCCGACGCCGGCGATCGTGAAGGCGAGGAACAGGATCCCCGTCGTCGTCTGCGCGTCGGCGACGCCGAGCGATTCGCGCACGAAGAAGTACAGGAAGAAAAAGAGCGTGTAGAAGCCCACGTTGATCAGCGCGCGCGAGACGATCACCGTCCACGCGTTCGCATCGAGCCGCAGGACCGGCGCACCGGAGCGCGTCCCCGCAAGCGGCGCGACCGCGCGATCGGTGATCCACCAGCCCGCCGCGAGCAGCAGCGCGAGCGCAATGCCCAGCGCAATAGCGTGCAGCACGATCGTCAGGACCAGCCCGACGACGCTCCCGCAGAACTGGTTCACGCTCATCCACGACGACGCGCGGCCGACCCGCTCGGGCGCGACGTAGTCGCCGACGATCGCGGCGAACGGTCCGCCGGCGGCGTTCATCCCGATCTGCAGCGCGATCGTCGCGCACCACAGCACCGTCAGCGACGGCGCCGCGGTGACGGCGACGATCGCCGGGAGCGAGACGGCGACGCCGGCGGCGTAAAAGAGGCGCCGGTGGCCTATGCGCGCGCGATAGCGGTCGGAGAGCACGCCGGCGGCGATCTGCACGATCGTCGCGACCGCCGCGCCGGCCCCGGCGAGAACCGCGTAACGTCCGACCGCGTCGGCGGGCGCGAGCGCGCTGACCTGGGCTTGCAGCACGACCCCGAGGATCGGCGTCCAGACGACCTGGATGCCGAACCAGAGCGCGCCTAGCCGAGCCGCGTGCACGCGTCGCGGTACTCTTCGAGCGTGTCGACGTCGTAGCACAGCCCCGGGTCGCAGTCGCGGATCGCCGCGACGGGAATCCCGAGCGTCCGCTGCGCGTGCGCTTCGATCTGCGACACCGTCAAGCGCTTGAACGCGAACCGCAGGCACAGCGCGGGGCCGAGGAGGAGCGCCATCTGCAGCAGCGACTTGCGTGCTGCGAAGAACTTGGTCGCGAAGCTGCGCAGCGGCGCGATCGCGTCCGGCGCGATCACGAAGCCGCACGCGTTGACGAGCCGCTCGCCGCCGAGCGCGACGCCGTAGGGCGGGGCGTTCGGGAAGCGTTCGTCGTAACGCTGCGTCGACGCGATCCCCATCGTGAGCGCGCTGCCGTCGCTGCGCGTGACGAGATCGCGTACGCCGGGGCCGGTCGCGAACGGCAGATCGGAGGTGAGGTAGACGAACCGCTCGCCGGGCCATGCGTCGAGCGCGCGCATGACGTTCGTTCCGCCGTCGGCGGCAGCGTCGATCGTGCGCACGCCGTTCGTGGCGCGCTTCGTTAGGTGCGCACGCACCGCGTCGCCGCCGATCACGGCGATGCCGTCGATCCCGGCATCGGCGCAGGCGTCGAGCACGATGTCGATGAGACGGCGCTCGCCGAACGGCGCGAGCGCCTTGACCGGCGTCCCGATCGCCGCCGCAAACGCGTCGTCGACCAGTCCGCCTGCGGTGATGACCGCGCGTAACGACATCGCCCCGGCCTGCGGCCGGGGCGGTGCGTTCTCCTCTCGCGCGGCGCGGCCGCGCGTCAGTCGTCGAGTTCGGTGACCGGATAGTGTCCGGTGCGCGAGAACGGTTTCGGCGGCGGCGGAGGTGCCTGCTCGATGTTGAGCGGACGGCGCGCCATCGCTTGCGCAACCGGTTGGTTGAAGTTGAGCGCACCGTAGAACGGTGCCGCGGCCGCATCGCGCGATCCGAGCGGCGCCAGCCCGAAGCGCGCCTCGATCGTGGAGAGGATCGAGACGACCTCATAATTCGTGTGGTCGACGACGCCGTGCTGCGCCCACGGCGAGACGATCAGCGCGGGGACGCGGGTCGACGGGCCCCAGCGGTCGACCGGCACCGGCGGCACGTGATCGTAATGACCGCCCGCTTCATCATAGAAGATCATGACGAGCGCGTCTTTCCACACCGGGCTCATCATGATCTGGTTGACGAGATTCGCCGTGTACATCTGTCCGGTCAGCAGGTTGGTGTAGCCGGGATGTTCGTTGTTCGCGCCGAGGTTCTTGACGAAGGAAACCGCGGGGAGATTCCCCGACGCGAGGTCGGTGAGGAACGCGGACTCGTCGGCGACGTGCTGCGCGCCGGGCGTCCCCGGCGCGTAGTTCGCGAAGAACAACGGCGCCTGATGGTGCGCCTGGTACGTTGAATCCGGCGTTCCGGCGTGCGCGTTGTTGAGGCCGCCGGCGTACCATTTCCAGCTCACGCTCGCGGCGGTCATTTCGTCGCCAATCGTCTTGAACGTCTGCACGGGAAGCAGGCTCGTCGGATCGCCCGGCGTCTTCCCCGGCGTCTGCGGATAGTTGTACGGGAACATCGTGTTCACGTGCGTAGCCGTCGGGCGTCAACCGCCCTTCGGGGCTGCCGAGCGCGATCGGATTCCCGGTGACGTCGAGCTTCTCGACGATCGACGCCGGCGCTTGCGCGACGGGATACACCCCCGTGCACGCGCAGAACAGCCACATGTTGTTGATGAACGAGCCGCCGAACGCGCTCTAACGGGAGTTGTCCGCGAGCACGAACTGCTGCGCGATCTTCCCCTCGGGCAGGTTCGTCACGTCGTATTGACCCATGGGAAGACCGCCCTGCGTGCCGTCGCCGGGGACGTTCGCGAGCGCGAGATAGCGGTCCATCTTGCCGCCCGCGCCCGGCTGCGCCGCGGTGATCGGCGCGCCGTCGATCTGATACTGCTGGATGTAGAAATTATGGTTGGGATCGCCGGTGAACGTCGTCGATGCCGGCGGAACGTACCCCGACATGTCGAAGGCCTGTGCCGGCAGGTTTGCCGGAAGCGCGCATCGGGCTTCCCGCCGATCAGCGGCTGCGGCAGCGTCGCGATCGTGTTGCCGTTTGCGTCGACCTGCAGCAGCGTCAGCGCGCCGCTCGAGCCGTTCGCGCCGGGATAGCGCGAGTAGAGGCCGTCGAAGCCCCAGTTCTCCTGCGAGATGACGATGATGTGTCCGATCTTCGACCGCAGGCCGGCCTGCGGCGTGATCTGGGTGGGCGGGACGTTAGGCCCCAGCAGCCCGGCGGTCGCGCCGCCGTTGGAGTTGTTGCAAGCGGAAAGGAACGCTGCCGCAACGGCGGCAGCGAACGCTCGAGCAGGACGCATGCTCCCAATGCCCGACAACAGTCTTACGATGACGTTGAGGGCGAATTAGTGCGAGGCTAAACTGCCGGCTCCGGCAGAAGCAGCCGCCCGGGTGAAGGACCTCGGTCCGGGCGGACGTATCCTGGGCAGGATGCCCCGGCGAACGATCATGGTGATCGGCTCCGGCCCGATCGTCATCGGGCAGGCGGCCGAATTCGATTACGCCGGAGTCCAGGCGTGCCGCGCGATTCGCGAGGAAGGCCACCGGGTCGTCCTCGTCAATTCGAACCCGGCGACGATCATGACCGACCCCGAGATCGCGGACGCCGTGTACCTCGAGCCGCTCACCGTGGCGTCGGTCGAAAAGATCATCGCGCGCGAGCGGCCGGACGCGCTCCTGCCGACGCTCGGCGGTCAAACCGGCCTCAACCTCGCGGTCGAACTCGCCGACGCGGGCGTGATCGAGAAGTACGGCGTGGAATTGCTGGGGACGCCGCTCGACACGATCAAGCTCGCCGAAGACCGCGAACGCTTCAAGGCCAAGATGCTCGAGATCGGCGAGCCGGTGCCGCAGTCGCTGATCGTCACCGACGTCGAATCGGGGGTCGGCTTCGCGAGCGAGATGGGCTACCCGCTGGTCGTTCGTCCGGCGTACACGCTCGGCGGGACCGGCGGCGGCATCGTTCGCGACGAGGCCGAACTCCGCGCGACGCTGCAGACGGGGCTGGAAGCCTCGCTGATCCATCAGGCGCTGGTGGAAACGTCGCTGCTCGGCTGGAAAGAGATCGAGTACGAAGTCCTGCGCGACCGCGTTGGCAACTGCATCATCGTCTGCAACATGGAGAACATCGATCCCGTCGGGGTGCACACCGGCGACTCGATCGTCGTCGCGCCCTCGCAGACGCTCTCCGATCTCGATTACCAGATGCTGCGCACGGCGAGCATCAACGTTATCCGCGCGCTCAACGTGCAGGGCGGCTGCAACATCCAGTTCGCGCTGCACCCCGACCGGCCCGAGTACCAGATCATCGAGGTGAACCCGCGCGTCTCGCGCAGTTCGGCGCTGGCGTCGAAAGCGACCGGATACCCGATCGCGAAGATCTCGACGAAGATCGCGCTCGGCCAAACGCTCGACGAGATCCCCAACCCCGTCACCGGCGGCCGCACGAAAGCCGCCTACGAACCGACGCTCGACTACTGCGTGGTGAAGTTTCCGCGCTGGCCGTTCGACAAGTTCCCGCTCGCCGACACGCGCCTGGGGACGCAGATGAAGTCGACCGGTGAGGCGATGGGGATCGGGCGTACGTTCACTGCCGCGCTCATGAAAGCGGTCCGCGGCCTCGATCTGAAATTCGAAACGCTCACCGGCGGCGCGTTCGCCGAGTGGAGCGACGACGAACTGGAACGGATCCTCGTCACCGCGACGCACGAGCGCCTCTTCGCCGTCTGCGAGCTGCTGCGCCGCGGCCGCAGCGTCAACGAACTGCGCGCGCTCTCGGCGATCGACGGCTTCTGGCTGTACGAGTTCGCCGGGCTGGTCGCGCTCGAGGACGAGTTCCGCGCGCTGCGCGCCGCCGGGCCGCTCTTCGAACAGCCCGAACCGGCGCTCGTGCGGCGCGCGTTCGAGAACGGCTACGGCGCGCGCGGGATCAACGCGCTCTTCGGCGGCGAACTCGCGCACGATCCGACAGAACGCGGGCAATTCCGCATGGTCGATACCGCGGCCGCCGAATTTCCGGCGAGTTCGCCGTACTACTACCTCTCGCGATACGAGCAGGATGAGATGCGGCCGCCGCAGCGCGAAGCGGTCGTCGTCGTCGGCAGCGGTCCGATCCGCATCGGGCAAGGGATCGAGTTCGACTACTCGTGCGTGCACGCCGCCTGGGCGCTGCGCGCGGCCGGCCGCGCGGCCGTCGTCATCAACAACAATCCCGAGACGGTCTCGACCGATTTCGATATCTCCGACGTCCTCGTCTTCGAGCCGCCGGGTCCCGACGAAGTCGAGGCCACGGCGCGCGCGACGAACGCGCGCGGCGTGATGCTGGCGTTCGGCGGTCAGACCGCGATCAACCTCGCCGGCGAGCTGAGCCGGCGCGGGATCGCGATCGTCGGCAGCGACCAGCGCTCGCTCGACATGGCGGAAGACCGCGAGAAATTCGACGCGGCGCTGGAGAAGCTCGGCGTCGCGCGGCCCAAAGGCCACGCCGCGAAGACGTTCCGCGAAGCGCGCGCGATCGCGCGCGAGATCGGGTTTCCGGTCTTGGTCCGGCCGTCGTATGTTCTCGGCGGGCGCGGCATGGAGATCGTCTACAACGAAGGCCAGTTGGCGTCGTACGTCGAGTCGGCGCCGCCGATCACCGCCGGCGCGCCGCTGCTCGTCGACAAGTACATGCGGGGGCGCGAGGTCGAGGTCGACGCTGCGTTCGACGGCGACGACATCCTGATCCCCGGGATCTTCGAGCACGTCGAGCGCGCCGGGATTCACTCCGGCGACTCGATCAGCGTCTATCCGACGCAGACCGTCAGCGATACGATGGAAGCACGGATCGTCGCGGTCACCGAAGCGATCGCGCGCGAGCTCGGGATTCGCGGCCTCATCAATATCCAGTTCGTGATCCCCGAGGGGACCGACGAGCTGCTCATCCTCGAGGCGAACCCGCGCGCGTCGCGCACGGTCCCGATCATCTCGAAGGCGACCGGGATCAACCTCGTCGCGGCGGCGACGCGAATCGCGCTGGGCGAGCGGCTGCGCGACATGCCGTGGGGGACGGGCCTGCGGCCGCGGCCCGACTACGTCGTCGTCAAAGTCCCGGTGTTCTCGTTTGCAAAGATGCGCGGCGTCGAGACGATCCTCGGTCCCGAGATGAAATCGACCGGCGAGGTCCTCGGGATCGACGAAACGTACGCCGGCGCGCTGCGCAAAGGCTTCGTCGGCGCGGGGATCCGGCTGCCGCGCGAAGGCGGACGCGTCCTCGTCTCCGTGAGCGACGAAGAAAAGCCCGACGCCGTCGACTTGATGCGCCGGCTCGTGGCGCTCGGCCACACGCTGGTCGCGACGCCGGGGACGCACGAGCTGCTCACCGCGCACGGGATCGCTGCCGAGCGCGTCAACAAGATCGGCGATCCGTCGCCGAGCGTCCTCGACGTCATCGGCCGTCGCACGGTCGACCTGGTGATCAACGACTTTAAAAGCAGCCGCAGCCAGACGGACAACTACCGCATCCGCCGCGCCGCCGTCGAGGCCTCGATCGCCTCGCTGACCTCGCTCGACACCGCACGCGCGCTGGTCACCGCCCTCGAATCCGAAGCCGGGCCGCCCAAGTCGCTCCAGGAGTATCAGGCGACGCACGGCGCCGTCCTCACCTCCCCGTAATAAGATTCACGCCGCCTTCGCATCGTCGCGATACCGTAACGCCGGCGGGTTCGTCGTGGAGGGACCCAGTCGTGAGCGAACGCCGGAAAATCGCCGTCCTGTTGGCCGGAAGCGTTTTGGGCTGCGCGTCGTTGCTGATGCTCGTGCCGGGCCTCGCGCTCGTCGCCGCACCGCGCGACGAGAGCGGGTTCCGCGCCACGCCGCAGCAGCGCTACACGACGGCGGCGTATGCGCTCGCGTCGCCGCGCTTCGACGTCGCCCCGCCGCCGGGCGTGCTCGGGGCGCTGGGCGGGCAGCGAATGGGCGCGATCCGCGTGCGCGTCCGCAGCGAGAGCGGCGGCGCGATCTTCGTCGGGATCGGCCGCGAAGCCGACGTCCAGCAGTACTTGGCCGGCGTCCCCTACCAAGTCGTGCGTAGCGGCCGCGAGGATTCCGCCGCGACCGTGGTGCGCAACGCGGGACCCCTCGTGCGTCCCAGCCCGCCCGACCAGCGCGGCCTGTGGGAGGTCCGCTCGAGCGGCCGAGGGCCGCAGCTCCTCGACTGGCGGGTGCGTCCCGGCCGCTGGATGCTGGTGGTGATGAACGCCGACGCCGCTCCGCTGGTCGACGTCTCGCTGACAACCGGGTTCAAAGCGGACTGGCTCAACGCGCTTGCCGCGGTGCTGATGGTCATAGGTGCGATCGGCACGGCGCTCGCGCTGCTGACGATCCTCTACGGCGGGATGATCCCGCTGCCCGTCGCCTCGCCCGGACCGTCCGTCTATCCGGTCGCGCTCGACGGCCACCTCACGGAGCCGCTGAGCCGATGGCTGTGGGTGGTGAAGTGGTTCCTCGCGATCCCGCACGCGGCGATCCTGTTCTTGCTCTGGATCGCGTTCGGCGTCCTCACGGTCTTCGCGTTCGCGGCGATTCTCGCCACCGGGCGCTATCCCGCGCCGCTCTTCGCGACGAACGTCGGGATCCTGCGATGGAATTGGCGCGTCGGCTTCTACGCGTACAGCGCGCTGGGCACCGATCGCTATCCGCCGTTCAGCCTGCTCGATGCCGATTATCCGGCGCACCTCGCCGTCGCCTATCCGCAGCATCTCTCGCGCGGCACGGCGCTGATCAAGTGGTGGCTGCTGGCGATCCCGCACTATCTCATCCTGGCGATCTTCAGCGGAACGTGGTGGTACGTCGACGCCTCCGGCGCCGGAGCGATGCAGTCGCGCGGCGGCCTCCTGCAATTGCTCGTGCTCGTTGCGGGCATCGCGATCGCGGTCACCGGGCGCTATCCGAGCGGGCTGTTCGACCTCGTGCTCGGACTCAACCGCTGGGTGATCCGCGTCGTCACGTACGTGACGCTGATGCACGACGCGTACCCGCCGTTCCGCGTCGACGCGGGAGAAGAAGAACCGGGGCCGCGCGGCATGGGGATCATGCCGGCGTCGTAGCGCTCAGACGGGGGCGGCCCGCGCCGCGCGCGCCGCGATCAGTGCGGCCGACGCGACGTCTTCGATCGCGATCCCGACCGATTTGAAGATCGTCGTCTCGGAAGCCGGTGCCGCTTTGGTGCCGGCGATGATCTCGCCGGCCTCTGCGTAGATCGACGCGTGCGAGAGGATCACGTCTCCCGCTTCGACGAGCACGGCTTCGCGTGAGTCGACGACGAGCACGTTCGCCATCGCGTCGTCGTCGAGTTCGCGCCAAGTCGGACGGCATGCGCCGACGGCATTCACGTGCGCGCCGGGCTTCAGCCACGCGCCGACGAGCACCGGCTCGCGCGCGCTGGTCGCGACCACGACGACGTCCGCACCGCGCACGGCGCTCTCCGCGTCGGTCGCGACCGCGCCGTGCTCGGCTGCGAATCGGCGCGCGTGCTCCGGCGTGCGGCTCCACACCCGCACCTCGTCGAACGGCCGGATCGTCCTCAGGACTTCGAGATGCGAGACCGCCTGCACGCCGCTCCCGAGAATCGCGAGGACGCGGGCGCCGGGCGACGCGAGCCGCTTCGTCACCGCCGCGGAGACGGCGGCCGTGCGCATCTCGGTGATGAGCCGGCCGTCCATCACCGCTACCGGTTCCCCGGTGTCGGGACGGAACAGCAGCACCATCGCCATGTGGGTCGGGACGCTCGTCCCGGCGTTCGCCGGGTAGAACGTCACCAGTTTGACGCCCATTGCGTCGGGCGCGATCGCGGGCATGACCCCGAGGTAGCGCGCGTTCTCCTCGACGGTCAACACCTGCCGCACCGGCTGCTGCACGCGCCCCCCGGAGAAGGCGACGAGCGCGTCCTCCATCGCGGCGACGAGTTCGTCCCAGCGCAGCAGCGCACGCACGCGTTCCTCGTCGAAATACCGCATCGACCCGACTTCTGCGCCGGCACGCGAATGCCGTCCCGAAGCGGAGCGATGAACGATATTTCCTTCCCCGCGCGAAGGAACGAGGGCTCCGACACCTAACGACGGCGCAACTTCGCCCCCGCCTACGAGGTAGGTCCGATGCGCTTTTCCCGATCCGTCCCGGCAGCGCTCGCGGTCGCGCTGCTGTCGTCATCGTTCTCGGTACCGCCTGCACGGGCCGCCGACAGCGGCCCAATCAAGATCGCACTGATCACCGACATGAGCGGTGTGTATGCCGCGCTCGCCGGCCCCGGCGCCGTCGAGGCCGTGAAGATGGCGGTGGACGACTTCGGCGGGAAGGTCCTCGGACGTCAGATCATCGTCGATGTCGTCGACCACCGCAATCAAGGCCCGGTCGCGCAGGCGAAAGCGCGCGAAGAATACGACAGCGGTGCCGAGCTCGCGCTCGACATGACGAACTCCGCCACCGCGATCGCGGTCGCCGGCGTCGCCAAGGACAAGCACAAGCTCGCCATCGTCACCGGCGGCGCGTCGTCGGCGCTGACCGGCGCGAACTGCAACAAGTACACCTATCACTACGCGTACGACACCTACGCGCTGGCGAACTCGACCGGCGCGAACATCACCGCGAGCGGCGGGAAGAAGTGGTACGGGATCGTCCCCGACTACGCATTCGGCGCGCAGATGCTCACCGACTTCACCGATGCGGTGCAGCGCAAGGGCGGCGAGTTCGTCCACTCCGATAAGATGCCGCTGGGCACGACCGACTTCTCGTCGTACATGATTGCGGCGAAGAACGCGCACCCCGACGTGCTCGGCCTGCTCAACGCCGGCGCCGACACGGTCAACAGCATGAAGGCTGCCAAGCAATTTCAGCTCGACAAGCAGATGAAGATCGCCGTCGGCCTGCTGTTCCTCTCCGACGTCGACGCCCTCCCCGACGTGTTCGCCGGTTCGCGCATCACGACGTCGTGGTATTGGAACGAAGACGCGGCGGCGCGCAAATGGGCCGACCGGTACGCGAAAGCGATGCACGGGCTCCGTCCCACCGACATTCAGGCCGCCGACTACTCGGCGACGACGCAGTGGCTCAACGCGGTGAAGGCCGCCGGCACGACCGACGCCGACGCGATCGTAAAGTACCTCGACGGCCGGCAGTTCAACGACTTCTACGCGCACGCCGGCGAATGGCGCGCGCGCGACCATCGCGTGACCCACGAGATGTACGTCGTCGACGTGCTCTCGAAGGACAAGATCAAGGAGCCGCACGGGTGGTTCAAGATCGTCCAGACGATCCCGCCGAGCCGTGCGTTCCGCCCCGAATCGCAATCGACGTGCAAGAAGGACTGGTAGTCTGAGTCCGGACTACCTCCTCACCCAGATCTTCAACGGCCTGGCGAGCGGCGCGTTCTACGCGCTGCTCGCTTTGGGTCTGTCGGTGATCTTCGGGATGCTGCGCGTCGTGAACTTCGCGCACGGCGCGATGTACATGCTGGGCGCGTTTGCCACCTACTACGGCGCGCAGTTCGTCAACGCGCGCGTCGCCGATCCGAACGCCGCGCAAGTCTGGTTCTTCGCCTCGCTGCTGATCGCGCCGGCGGTCGTCGGGCTGTTCGGCATCCTGCTCGAGGTGACGCTGCTGCGCCGCCTCTACGGTCTCGATCCGATCTACAGCCTGCTGCTGACCTTCGCGCTCGTGCTGATCATCGAGGATCTGATGCGGCTCGCCGCCGGTCCGCTCGGCTCGCCGTTCGCGACGCCGCCGGTGCTCGCGGGCGTCACCAACATCGGTTTCACCCTCTATCCGACCTACAAGCTCTTTGTCATCGTGATCTCGCTGATCGTGTGCGCGCTGGCATGGTTCATCGTCGAACGCACGCCGATCGGCGCGCGGATCCGCGCCGCGACCGAGAACCCGGTTCTCGTGCGGGCGCTCGGCATCGACGTGCGCCGGCTGGTGACGATCACGTTCGGCGTCGGGATCGCGCTCGCGGCGCTCGCCGGCGTCCTGAACGCGCCGCAGACCAACGTGCAGCCGAACATGGGCGACACGATCATCATCTATACCTTCGCGATCGTCGTCATCGGCGGTTTGGGATCGATCGTGGGCTCGATCGTCGCCGGGTTCGCGCTCGGACTGCTGCAGACGATCGGCGCGGTCGTGTTCCCGCCGATCTCGACGACGCTGATCTTCATCGTGATGGTGATCGTCATCGTGTTCCGTCCCGCCGGACTCTTCGGCAAACCGGAGTCGGCGCGATGACGATGCTCAGCGGACGTACGCCGGCGATCGTCGCCGGCGTCTTGGTGCTGGTCGCGCTGATCCTCCCGCAAGCGATCTACCCGGTCGTCGCGATCGATCTCGCGGCGTTCGCGCTGTTCGCCGTCTCGCTCGATCTGCTCTTCGGTTTCGTCGGACTGCTCTCGTTCGGGCAGGCGATGTTCTGGGGCGGCGGCGGCTACATCGCCGCGATCGTCCTGACGCGAACCCACGTCGACGCGGCGTTCGCGATCCTCGCAGGCGTGCTCTACGCGCTGATCCTCGCGGCGATCGTCGGCGCGATCGCGGTCCGCCGCGCCGGGATCTATTTCGCGATGATCACGCTCGGCGTCGCGCAGATCCAGTACTTCACCGTCTTCCAGCTCACCGACGTCACCGGCGGCGAGAACGGACTGAACATCGGCCCGCGCGGCACCCTCTTCGGCCTCCCGATCCAGGACGACCGCGTCTACTACTATCTCGCGCTCGCTCTGGTCGTGCTGACGGTGCTCTTCGCGCTGCGGCTCGTGCAGTCGCCGTTCGGGGGCGTGCTGCGGGCGATGCGGGAGAACGAGCAGCGCGCGATCGCGCTCGGGTATCGCGTGAACCGCTACAAGCTCGCGATGTTCACGATCGCCGGCGGGATCGCCGGTCTGGCCGGCGCGCTCTACGCGATCGGCAACCACCTCGCCGGCCTCGACATGGTCGACTGGCACACCTCGGGCGCGGTCGTGATGATGACGGTGCTCGGCGGGATCGGGACGATCTTCGGACCGATCGTCGGCGCCGCGCTCTTCGAGTCGCTCGACTACTTCGTCTCCAAGACGGCGATCGGCGAAGAGACGAATCTGGTGATGGGCTCCGTGTTCGCGCTGTGCGTCCTGTTGTTCCGGCGAGGAATCGTCGGGGAGATCCTGCAAGCGCTTCGACGCTGAGGAGTGAGACGATGCAGTTCGTGACTTTCGAGGGGCCCGGCGGCGAGCGCACGGCGGGTATCGAGGACGGCGGGTTCGTCGTCCCGGCGCGGGCGTTCGGAGCGTACGGCGCCGGCGTGCGCGAATTGATCGGGCTGCCGGAAGCGCATCTCGACGAAATTTTCGCGGCCGCAGCGAACCTGCCGCGGCACCCGCAGGCGATCCCGCTTTCCGAGGTGCATCTCGGGCCGCCGGTCCCCGACCCCGACAAGATCATCTGCCTCGGCCTCAACTACCGCGATCACGCCGAAGAGACCGGGCTCAAGCCGCCGCGCGCGCCGATTCTTTTTCCGAAGTACCGCAACTCGCTGGCGGGCCCGTTCGACGAGATACTCGTGCCGCCGGCGGCGGCCGGGCGGCTCGATTACGAAGCGGAACTCGCGGTCGTGATCGGACGGCGCGCGTCGCGCGTGGCCGAAGCCGACGCGCCGGCGTTCGTCGGTGGCTACGCGGCGTTCAACGATCTGAGCGCGCGCGATCTGCAAATGCTCACCTCGCAATGGGCGGCCGGGAAGGCCGTCGACGGCTTCGCGCCGATGGGCCCGGGGATCGTCCCGGCGCGGTTCGTCGCCGATCCGCAGAATCTGCCGGTGATCGCGCGCGTGAACGGAGGCGAACTCCAGCACGGCAACACGCGCGAGATGATCTTCTCGATCGCCCAGACGATCGCGTTCATCACGAGCTTCATGACGCTCGAGCCCGGCGACATCATCGCGACAGGGACGCCGGCGGGCGTTGGATTTACCCGCACGCCGCCAGTCGCGCTCGGGGACGGCGACGTGGTCGAAATCGAGATCCCCGGCGTCGGGACGATCCGCAACACGATGCGGGTAGCGGCGGCGGTCCCAAGCGCATGATCCGCGCCGCCGCCGCTGCGCTCGCGTTCGTGCTCTGCGCGCAGGACGGTGCGTCGGCGGCGACGCGCGCGCAAGTCGATCGCTGGCTGGCGACATCGAAGGCGATCGCGCATCTGTCACCGCCGTCCGGGACGGTTGCCTCCATGCAGCACAGGCCGTACGTCAGCGTGAGGGGCGTGCTCGGAGCGACCGGCTGGATCGATCCGGGCGACGTGACGGACGGCTATCTCGCCGACGGCGCGCAGCGCGTGATGATGCTGCCGATCGAATCGGGAGGCAGCGGCGGCGTATTCACCGCGCTGCTTTTCACGCAGGTCGACGGCCGTGTGCGCTTCGTCGGAACGCTTCCGAGCGCCGGCGGCCATCTCGACGCGTACCTCGACGGCGGCCGCATCGTCGTGCGCACGCCGGTCTACGCTGCGAGCGATCCGAACTGCTGCCCATCGGCGCAGCACTATCGGCGCGCGACGCTGCACGGCACCACCCTCGTCACCGAAGACGAATGGGACGTCCCGCTCGCAAAACCACGCTGACCCCCACGTCACGCTGAGCCCGCGCTTATCTCCCGGCGTCGGCTCGTACGGTGCGCAGGGCGTTTGCGAGCAGCGAGATGTCCGCCGACACCGCGACGTACCGTGCGCCGCGGCGTGCGAGCTGCACGGCCGTCGCGCCGTTCCAGGTGAACGCCGCTGCCGGAATTCCGCGGGCGCGCGCGACCTCGTGAAGACGGTCGCGCATCGCTTCGATCTCGTCATCCGGCTCGAGCGGCGCGCGCTTTCCGAGCGACACCGCGAGGTCGAAGTGACCGAACCACAGCCAGCCGATCCCATCGACGGCCGCGATCTCGTCGAGCGCGCTGAACGCGGCCTCGTTTTCGATCAGCGGCCCGATCAACGGCGTGCGCGTATCGCGTTCCAGGTCGA
Source organism: Vulcanimicrobium alpinum (assembly GCF_027923555.1). Taxonomy (GTDB): domain Bacteria; phylum Vulcanimicrobiota; class Vulcanimicrobiia; order Vulcanimicrobiales; family Vulcanimicrobiaceae; genus Vulcanimicrobium; species Vulcanimicrobium alpinum. The sequence goes on along the minus strand of NZ_AP025523.1, from coordinate 1,763,691 downwards.
GCGGCGTGAAACCGTAACGGTGCATACGCCCGAACGGCGCTGCGCCGCGGCTGCCGCGGGGCTGCCAGGTCGCGGCCGCGACGGCGTCGCGCATCTCCGCGGCCGACGAGATGCCAGGAACGATGACCCCGGCGCAACCCAGATCGAGCGCCGTCGCGATCATCGCCGGATCGTTGGCACGGACGCGGACGTACGCCGGTATTCCGCCGGCCGTCGCGGCGCGCAGCATCGTCAGGAGCGACGCGCCGAACGGGGCCGTGGCCGCGCTGTGTTCCGTGTCGACGACGACGAAGTCGAACCCGGCGAAGCCGACGAGCTCCACGGCGGTCGCGGAATCGAGCAGCGCGAACGTTCCGAGCGCGAAGTCGGACACGCCGCTAGGCTGAGGTTCGGAATCCGTCGAGATCGCGGACGATCGACACGGAGGCCGAGTTTCCGGACGACGATGCGATCGCGGCACGCCCGGTCCGCCACGCCTGCGGCGAGACGCCGCGCGTCCGCACGAAGGCGCGCCGGAACGAGCGAGCGTCATCGTAGCCGACCGCGCAGGCGACGTCTGCGATCGAGATTCCGCCGTCCAGCAGCAATTCTTCCGAGCGGCGCACGCGAAATTCCAGGATCCACTCGCACACCGATCGTCCGGTGTCGCGCCTGAGCAGTTCGGTGAGATACGCCGGCGAAAACGCCAGCGCGTTCGCAACGTCGCGAAGTCCGATCGAACGGTCGATGTTCGCGGTGACGAAGGAAGCGAGCTGCGAGAGCAGCGGGGAACCGGTCCGTTCGACCGTGGACGTCCCCGCGAGGCGTCCCGCATCGACGGCGAGCATCGTGAGCAGTGCGAACACGACGTCGGCGGAGTCACCGTCCGTGCGCCGCAGCTCCGTACGCAGGCGATACAATCGATCGATCCACGCGTTCCGATCGCGGCGCGGGACGGAGATCCGGCCGATCCCGGACTCCGGCTCGACCGGGATCACCCCGGCCAGCCGATCCAGCAGACGTTGCGTCGCCGAGCCGACCGGCGATGCCGCGCCGGACGCGCCGTCAAAGGCGACGCTCCACCACGCGGTTCCTCGGCGGGTGAACGCACGATCGCTGTCCGCGACGCTGCCGGGCGGCACGAAGACCACGTCGCCCGGCGCGAATCGCCGCTCGATCCCGTTCAAGACGACGGCGGTCGTTCCGCGTTCAAAGAAGGCCAGCGTGGCGTAACGCACGCGATGCGGGCCGAGCGTGGCCCACGAGGGTGTCGCGTCGTCGATGTGCACCGCGCTCACCCGAGAGCGAAGCTCCGGGGCGAGGATGGCGGTCGGGACGGCCATTGCCGGTCGCTTCTCCGTCGCGCCCGACTCTCTTTTCGTTCCCGCCGATGGGTCCGCAGGACCGAAATTCGCGTCCGCCCCGGAGACGGCCGCGCTGCGCTAGACTACGGATGCGAGGACACGTCCATCCGGAAGGAGCGAAGGTGTTACGGAGTCGCTTTCTGAGCGGGGCTGCGGCCGCAACCGGGGCCGCAGCCGTTGCCGCCCCTGCCGCCGCGGCGCAGTGGGAATACAAATTCGGTCACGACATGCCCGTGCAGCATCCGCTCCACACGACGATGGTGCGGATGTGGCGAGAGGTCGAGCAGCGGACGGGAGGCCGGCTGCGCGTCGCGGTCTTCCCGCAGAATCAACTCGGTTCCGACAGCGCCGCCCTCAGCCAAATCCGCTCCGGCGCGCTGCAGTTCACCTGCCTCTCGGGCGCCATCATCGCCAGCGTCGTCCCCGTGACGCAGATCGAAAACCTGCCGTTCGCCTTTTCCTCGGGCGATGAAGTCTTCCACGCAATGGACAACGAGCTCGGTGAATACCTGCGCCGCGAGATGGAAGCCAAAGACCTCATCGCGATGCCGCGGATGTACGACCTCGGCCTGCGTCAGGTGACGTCGTCGACCCATCCGATCCGTACAGCCGACGATTTCGCCAACTTCAAGATCCGTACGCCGCCTTCGAAAATTTTCGTGGACGCCTTCAAAGCGCTCGGCGCGAGCCCCACGTCGATTTCATTTAACGAGACCTATGTTGCTCTGCAGACGCACGTCGTCGACGGTCAAGAGACGCCGTACAGCGTCATCGAGACGTCCCGGCTGTACGAAGTGCAGAAGTACTTGAGCGTTACCAACCATTCATGGGCCGGCTGGTGGCTCTTGGCCAACGTCGACGCGTGGCGCTCCCTGCCAAGCGACGTGCAGGACGTCGTCAGGGAAATCAGCGTGAAGTATTCGGCGATCGAACGGCGCGAGACGGCTCTCGCCAACGCTGCACTGGCCGACAAACTGAGCCGCCGCGGGATGATCTTCAACAAGGCCGACACGGCGACGTTCAAAGCCCGGCTTACGGCGTTCTACGCCGACTGGAAAACTGCGTTCGGAACGACCGCGTGGAACTCGCTGCAGAAGGTCACCGGACGACTCGCGTAGCGCCGGAGAACCTGTACGCCGGGCTCTACCGGATACGCCGGTTCGAACAGCGCACCGCGGACTTGTTCCGCGCGGGGGAGGTGAAGGGGACCGCGCATTCGTCGATCGGTCAAGAGGCGATCGCGGTCGGTTTCGGAGCGGCGCTCGATGCGCGTGATTACGTCGTCGGCCACCACCGCAGTCACGGTCACGTCCTCGCGAAGGGCGGTGAACCGAAGCGTATGTTCGCCGAGCTGCTCGGACGTGCGGCCGGATCGTGCGGCGGACTGGGCGGCTCGATGCATATTGCCGATCTCGCGCTCGGCATTCTCGGTTGCAACGGCGTCGTGGGGGCGGGACTCGGCCTGGGCTGCGGCGCTGCGCTGGCCGCGCAGCTTCGCGGCGAGGATCGCGTCACGGTCGTCTTCTTCGGAGACGGTGCGGCGGGCGAGGGAGTGACGCACGAAGCGCTGACGCTTGCCGCGGTATGGTCGTTGCCGGTGCTCTTCGTCTGCGAAAACAATCAGTACGCGCTCACGACCGAGTGGCGGCAGTCCCGGCCGGTGGAACGCATCGCGGCACGCGGCGCCGCCTACGCGATCCCTGCCGAGACGATCGACGGCAACGACGTGGAGGGCGTGCTGGCCCACGCCGTCGCGGCGATCGCGGCGGTGCGGGCCGGCGACGGCCCGCGACTCGTCGAAGCCGTGACCTACCGGCACCTCGAACATTCGATGCGCGCCAACCTGCCGGAGACGCGAGATCTCAACCGTCACGAGCGCGAAGTCGCGGCCGATCCCATCGCACGCTACGAGCGCGCCCTGCTCGAACGCGGCTTCGAGGCCATGCAGCTCGCGAACGTGCGCGCCGCGATCGACGCCGAGATCGACGACGCGATCGCGTGGGCGCGCGTGCAGCCGGAGGCGTCGGCGGACGGGTTGATGCGCGCCGCCTATGCACCGCACGCCGGCAGCTATCCCGACGTGCCGAGCGACGCCGGCCGCCGGCTCTCGCTGGTCGGCGGGGTGCGCGAAGCGCTCGCTCAGGAGATGGAACGCGATCGGGCCGTCGTGCTGATCGGCGAAGATGTCGAGATGGGCGGGATCTTCACGGCATCGCAGGGACTGCGCGATCGCTTCGGTGCCGCACGCGTGCGCAATACGCCCATCGCCGAACTTGGCTTCGCCGATCTCGCCGTCGGTGCGGCGATGACCGGACTTCGTCCGGTCGTCGAGATCCAAATCTTTGATTTCGTGACCCTGGCGATGGACGCGATCGTCAATCAAGCCGCGAAGCTGCGGTTCATGATGGGCGGCACCGCAACCGTCCCGATCGTATTTCGGGGACCGTCGGGCGGCGGCGTCCGGCTCGCCGCGCAGCATTCGCAGTCGCTCGAAGCGTGGTTCGCGCATGTGCCCGGACTCGTCGTCGTCGCGCCGTCGAACGCGCGCGATGCGAAAGGCTTGCTGGCGGCCGCGATCCGCGACGACAACCCGGTCGTGTTCTTGGAGGCGAAGTCGATTCTGTTCGATGAGGGACCGGTCCCCGAAGGCGAGACGGTGATCCCGCTGGGCGTCGCGGAGATCAAACGTGCCGGAAGCGACGTCAGCGTCGTCGCCACCCAAGCGATGGTGCGCCATGCGCTGCGGGCGGCGCAAGAGCTCGCGCGTGAGGGCATCTCCGTCGAAGTCGTCGATCCGCGCACGCTGTATCCGCTCGATATCAAGACGATCCTCGCATCGGCGCGCAAGACCGGACGGGTCGTCGTCGCGCACGAGGCACCGGTCTTCGCCGGGATCGGCGCAGAGATCGCCGCAGCGGTGAACGAAGAGGCGTTCTTCGACCTCGACGCGCCCGTCGCGCGGGTCGGAGCAGCCCATCACCCCGTTCCTTACGCCGACCACCTCGAACGGTCGACGCTGCCGACATGGGAGCGCATCGTCGAGGCGATACGAGGGCTCCCATGACGGATCTTCCGGTGATCATCGAAGTCGCGGTCAACGAAACGGCCTTGCGCGCGAAGCACGGCAACGACCGTATCCCGTACTCACCCCGCGAGATCGTGGAGGACGCGTGCCGCGCGCGCGAGGCCGGAGCGGCGATCCTGCACTGGCACGGCCGCGAACCGGTCAGCGGCGAGCCGCGCAACGACGTCGAGTTGTACCTGGAGGTCATCGAAGGCGTGCGCGCGCGCTGCGATATCCTGATCCATCCGACGCTCGGATACATCACTCAGCACGCCGTCGACGATCGCATCCGGCACATCGTTGCGGCCAATTCGAACCCCGCGACGCGAGTCGATTTCGCGCCGGTCGACTTCGGCTCGCTCAACGTCGACTACTGGGACGTCGAGGCGAAGCGGTGGGAGACGGACGACAAGATCTACCTCAACCCGCGCAAGAACCTCACCGCGGTCCTCGAAGCGCTGCGCGACCACGACGTGCGCACCGATGCCGTCTGCTGGGAAGTCGGCCACATCCGCACCGCCAAGCGGTATCAGGAGATTGGGCTCCTGCGCGATCCGTTCTGGCTGCTGGTGTTTACCGGTGCGCGCATGCCGACCGGCGCATCGCAGACGCTGCCGGGCCTGCTCGCGATGCTCGCCGAACTCGATCCTGACGAACCGTGGTTCGTGTGCAACTGGAACGGCGACGTGCTGCCGGCGGCCGCGTGGGCGATCACGCTCGGCGGCCACGTGCGCTGCGGCTTGGGCGACTGGCAGTACGTCGAGCGCGGATCGCCCGACAACGCGCAGGTCGTCGACTGGGTCGCATCGATTGCGCGGGCGGTCGGACGGCCGATCGCGACGCCGGACGATGCGCGCGCCATTCTGCGGCTTCCGGCGCCGGTCGTAACGTGACCGAACGCGTCGCGCTCCCCCAATTCGGCGATGCGCCGGCGGAGACGACGATCGGCCGCTGGCTGGTGCGTCCCGGCGACCGCGTCGACGTCGACGACGTGCTGTGCGAAGTGCAGACGGAGAAGATCGCCGCTGAGGTCCATGCGACGGTCGCGGGCGTCGTGCGCGAGCTTCTCGCCGCCGAAGGGAGTGTCGTGCTCAGCGGTTCGCCGATCTGCGCGATCGAGCGCGAAGCCGACGAGGCCGTCGAGCCGCACGGCGCAACCGGGGGCGGCGCAGGCGACGTCGGCGCGCGTGACGCTTCGGCGGCCGCCGGTGCGCAGGACGGGCGCGCACTGCTCTCACCGGTCGTGCGGCGGCTCGTGCGCGAGACCGGCATACCGCTCGAGGCGATTCCCGGTTCGGGCCCGCGCGGCCGCGTCACTCGCGACGACGTGCTGCGCGCGGCGGCGGAGAGCCGCAACGCCCGAACCGAACGTTTGACGCCCGCACGCGCGGCCACCGCACAGCGCATGACCCGCTCGTGGCGGACGGCGCCGCACGTCTTCTCGGCGATCGACGTCGACTTCGAGGCCGTCGCGGTAAGGAAGAAGGCGTCACCCGAGCGGACGACGTGGCTTGCGTACGTCGCGGCGGCCGTGGTCGAGGCGCTGCGCGCCGTCCCCGACGTGAACGCATCGATCGACGACGAAGCGCGCACGCGCACGATCCACGACGCGGTCCATCTTGCAATTTCCGTCGACGTCCCCGGCCGCGGGCTGTTCGCGCCGGTGATCCGTCATGCCGAGCGCCTCGGCGTGACTGGTCTAGCGCACGCGATCGCCGACGTCGCAGTGCGCGCCCGCGCGGGAGCGCTGCGTACAGGCGAGCTCGACGGCTCGACGTTCACGATCACCAATCCCGGAATCTACGGCTCGCTGTTCACCGCGCCGATCATCAACCCGCCGAACGTCGCGATCCTGGCGACCGACGCGGTCGAGCCCCGCGTCGTCGCTCGCGGCAATGCGATCGAAGTCCGGCTTCGCGCGAACCTCTCGATGAGCTGGGACCACCGTGCCATGGACGGTTCGACGGCGATGCGCTTCCTGCGACAGGTCAAGGAGACGCTCGAAGCACCGGAACGCGCTGCCTGACGCAGGGGCTGCAAAAGCGGCCGGTGACCCGCAGGGAGCGGCTCGACGCGCCTCGGAAACGCGCGCCGTGGATGCGGACCAAGGTGCGCGCAATCGGGCGCTGATACGCGGGCTCGTTGACGACGTGTGGATCGCGCGAGATCTCGACGCACTAGCAGCCCCGTGAAAAAATCGGCGCGTGGTTCGCGAACTGCCCGTTCAGCACGGTTTTCGGGAGGTCGGCGGACCCCTCGAAGCCCGTTGCCGAGCGGTTCATCTCGAAAACGCCCCTCGGGTCAGCATCACTTCGCATCATGTCGCGGCCCTCAGATTGCGTATCCTGATCAAGTTGTACGCCGCGGCCGTCCAGCGCACAATGTCGCCGACCAGATCAAGCCCGCGGAAATGCACCTTGCGCAATCGGCCGATCGTCTTGCCCCACCCGAAGCTCTCCTCGATCAACTTGCGCCTGCGTTGACTCACCGTGTAGCCCGGATGGCGGACGGTTCGGCGGTCGATCGCGCTGCGGCGACGGGTCGTATTTTGAGCAACGTGCGGCGTCACGTTGAGCGCTCGCAACGCCTCGACAAAGTCTTTGGTATCGTACGCCTTGTCGGCGCCGAGCGTGATTCGGTTGCTTCCGCTGACCCCGCGAATCAATTCCAGCGCTGCTTCGCGTTCGGCGATCCCGGTCGCGCGAGTGGTCTTCACGCCGACGATCAAGCCGTTGCGATTCTCCATCAGAGCATGTCCGAGATAGCCGAGAATCGCCGGCGCGCCGCTGCTCTTGCGGTACAACCGCGCGTCCGGATCGGTACTCGAGACGTGCGTCTCGTTGCTGCGCGGCCGGCCACGAAAGTTCACGCCCTCGTTGCGACCGCCGCTCGAGGTCGGCGGTTCGTCGTCCGACTTGGGCCGAAAGCTCTTGTGGCTGGCCCACGCCTCGATTAGCGTCCCATCGACGGTGAAATGCTCGTTCGAGAGCAGTTCGTCGGCACGCGCCCGCTCGACCACGGCGGCGAAGAACCGCTCGGAGATTTCGCCATTCAAGAACCGATCGCGGTTCTTGCTGAACGTCGAGGGGTCCCAGATCTTGTCGTCCATGCTCAAGCCCACGAACCAACGAAAGAGCAAATTGTAACGCAACTGCTCCAGCAGCATCGGCTCGCTGCGGATCGAGTAGAACATTTGCAACAGCAAGGCTCGCAGCAGCTTCTCCGGCGCGATCGATGGCCGGCCCCGTCGGGAGTAGAGCTTGGAAAACTCCGGCGAGAGTTCGCGCAGAATTTCGTTGACCATCACGCGCATCGGGCGCAACGGATGATCGCCGGGCACGGTGTCTTCCGGCTGCAACGTCGTCCAAACGGATGCACGCTGCTCATCATGAGTCCGCATCGGCCGCAACCTCACCAAGGTATGAGGAGACTTGCTCTTATAATACGCGAAAAACGCCGTCACGCCAACATCAACTCGGCCGATTTTTCATCGGCCTGCTAGAGCGGTACTGGACACCCGACGCGCGCAACCACGCAGCGCCGCCCGGGACGCCCGCCACGGCGGACGCGCTGCGCGCGTACCATGCCGGCTTCTTCGAAGCGCTGCGTGCATTCGACGACGTGCGCATCGCGATCGAACGCCAGGTCGCTGAGGGCGATCTCGTCGCCACGCAGATCGTGCTGACCGCGACGCATGCCGGCGAATTCGCCGGCATCGCCGCAACGAGCAGGCGCGTTACCCTCGCATCGATGCGCTTCGACCGGCTCGGCGGTGGGCGGATCGTGGAGCATTGGTCGGTCGCGGACATGGCCGGGCTGATCGAACAGCTGTCGGCACCCTGAGCTGCTCGCGACGAGCCCGTCCCGGATCGCTCCGCCTCAGACGCCGAGCAGGTCCAGCAGTTCTTTTTCGCGGGCGATGACTTCGGCGTTTTCTAGGGTCTGGACGACGGTGCCGTGGTCGACGATGTGGTGGCGGTCGGCGACGCCGGTCGCGAAGCGCACGTTCTGCTCGACGAGCAGGATCGTGATGCCGTCGGATTTCATCTCGCGGATCAGTTCGCCGATCCGCTCCACGATCACGGGCGCGAGACCTTCGGTCGGTTCGTCGAGCAAAATCGTCCGCGCGCCGGTGCGCAGGATGCGCGCGATCGCGAGCATCTGCTGCTCGCCGCCGGAGAGCGTCGTCCCGCCGGCGTTCGCGCGCTCTTTGAGGTTCGGAAACGCGTCGAAGATGCGTTCCACCGGCCACGCGCTCGGGCCGACGACCGGAAGCAGGGTGAGATTCTCGTAGACGCTGAGCGTCGAGAGGATCCCGCGTTCTTCGGGGACGTAGCCCAGGCCCAGCCGCGCGATCCGATCCGACGGCCGCCCGATCAGCGAGACGCCGTCGAGCACGATCTCGCCGCTGCGCGGCGGAAGAATCCCGGTGATCGCGCGCAGCGTCGTCGTCTTCCCGACGCCGTTGCGGCCGACGAGCGTCGCCACCTCGCCGGAATCGACGGTGAGCGTCATCCCGTGGAGGATGTGCGATTCGCCGTAGTAGGCGTGAACGTCGCGCAGCGCGAGCATCAGTGGTGTCCTCCGCCGAGGTATGCAGTCACGACGCGCTCGTCGTTGCGGACGTCGTCATAGGTTCCTTCGACCAGCACGCGGCCGCGCTGCATCACCGTCACGCGATCGCAGAGGTCGGCGACGACGCGCAGGTTGTGCTCGACCAGCACGATCGTGCGCCCGGGCGCGATCCGCTTCACCAGGCCGACGGTGCGCTCGATGTCCTCCACGCCCATCCCCGCCGTCGGCTCGTCGAGCAGCAGCACCGCGGGATCCTGCGAGAGCGCGATCGCGAGTTCGAGCGAGCGTTTATGCCCGTACGGCAGGTTCACGGCGAGCAATTCGCGTTCGGCGTCGAGCCCGACCGCGTCGAGCGCGGCGCGCGCGGGATCGTCGAGCACCGCGGTCACGCGCGGAGAGGCGAGAAGCCGGCGCGAGAGTTCGGTGCGCGCCTGCAGGGCGATCTTCACGTTGTCCAAGACCGTCAGATGCGGGAAGACGCTGTTGATCTGAAAGCTGCGCACCATCCCCATCCGGGCGATCGCGGCCGGATCGAGATTGGCGATCTCGGTGCCGCGGAAGCGGACGCTCCCGGCAGTCGCCGGCGCGAACCCCGAGAGGACGTTGAAGAACGTCGTCTTTCCCGCACCGTTGGGGCCGATGATCGCGTGGACCGCGTTCTCCGCGACCTCGATCGAGACGCCGTCGAGCGCGCGGAATCCGGCGTAGACTTTGGCGACGTCGCGCGCCTGAAGGATCGGTTCGGCCACGGGTGGGACTTCCGCATGACATGCAGCCCGCCCCGCACGATCACGAAACCATCCTCGAGGTCGAAGCGCCCCGCGTCAAGTTCGGGCGCGGCGCGATCGCCGAGGTCGGCGCCGAGGCGGCGGCGATGGGGGTTCGGCGCGCCGCGCTCTTCACCGATCCGCACGTCGCCCGGCTCGAGCTCACCGAGCGCGCACGCCGCTCGCTGCGCGACGCCGGCGTCGACGTCGCCGAGTACGACGGCGTTCGGATCGAACCGACCGACGCATCGTTCCGCGACGCCGCCGCCTTCGCCGCCGACGCGAAGGTCGACGGGTACGTCTCGATCGGCGGCGGTTCGGCGATCGATACGGCGAAGGCGGCGAACCTCTACGCCACCTATCCGGCGCCGTTCGAACGGTATGTCAACGCGCCGCTCGGCGAGGGTGCGCCGGTCCCCGGCCCGCTGCGGCCGCATATCGCGTGCCCGACGACGTCGGGGACCGGGAGTGAGTGCACCGGGATCGCGATCTTCGATTTCACGGCGCACGACGTGAAGACCGGGATCGCGTCGCGACGTCTGCGTCCGGTGCTCGGGATCGTCGACCCCGACGCGACGCGCACGCTGCCCTCGGAGGTGGTTGCGTGCAGCGGCTTCGACGTGCTCGCGCACGCGCTCGAGTCCTACACGGCGAAACCCTACACGCGGCGGCCGCGGCCGGCGACGCCGCTCGCACGCCCGCTTTCGCAGGGCGCGAACCCGTACAGCGATCTTGCGTGCGTCGAAGCGCTGCGACTGCTGGGAGTGCATTTGGTGCGCGCGGTCGAGGACGCACACGACGACGAGGCGCGCGAAGCGGTGATGTACGCGGCGACGCTCGCGGGCATCGGCTTCGGCAACGCCGGCGTGCACGTCCCGCACGGGATGGCGTACGCCGTCGCCGGGCTCGTCCACGACTTCGTCCCCGCCGGCTACGACGCCGACCACGCGATGGTGCCGCACGGGATGTCGGTGATCGTGAGCGCCCCCGCCGTCGCGCGCTTCACCGCGCCGACGGCGCCCGACCATCACCGGCGCGTCGCGGTGCTGCTCGGCGCGTCGACGTCGCTCCACGCGAACGACGCCGGCGACGCGCTCGCCGATGCGCTCGCCGGCCTCATGCGCGCGACCCGGATGCCGAGCGGCCTGCGCGCGCTCGGCTACGGCGACGACGACGTCCCGGCGCTGGTCGACGGCGCGTTCGCGCAGCAGCGTCTGCTCGCCAACGCACCGCGCGCGGTCGGCCGCGAGGAACTCACCGCCCTCTTCACCGCTGCCGCCGCGTACTGGTAGCGTGCGCGCGGTCGTGCAGCGCGTCACCCGCGCGTCGGTCGATGTCGGCGGCGCGCGGATCGCGGCGATCGGACGCGGCCTGCTGGTCTTCGTCGGCGTCGCGGTGAGCGACGGCGAGGCCGAAGCCGACGCGCTCGCCCGCAAGATCGCCGGACTCCGCGTCTTCGACGACGCCGCCGGCGCGATGAACCTGGGGGCCACGGAGATCGGCGCGTCGGTGCTCGTCGTCTCCCAGTTCACCCTGCTCGGCGACGTGCGGCGCGGACGCCGTCCGTCGTTCGTCGAGGCGGCGCGCGGCGAACAGGCGGAACGCCTGTACGAGCGCGTCGTCGCGGGGCTGCGCGCGGTCCCGCTGCTGGTCGCGACCGGACGTTTCGGCGCCGAGATGGCGGTCGAACTCGTTAACGACGGGCCGGTCACGATCCTGATAAGCATCCCTTAAGCCCGAGTGCGCAGAATCGAGCCGCCGCGTCCCGTTCAGGAGTCGTCTCGTTGCGCCTGCGGATCGTTCTCGCCGTCGTCTTTGCCGCCGCCGTTCCGTTTGCGGCGAGCGCCCGCGTCGCGCTGCAGGAAACCGGCTCGACCCTGCTCTTCTCGGTGATGAACACCTGGGTCGCGACGTACGGACGCATCGCGCCCGACGTCGACGTGTCGACGGAGGCGACCGGTTCGGGTGCAGGGATCAGTGCCGCGGAGAACGGCTCGGCGCACATCGGCGCCTCCGACGCGTACCTTCAAGGCGACGCGCAGGCGCGCGGCGATCTGCTGCAGATTCCGCTGGCGATCTCGGGCCAGTTCATCGCCTACCAGCTGCCCGGGGTGGGCACGCTACGGCTGACGGCGCCGCTGCTCGGGGAGATCTACGCCGGCAAGCTCACGCGCTGGAACGATCCGCGGATCGCCGCGCTCAATCCAGGTGCGCCACTGCCCGACGCCCGCATCGTCCCGCTGCACCGCAGCGATCGCTCCGGTGATACGTTCCTGTTCACGTCGTTTCTCGGCGCGGCCGCGCCGCGCGAATGGACGCTCGTCCCCGCGACTGCGATCGCGTGGCCGCCGATTGCGAACGCGCAGACCGCGCGCGGGAACCGCGAACTCCTCGACCTGCTGCGCAACACCCGCTACGGGATCGCGTACATCGGGATCAGCCTCCTCGCGCAGGCGCAGAACGAAGGCGTCGGCGTCGCGGCCTTGCGCAACCGCGACGGTGCGTTCGTCGAACCAGGGATCGAGGGCCTGGCGGCGGCGACGCGCTCGCTGCAGGCCGAGAAGGACGCGCGCATCACGCTGATCGACGAGCCCGGCCCCAAGACGTATCCGATCGTCAACGTCGAGTACGCGGTCGTGCGGAAGAAGCAGAGCGACGCCGCGACCGCGCAGGCGCTGCGCGCGTTCTTGGATTGGATCGTCGATCCGAGCGGCGGCAACGCGCACGACCTGCTCGATCCGGTCCACTTCGTCGCGCTCCCCGACGAGGTGCGCGCGCTCAGCCGCGCGGAGATCGCCGCGCTGCGCTGACGTCCCGGCGCTAGACGCGTGCGGGCGCGCGGGATTTCGCCGCGATGCGCGTTTCGAGTGTGCGGATCCAGGCGTCGAACCCGGCGCCTGTGCGCGCAGAGAGTTCGACGATCTCGATCTGCGGGTTGACCGCCCGCATGCTCGCGTGCGCCGCCGCGGCGTCGAACCCGACCGCATCAGCGACGTCGATCTTGGTGACCGCGGCGACCTGCGAGGTGCTGAACGCGAGCGGATACTTCAGCGGCTTGTCTTCACCCTCGGTGACCGAGAACAGCACGACTCGCAGGTCCTCGCCGAGATCGTATTCCGCCGGACAGATCAGGTTGCCGACGTTCTCAATGAAGAACGCATCGAGCCGACCGGGCTCCCAGTCCCTCAGCGCGCGCGAGATCATCTCGGCGTCGAGCCGGCATTCCGCGGCGGTCGTGATCTGCCGAACGGGCGCGCCCGATCGCGCGAGGCGCCGGGCGTCGTTGTCGGTCGCCTGATCGCCGACCAGCGCGGCGACGCGATACCGCTGCGCCAGCCGGTGCAGCGTCGCCTCCAACAGCGTCGTCTTCCCCGACCCCGGGCTCGAGAGCAGGTTGACGACGAGCGTACCGGAGATTGCGAAGCGTTCACGCAGTCGCGCCGCGATGTCGTCGTTCTTGATGAGGATCTTGCGTTCGATGTCGACGAGCCGCAGCGTCATTCGGGAACCTCCATCGCAACGAGTTCGAGTTCGCGTCCGGAACGTATCGTCGGCGAGACGCTGCCGCAGCGCGGACAGACGAGTCCGTGGCCCGGGGCCGGGCGCACGTCCGCTTGGCATCGTTCGCACGCAACGACAAGCGGCATGAGCTCGACGTGCAGCGTGCTGCCCGCAGCAAGCGTTCCGTCGGCGGCGAGTTCCCACGAGAACGACAACGCATCAGGAGCGATTCCTGTGAGCGCGCCGACGCGCACGTGCACCGCAGAAACGCGCGCAATCCCTTGCGGGATGGCGATTTCCGTGAGTCCGTCGAGGAGCGTGAGTGCGACGGAGAGTTCGTGCATGGGAGAATGCCTCGCGTCCGTGGAGCATACGAAATTCCACCGGGCGAGCGCAATCCGCGGCCGAAAAGAATTCTCGGTAGCGGTTCTTGACTTTTGTCGAATGCGGAGGCTATCGTCAGTATCAGGCGCGTGCGATGCGCGCCCGAAGAGTTGGTTCGGCCGATGAGCGACACCCTAGTCAACGTTCTGTGGATTCCCGCCGGATTGAGCTGCGACGGTGATTCCGTCGCCCTGACGTCGGCGATGCAGCCCTCGATCGAAGAGATCGCGCTGGGTGCGCTCCCCGGGCTGCCGAACGTACGGTTCCACTGGCCGCTGATCGAGTACAGTCTCGGCGGCGCGGAGTTTCTCGACGCGTTCTTCAAAGCGGGCCGCGGCGAACTCGATCCGTTCGTTCTCGTGGTCGAAGGCTCGATCGCGAATGAGTCGATTAAAAAGGAAGGCTACTTCACCGGCTTCGGCAACAAGCCCGGCACCGATCAGCCGATGACGTTCAGCGACTGGATCGATCTGCTCGCGCCCAAAGCGTGGGCGGTGCTCGCAGTCGGCACGTGCGCGACGTACGGCGGCATCCACGCGATGGCCGGCAATCCGACCGGAGCGATGGGGATCCTCGATTATCTGGGCTGGGAATGGAAGTCGAGCGCGGGAGTCCCGATCGTCTGCGTTCCCGGCTGTCCGATCCATCCCGACAATCTCTCCGAGACGATCTTGTATCTGCTGTGGCAGGCGAACGGGAAAGCGCCGATGATCCCGCTCGACGAAGCAGGCCGGCCGCAGTGGCTGTTCGGCAGCACGGTGCACGAAGGGTGCGATCGCGGCGGTTACTACGAACAGGGCGACTTCGCGACCGAATACGACTCGCCGAAGTGCCTGGTGAAACTCGGCTGCTGGGGTCCGGCCGTCAAGTGCAACGTCCCCAAACGCGGCTGGACCGGCGGCGTCGGCGGCTGTCCGAACGTCGGCGGAATCTGCATCGGCTGCACGATGCCGGGCTTCCCCGACAAGTTCATGCCGTTCATGGACGAGCCGCCCGGTGCGAAGCTCTCCACCAACCTCATCGGCGTCTACGGCAACGCGATTCGCACGCTGCGCGGCTTCACCCAAAGCACGCTCGACAAAGAACCGAAGTGGCGCCACAAGGGTCGTGAACTGACCACCGGGTACCGCACGCCCCGCTCGTACTAGGAGACGCCGATGGCGATCAAAGACCTGGCCGGCGCGTCGACGGGCGCGCCTCAGTCACGACTCGTCGAGATGTCGTGGGATCCGATCACGCGTATCGTCGGGAGCCTCGGCATCTACACGAAGATCGATTTCAACGAACGCCGCGTTGCGGAATGTCATTCGACCTCGTCGATCTTCCGCGGCTACAGCATCTTCATGAAAGGCAAAGATCCGCGGGACGCGCACTTCATCACGTCGCGCATCTGCGGGATCTGCGGCGACAACCACGCCGTCTGCTCGGTGTACACGCAGAACATGGCGTTCGGCGTGCGTCCGCCGGCGATGGGCGAGTGGATCATGAACCTCGGCGAAGCCGCCGAGTACATGTTCGACCACAACATCTTCCAGGAAAACCTCGTCGGCGTGGACTTCTGCGAGCAGATGGTCCGTGAGACGAACCCGTCGGTCTGGGAGAAGGCGAAGTCGACCCCGGCTCCGCACGGCGACATCCACGGCTACAAGACGATCGCCGACATCATGACGGCGCTCAACCCGTTCGCCGGCGATTTCTACCGCCAGGCACTCCAGATCAGCCGATACACGCGCGAGATGTTCTGCCTGATGGAAGGACGTCACGTTCATCCCTCGACGCTTTACGCCGGCGGCGTCGGGACCGTCGCGACGTCGCAGCTCTTCACGGATTACTACGCGCGTCTGATGCGTTACGTCGAGTACATGAAAGTCTGCGTACCGCTGCACGACGACCTCTTCGACTTCATGTATCAGGCGCTGCCGGGCTACGAGCACGTCGGCGAGCGGCGGATCCTGCTCGGCTGCTGGGGTGCGTTCCAGGATCCCGACTATTGCGATTTCACCTATCGCAACATGACGAACTGGGGCCGCAAGATGTTCGTCACCCCGGGCGTCGTCGTCGACGGCAAGCTGGTCACGACCGACTTGGTGGAGATCAACCTCGGGATCCGCATCCTGCTTGGAAGTTCGTACTACGACGACTGGCAGAACGAAGAGACGTTCGTCGCCAAAGATCCGCTCGGCAATCACGTCGATCGCCGGCATCCGTGGAACATGCACACGCTGCCGACGCCGAAGAAGCGCGACTTCAACAGTCAATACTCGTGGGTCATGTCGCCGCGCTGGTTCGACGGCAAGGATCATCTCGCGCTCGACACCGGCGGCGGCGCGCTCGCGCGGCTGTGGGCGACGGCGCTGGCCGGACTCGTCGACATCGGGTACGTCAAGGCGACCGGGAACAGCGTGCAGATCAACCTGCCCAAGAGCGCGCTCAGCGGTCCGGTCAGCTTCGAGTGGAAGACGCCGAAGTGGTCGAACGCGATCGAACGCGACCGCGCGCGCACCTACTTCCAGGCCTACTCCGCCGCGGCGGCGCTGCACTTCCTAGACAAGGCGATGGAGGAACTGCACGCCGGCCGCACGCGGTCTTGGGAACCGTTCACGGTCCCCGACGAAGGCTTCGGCTGCGGCTTCACCGAGGCGGTGCGCGGCGTGCTTTCGCACCACATGGTGATCCGCGACGGCAAGATCGCCAACTATCATCCGTGGCCGCCGACGCCTTGGAACGGCAACCCGCGCGACGTCTACGGCACCCCGGGACCGTACGAAGACGCCGTGCAAGGGACGCCGATCTTCGAAGAAAACGGCCCCGACAACTTCAAAGGCATCGACATCATGCGCGCGGTGCGGAGCTTCGATCCGTGCCTGCCGTGCGGCGTGCACATCTATCTCGGCGAGGGCCGCACGCTCGAAACCGTGCACTCGCCGGTGGCGCCCTTTGGCTGACGAGGCGCAGGAACTCGCGACGAAGATCGAGGCGCTGCTCGCAGGCTTCGCCTCGATCTCCACGCCCTGGCAGGCGCGCGAACGCGGCGAAGAGCTGGCGCGCACCATGGTCACTTTCTACGGCAGCGGTCTCGAGCGCATCCTCGACATCGTATACGACGGCACCGGCGACCAAGCCGACGCGCTCTTCGCAAAGCTTACGGCGGACCCGCTCGTCGAAGGCTTGCTGTGCCTGCACGGACTGCACCCGATCCCGGTCGACGAACGGGTCCAGCATGCGCTCGACGCCGTTCGTCCGTATCTCAAATCGCACGAGGGCGGGATTGAAATCGCCGGGATCGACGACGGCGTGGTGCTCATCGAACTGCAAGGCTCGTGCGACGGCTGTCCGTCCTCGACGCTCACCGTCAAGCAGGCGGTCGAGCGCGCGATCCTCGAGCGCGTCCCGGAGATTCGCGAGGTGCGCGCCGTGCCGGCGCGGCGCGAGCAGCAGCCCGAGCGCGCGTGTTTCGACATCGACCTGATCGCCGCACCCGCCGCGGCGCTGCGGTAGCGGAGTGGACGGCAACAGTGGCGCCGGCTTCGCGGCGCTTGCGAACGTGCTGCGGAAACGGCCGGCCGTTGCGCCGGGCGAGCGATGCGATTTTTGCGGCGAGCCGGTGCAGCCGGAGCACGCGCATCTGGTCGATCTGCACGCGCGCCGCATCATGTGTGCGTGCCGTCCGTGCGCGCTCGTCTTCGAGCCGCAGGGCGCCGCGCGGGGGCGTTATAAGCCGATCCCTACGCGCTACGCCGAGGTCACCGGGCTCGCGCTCGACGACGCAGCGTGGGACGCGCTGCAGATCCCGATCGAACTCGCGTTTTTCTTCCGCAACTCGGCCGAGGACCGCACCGTCGCGTGCTATCCCGGACCGGCCGGTGCGACCGAGTCCCAGCTCCCGCTCGCGACCTGGGACGCGCTGGCGGGGAGCGATCCGCTCGTCGCGACAGTCGAGTCCGACGTCGAAGCGATCGTCGTGCAGCGCCGCCGCGCGGGGCCGGCGCGCTGCTACCTGGTGCCGATCGACGCGGCCTACCAACTGGTCGGGATGCTGCGCCTGGCGTGGCGGGGTTTCGACGGCGGCGACGAGGCGCGCGCGCAGATCGAACGCTGGTTCGCAGCGCTGGCCGAGCGCAGCCGCGGCCTCGCGGCACCCCGATGAGCGCGCTCGCGTTCGCGGTCGAGGGCGCGCGCGGTGAACCGTACGCGGCCGCGCCGACGATCGTGCTCGACGTGCGCGTCACCGAGTCCACGGGGACCCCGATCGCCGCGATCGCCCTGCGCACGCAGGTTCGGCTCGAACCGCAGCGGCGCCGATACGACGGCGGCGAATCGGTGCGGCTGGAGGAGCTCTTCGGCGAGCCGCGGCGCTACGGTGAGACGCTCCGCTCGATGCTGTGGATGCACGTCGCGAGCACCGTCACGGCATTCCGCGAAGCGACGACGTTCACGCTTCCGCTCACGGCAAGTTACGACTTCGACGTCGCCGCGAACAAATACCTGAGCGGCCTGGCCGGCGGGGTGATCCCGCTGGCGCTGCATTTCAGCGGGATGGTTTTCGTCGAGCACGCCGGCGGCGTGAGCACCGAAATGGTCCCGTGGGCGTGCGAGGCGGCGTACGCGCTCCCGGTGAGCGTGTGGCGCGACGCGGTCGACGCGTGCTTCCCGAACGCCGCGTGGCTGCGCGTGCAGCGCGAGCTGTTCGACGACCTGCGCGAGTTCCGCAGCGCACAGCGGCTCACGAGTTGGGATGCGACGCTCGCGCGTCTGCTCGCACTAGCGAAGGTCGAACGATGACGCCGCGCGCGGGAACCGAGAACCCGTTCGCGGCGGCGCTGGCGGTCGCGAACGCCGTGCTGTACGAGGGCTATCTGCTCTATCCGTACACGGCCTCCGCGGCGAAGAACCGCATCCGCTGGCAGTTTGGGGTCGTCGTTCCGGAGGCGTACGCCGCGGCAGGCAACGGCGAGCCGTGCGAACAGCAGACCGACGTGCTGCTCGACGGCAGCGACGCCGTCGTCACGGTGCTGTTGCGCTTTCTCCAGGTTGAGGCGCGCCGTGTCGAGATCGTCCAGGCCGACGGATCGTTCGCGCCCGTTGCGGAAGCCGCGATCGCCGGCCGCCGGTACGTCAGCTTCGACGAAGGCGTCGAGCGCGAGCTGTCGGCCGCGATCCCGGCCGCCGCGGGGACGCTGCGCATCCCGCTCGCCGTCTGCGGCGGCAGCGACGTCGAAGTCCTGCGCGACGGCGACGGCACGCTGCGCGGACGGATCGTACGCGAGCGCTGGGCGCTGCACGGCGAACTGACCCTGACCCGCGACACCGCCGGCCCGTACACGCTCGTGCGCGTGCAGGTGCGCAACCGCTCCGCCGTCGTCGCCGGCGAGCGCAGCTCCGCGCTGCGCACCGCGTTGGTGTCGACGCACGTGCTGCTCGCGGCCGAGGGCGGCCGCTTTCTCTCGACCCTCGATCCGCCGGCGGACGCGGTTGCCGAGGCCGCGGCGCTGCAGCAGAAGCACGCGTGGCCCGTGCTCGTCGGCGACCCCGGCGACGATCCGCTGCGCGCGCCGCTCGTGCTCGCATCGCCGATCATTCTCTACGATTTTCCAGAGGTCGCCGCGCAGACGAGCCACGACGCCTTCGACGGCACCGAGATCGACGAACTGCTCACGCTCAGCGTCCTGAGCCTTTCGGACGATGAACGCGACGAAGCGCGCGCCACCGACCCGCGCGCCCGCGCGATCGTCGAGCGTGCCGAGCGCTTCGGAGCGCAGGACGTCGCGCGCCTGCACGGGGGCGCGCTGGTGCGCGGCGGCGACGATCCGTTCGCCGCGATCGACGTTCGGGCCATCGACTGCTTCTTCGTCGACGGCGTCAAGGTGACCAGAGGGATGCACGTGCGCCTGCGGCCCAACCGCCGCGCCGACGTGTGGGATACGTTCCTCGCCGGCAAGACGGCGACGGTACGCAAGATCCACCAGGACCTCGAAGGCAACATGTACGCGGCGGTCACGGTCGACGACGATCCGGCGAGCGATCTGCACGAATGGTACGGCCGCTCGCTGTTTTTCTCGCCCGACGAGATCGACGTGCTCCCGGCGGCGGAACCGCCGCGATGACCATCCTGGTTGCGGGCGTCGGCAACATCTTTTTCGGCGACGACGGGGTCGGCCCGGCCGTCGCCGCGGCGCTCGCGCAGGAGGCGACGGACGACGTGCGGATCGTCGATGCGGGGATCGCCGGGATTCACCTCGCGTACGACCTCACGGCGGGCTGCGATCGCGTGCTGATCGTCGATGCGGTGCGCCGCGACGAGCCGCCCGGTACGCTGGTGCTCCTGGAGCCGCCGGACGCAGCGGCAGCCGGTTCGCCCGATCCGCACGGGATGGAGCTGCATGCGACGTTTGCGTACGCCCGTGCGCTGGGCGGCGAGCTTCCGCCGATCGCGATTCTCGGCATCGTGCCGGAGAACGTCGACGAAGGGATCGGCTTGTCGCGCGCGGTCGCCGCGGCGATCGCGCCGGCGTGCACGATGGTGCGGCGGATTCTGCACGACTGGCAAACCCGTGGCGCCGCTTGCGGCGCGCGCGAGAAGGAGACGGTATGATGCGGGGACTGGTGCTCGGCGGCGTCGCGTTCGGCGTCGTGTACTTTCTGGAGCGGCAATTCGAAAAGTTCGCCAGCGATATCGCGCGCTACGACCGGCTACGCGCAATGTCCGGCGATCCCCCCTTTCTGCGCGAAGGGCTCAATCAAGCGATCGGGATAATCACGAGCTTCGGCGCTGCGCGCAGCGAAAAGGCGATCGGTATGCTCCAGGGCCTGCAAGACGACGTGGTCCGGTATGCAAGAATCAAAAGTATGTAGCCGCTACGCCGTCCTCCCGGCGGCGTCGTCGCTGACTTTCGAGGCGAAGAGCAGCCTCCACGCCGTTCGCGGCGCCGCGACGGACTTCTCGGGATTCATCACGGCCGTGTGGAACGACGACGGCACGCTCGTCATCGCGCCGCCGCCGGCGATGCACGTCGAGTTCTCGCCTGGGCGGGCGCGCACGTACGAAGTTCCGCAGGTCTCTGTGCGCATCAATTTCAGCGCGGGCGCGACGTAACGCGATGTGCCTTGCGATCCCGGGTCAGATCGTCGCGTTCGACGACGCCCAGCCGCTGCTGGCGAGGGTCGACGTTGGCGGCGTGCGGCGCAACGTCAACGTCGGGCTGCTGGCCGACGATCCGCTGATCGCGGGCGATTGGATCTTGATCCACGTCGGGTTTGCGCTGAGCAAGATCTCGGCGGAACAGGCGCACGACCAGTTGCGGATGCTGCAGGCGATGGGCGAAGACGCGCTCGCCATCGAAGAGATCCGGGGGTACACCTTCGCCGACGGAGGCGAACGACGATGAAGTACGTCGACGAGTTCCGCGACCCGCAGCTGATCGGGGGGGTCGCACGCGAGATCGCGCGCAGCGTCGATCCGCACCGGCACTATCGCATCATGGAGGTCTGCGGCGGGCACACCCGCGCGATCTACCGGCACGGGCTGCGCGACGTGCTGCCCGAGAACATCGAACTCGTGCACGGTCCGGGGTGCCCGGTCTGCGTCCTCCCGACCGGGCGCGTCGACGACGGTCTTGCGATCGCGCAGCGCGACGACACGATCCTGACGTGCTTCGGCGACATGCTGCGGGTCCCCGGAACGCACGGGACGCCGCTCGAACTCAAGGCGCGCGGCGCCGACATCCGCATGGTCTACTCGCCTCTCGACGCGCTTCGGATCGCGCAGGACAACCCGGCGAAGCACGTGTGCTTCTTCGCGATCGGCTTCGAGACGACCGCGCCGTCGACGGCCCTCACCCTTCTGCGCGCGCGGACGCTCGGCGTGCGCAACTTCTCCGTGTTTTGCAACCACGTCACGATCGTGCCGGGGATGCGCGCGATCCTCGATTCTCCCGACATGCGCATCGACGGCTTCGTCGGACCGGGACACGTCGCGACGGTGATCGGCTGCCGCCCGTTCGAGTTCGTCGCGCGCGACTACGGCAAGCCCGTCGTCGTCGCCGGCTTCGAGCCGCTCGACATCCTCGAAGCGATCCTGTTGATCGTGCGTCAGCTCCACGCGGGCGAGGCGCGGGTGGAAAACCAGTACCGCCGGATCGTTCTCTGGGAGGGGAATCTCGCGGCGCTCCGCGCGATGGCGTCGGCATTCGAGTTGCGTCCGTTTTTCGAGTGGCGCGGGCTCGGCTTCATCTCGCAGTCGGCGCTCAAGCTAGCGCCGGCGTTCGCCGACTTCGACGCCGAGGTGCGCTTCAGGGTCCCGGGCGTCCGCGTCACGGATCCGAAAGCCGCCCAGTGCGGCGAAGTGCTCAAAGGCGTACTCCAGCCGGCGCATTGCAAACTGTTCGGGACCCAGTGCAACCCCGAACACCCCGTCGGCGCGCTGATGGTCTCGAGCGAAGGCGCCTGCGCGGCGTACTATCGGTACGTCCATCGGGGCGAACCGGTGACGGCGTGAGCGGCGGCGTCGTCGCCGATCCCGCGCCGCCGCGGATTCGCTTCACCGACGAGCGCATCGAGATGGCGCACGGCGCCGGCGGCAAAGCCTCGCGGCGCCTGGTCGAAGGCCTGATCGCGCCGCTCTTCGCGAACGAGACGCTGGCGCCGCTGGCGGACGCGGCGATCTTCCCCGTCGCGGCCTGCCGGATCGCGACCACCGCCGACGCCTTCGTCGTGAAGCCGCTGCGCTTCGCGGGCGGCTCGATCGGCGAGCTGTGCATCAACGGCACGCTCAACGATCTCGCCGTCTCGGGTGCGTGCCCGCGGACGATCATGGTCTCGCTGATCCTCGAAGCCGGACTCGAAACGGCGACCCTGCGGGCCGAACTCGAGGCGATGGCGGCGGCCGCCGCGCGGGCCGGTGTCGCGATCGCCGGCGGCGACACGAAGGTCGTCGAGCACGGCGCCTGCGACCGGATGTTCGTGACGACCTTCGGCGTCGGCGTGGTCGACGAGCGCCTGAGGCTCGGCGCGCAGCACGTGCGCAAAGGCGACCGCGTCTTGCTGAGCGGGCCGATCGGCGACCACGGAATCACCATTCTGCTCGCGCGCGGCGAGCTCGAACTCGAGGCCGATTTGCGATCCGACACGCGCAGCGTCTGGCCGATGGTGCGGGCACTGCTCGACGCCGTACCCGACGGCGTGCGCTGGATGCGCGATCCGACCCGAGGCGGCGTCGCCACGGCGCTCAACGAACTCGCGCGTGACGCCGGCTGTGCAATCGCTCTGCACGAGGACGCGATCCCGCTGCGCAGCGAGGTGCGCGGAGCGTGCGAGATCCTCGGACTCGATCCGCTGCACATCGCGAACGAAGGGCAATTCCTCGCAGTTGTCGCCGAGCGCGACGCGCAGCGCGCACTCGAGGCGGTGCGCGCGGTCGCAGGCGGCGAGGACGCGGCGCTCGTCGGTACGGTGCAGAGCGAGCCGGCACGCGCGGTCGTCGGGATCACCGGCTACGGCGGGACGCGCATGATCGACATGCTCGTCGGCGATCCGCTGCCGCGCATATGCTGAACGACGCCGCGATCTCGCCGCGCGCCGCGGCGTGCGCCGCACGTCTGCGCGCGCGCAGCCCGCTCGCGCGCTCGTACTTCGCCCGCGAGGGAGCGCGCATCGCGCTCGCCGCGCGAGCGCTCGCGGAGCGTTTCACCTCCGGCGGACGGCTGTGCACGTTCGGCCGCGAAGCGTACGCGACCGACGCGGCTCACGTCTCGGTCGAGTTCGTTCATCCCGTCATCGTCGGAAAGCGCGCGTTGCCGGCCGCGGATCTGAGCGGAAGTTCGGAGAGCGGGATCAGCGCACGCATCCGGTCCGGCGACATCGCGATCGGCTTCGGGCCGCCTGAAGGCGATCCGGCGGTTCGACGCGCGCTGCGCCGGGCCCGGGATGCCGGCGCGCTCACGCTTGCGCTCTCCGGCGAACGCGATGATGCGGACTTCGCCTTCGCCTCGCCGAGCGCCGATCCGCACGTCCATCAGGAGCTCAACGAACTGCTCGGCCACACGCTGTACGAAAGCGTGCACGTGTTCCTCGAACGCCGCACGCTCGGTCACGACGTCGGTGCCTCCGCGTTCCTCTATCCGTACCTGGGAGTTGCGATGGTCGACGATGACGCCGCGCTGCTGAGCGACGTGGCGGCGTCGATCCACGCCAAGTCGCGCGACGCCGAGCGCTTGCGCGAGCAGCTTGCTGCGAACGCCGCCGCGATCGTCGCCGCGGCGGACGCGATCGCCGAGCGGATCGCCGCGGGCGCAACGATCCTGAGCTTGGGCAACGGCGGGTCGGCGACTGACGCCGACGATTTCGCGATCGACTGCGTCGAGCCGCCGCACGGCTGGCGCCCGGTGCGCGCGTTCTCGCTCGCGAACGAGCCGGCGATCGTCACGGCGATCGGCAACGACGTCGGGATGGAGACGATCTTTCTGCGGCAGATCATCGCGCAGGCCCGCGCCGGCGACATCGCGTTCGCGCTCTCGACGAGCGGCGGGTCGAAGAACGTCGTCGCGGCGTTGATCGAGGCGCGGCGGCGCGGGATGCTGACCGTCGCGCTCCTCGGATACGACGGCGGCGAGATCGTTCGCCGCGGCCTCGCGGATCACACGATCGTGGTGCGGTGCGACGACATCCCGCGGATCCAGGAAGCGCAGGCAGCGATCGTCCACGAGATCCGCCGCGTGCTCGCGCAAGCCGATGGCGCTTGAACTCTACGTGATGCGCGGGTGTCCGCATTGCGCGGATCTGCGCGAGGACCTTGCGTTCGACGGCCGCGATGTCATCGAGCACGACGTCGAGCGCGATCCCCAGGCCCGCGCGCGCCTGCACGCCCTGGTCGGACCCAACGCGCTCGTGCCGGTCCTAGTCGAGGACGGGCAGGTCGCGCAGATCGGCCGGCACGGGCGCGGCTGCGCGCTCGGACCGGGGTAATCGCATTGGCCGCGCGCAGCGCCGTCGACGTGTGCATCACCGGAGTCGTCCAGGGCGTCGGTTTCCGGCCGTTCGTGTTTCGCGCCGCGCAGGCGCACGGTATCGCCGGCTGGGTGCTCAACGACGACGGCGGCGTGCGCTTGCGCGCGGAAGGACCGCCTGACCTACTCGACGCGTTTCTGGCTGCGCTGCAGGCGGCGCCGCCGCCGGCAGCGCGGATCGTCTCGTTCGCGAGCAGTGCCGCGGCGCCGCAAGGGCTGGCGACGTTCGAGATCCGCGCGAGCGCGATGCGTGCGCGGCCGACGGCGCGCGTCTCGCCCGATCTGCCGATCTGCGCAGCGTGCCTGCGCGATCTCGCCGATCCCGCCGACCGCCGCCACGGGTATCCGTACGTCAATTGCACGGACTGCGGACCGCGCTACAGCATCGTGCTCTCGCTGCCGTACGACCGCCCGCGCACGACGATGCGAAGCTGGCCGATGTGCGAGGCGTGCCGGCGCGAATACGACGATCCCGGCGACCGCCGCTTCCATGCTCAGCCGACGGCGTGCACCGCCTGCGGGCCGCGGTATCGCCTCGAACTCGCCGACGGACGCGTCGCCGCCGACGATCCGGTCGACGCCGCCGCGGCGTTGTTGCGCGACGGAGCGATCGTCGCCGTGAAGGGGATCGGAGGCTATCACTTGGGCTGCGACGCGCGCGACGCGGGAGCGGTGTGCGCGCTGCGCGAGCGGAAGTTCCGCAAGGAGCGGCCGTTTGCCATCATGGCGCGCGATCTCGATGCGGCGCGCGAGCTCGTGATCCTCGACGCCAGCGCCGAAACGCTGCTGCGCGCGATCGAACGGCCGATCGTGCTGGCGCCGATGCGCGAACGGCTCGCCGGCGTCGCACCCGACAACGACGAGCTCGGCGTGATGCTGCCGTACGCGCCGCTGCACCATCTGCTCTTCGCGGCCGGCGCGCCGCGCGCCCTCGTGATGACGAGTGCGAACCGCTCGAGCGAGCCGATCGCGTACCGCAACGCCGACGCGCGCACGGCACTGGCTGGAATCGCCGATGCGTTCCTGATCGGCGAGCGGCCGATCGCGCGCCGGATCGACGACTCGATCGTGCGCGCCGGTGCGGCGGGCCCGGTCGTCCTGCGCCGTGCGCGCGGGTACGCACCGCGCGCGGTGGCGACGTTTCCGGACGCGACGCCGATCCTCGCCGTCGGCGGCGATCTCAAGAACGCGATCGCGCTGATTGTCGGCGGACAAGCCTTCGTGAGCCAGCACATCGGCGATCTCGACCACGCGCCGACCCGCGCCGCATTTGCCGCGACGATCGACGATCTGTGCGCGATGTACGGCGTCGAACGGAGCGGGCTGACGGTCGCACACGATCTGCATCCCGAGTACTACGCGGCCGAGTACGCGCGCGCACTCGGCGGGAGAGCGGTGGCGATTCAGCATCATCGCGCGCACATCGCCAGCGTCCTCGCGGAGCGCGCAGCGTGGGACGAGGACGTCGTCGGCTTCGCCTTTGACGGCACCGGTTACGGCGACGACGGGACGATCTGGGGCGGCGAGGTCTTCGCGGGCTCACTGCGCAGCGGGCTCGCCCGCGTCACGCATCTGCGCGCGATGACGCTGCCGGGCGGCGACGCCGCGGCGCGTTATCCGGTGCAGGCGGCGGCCGGCGCGCTCGCCGGAATCGCAGACGACATCGCGTTCGACCAGGCGCCGTTCGCCTTTCCGCCTCGCTTCGCTCAGGCGCGGGCCGTCGCGCGAAGCGGCCTGCGCGCGTACTCGACGAGTTCGATCGGACGGCTGTTCGACGCGGTCGCGGCGCTGTGCGGCTTCACTCGCGAGCAGACGTTCGAAGGTCAGGCGGCGATGTGGCTGGAGCACCTCGCGCGCCGCAGCCCGGCCGTCCCCGCCTATGCGTTCGCGCTGCGAGGAGGAACCTTCGACGGGGAGCCGGTCCTGCGCGCGATCGTCGCTGACCGGCTCGCGGGCCGCGACCCCGGCGCGATCGCGCGCGCGTTTCACGGCGCGGTCGCGGCCGCCGTGGTCGATCTCGCGGAGGCGCTCGACGCCCGGCGGGTGGTGGCATCCGGCGGCGTCTTTCAGAACGCGCTCCTCACCAGCGCGCTCGTCGAGGCATTCGGCGATCGCCTGTGGCTCAACCGCGACGTGCCGCCGAACGACGGCGGCCTCGCGCTGGGCCAGGCCGCGCTCGCGCACGCGGCTCAATCCGGCACGTGAGAACGACCGTTGAAAGGGGTAGAGCGCAGTTCGTCGTGAGGATCAGCATGCGTCGTTTCCTTCGCGTCGCCGCGATCGCCGTCGCTGCCGTGTTCGTTTGTGCGGGCGCGGCGTCGGCACACCCGCTGGGGAATTTCACCGTCAACCATCTTACGCGCATCACGGCGAAAGCCGGCGCCGTCACCGTGAAGTACGTCCTCGACGAAGCCGAGATCCCGACGTTCGCGCTCGACCGCTTGCTCGATCAGCACGGGGCGCCCACACACGCGGCCCTCCAGTTGTGGGCCGAGCGGCACGCCGCCGCGATCGTCCCGGACCTCAGGCTTGAAGCCGACGGACGCCCCGTCGCGCTCCGCCCCGAGCGCGTGACGGTCGAACAGCGAGCGGGCGCAGGCGGATTGCCGACGCTGTATTCCACGATGTCGTACCACGGTGCGGTGGCGGCGGGTTCGCATCGGCTGACGTTCCGCGACGCGACGGAAGAAGGGCGGCTGGGATGGCGTGACGTCGTGCTCGGCGATGCGCAGGAACCGACCGGAGAACTCCGTTCCTATCCGAGCGCGCTCTTAGGTTCTCCGCGCGCCGAGATCGCGGTGACCGCGACCCTGGCCGCCGACGGAACGCTCGCCGCGATCTCCGGTCGTCAGGATGACGCGACGCCGACGTCCACGGCGCCGCTGGCCCGCTCGAACGCGCTGTCCGACGTCCTCGCACGGGGTGCGGGAGATCCGTTCGTGGTTGTGGGCGCCTTGCTCTTGGCGATCGCTTTGGGTGCCCTGCATGCGCTCGAGCCGGGCCACGGGAAAACGCTGCTGGCCGTCTCCCTCGTCGGTGCGCGGGCGACGGCCCGACAGGCGTTCGTGCTCGCGACGGCGCTCACCGCCGCGCATACGGCCGGCGTGCTCGCGCTCGGTGTGCTGGTGCTCTTCGCGACGCAGTGGATCGTGCCCGAGCAAATCTACTCGTGGATCACACTGGGTTCAGGAGTTTTCATCGCCGTCCTTGGCGCGCGGGCGCTCGCGCGCGAGATCCGCCGGCGCTTGCCGTTTGCTCACGAACATCCGCACGCGCACCCGCACGCGCATCCTCACGCGCACGAACATGTGCATGCGCCAGATGCGGATCACCACCATCACGGCGATCCGGCGCACCGTCACGAGGATCTCGACGAACTCGCGCACGCGCGCGCGCACGCGATCCCCGGCACGGCTCCGCTGACGTTCCGGAGTGCAGCGATCGCGGCAGCAAGCGGAAATGTCGCACCGTGCCCGGCAGCGCTGGTCGTGCTGCTGGCCGCAATTTCACTGCATCAGGTCGCCTACGGTCTCGCGCTGATCGTCGCGTTCAGCATCGGACTCGCTGCCGTGCTCACCGTGCTGGGGATCGCGGTCGTGCGAAGCGCCGCGTGGCTCGTGAGTCGTCCGCGCTTCGATGCGGTGGCGCGCTTCGCGCCGCTGGTGACGGCGTTCGTGATCGCTGCCGTCGGCGCGGTCATGATCGGTCAGGGACTCGGACCGCAAGTAGGCGCTCCGGTTCCGGCGATCGCGGCATTGGTTCTCGCCGCCGCCGTCGGTTACGGCTTCGCGTGGCATCGTCATCCGGTTGCCGCGCAGGCATCGGCATGATCGGAGCGCTTGGAGTCAGCGCTTTCACGGTGTTCGTGCTCGGGCTTCGCCACGGCGCCGATCCCGATCACATCGCGGCGATCGACAACGTGACGCGGAACGCGTACGTGAAGACGCCGCTTTTAAGCCGCTTCGTCGGCACGCTCTTCGCGGGCGGACACTCCGTCATGGTCCTCTCGATCTCGGTGCTTGTCGGTTTGCTCGGCGCGCGGTTCGCCGCCCATGGAGCGTTGATCGAAACGATCGGCACCTGGGTGTCGATCGGCGTCCTGCTTGCAATTGCCGCGCTGAACGTGCGTACGCTCGTGCGCGGCGGCGAACGCATAGCGGGCGCGAAAACGCGCCTCTTGCCGAAGCGGCTGCGCGAGGGCTCGAGCGCGTTGCTGGCGTTGCCAATCGGACTCCTTTTCGGGTTCGGGTTCGAGACCTCCAGCCAGATCGCCGCATACGTTCTCGTCTTCGGCACCGCAGGTATCGGCGGGGCGCTTCTGGTCGGGGCGATGTTCTCCGCCGGGATGATCTGCACCGACACGCTCGACTCCGTGCTCGTCCATCGCTTGGTTTCCCACCGTTCGGCCCGTTTGCCCGCGGTGATGCGCGTCTGGATCGGTTCGGTCACGGGACTGGCGATCGCGGTCGCCGCCTACGAACTCGCCCAACAGCTCGGCTGGCGCTCCCCCGTTTCCGATCTGGTCGTAAGTCTGGTACTCGTGGCGGTCTTGCTCGCGGTATTTGCCGTCGTTTTCGTCGGGACGCGACGCGTCGCGGAGCCGCTGAGCGAGCAGATGGCGGCGGAAAAGGTGTGATTTACCCCTATCCTGGGCAATCCGGCCTCAGTTCACACTCGTCTTTAATGTAGACTACGTGGGAATCACGTCTCATTTGCATCCTGATCGCCCCGAGAGGAACCACCGCATGATCAACCGGCGGATTCTTGGTTCGTTGACGGTTCTGGCCGTCGCCGCGGCCGCCGTGCTCTACACCGCGCACCCGGTGCGGAGCTCCGACCACCAAGACACCTACAACCTCGCGACCCGTTCGAATACGTCGGCCGACATCACCGACGTCTTCGTGTTTCCATCCCCGACCAACGCGAACAACGTCGTGTTCGTCATGGACGTTTCGCCGCTCATCCCCGCCGGGATGGGGACGTCGAAATTCTTCGATCCCACGCTGATGTGGCAGTTCAAGATCGCGCACGGCACCGGCGCGTCGCCGGAAGATCAAGTGATCCAGTTCGGCGCGAACGGGACCGGCGCCTCGCAGACGCTGACGCTGTACGGTCCGGCGAAGCCCAATGAAGTGGGGACAGCGAACACATTCGTTACCCCGGGCGGCACGTTCAACTACAACACGGCGACGCAACTCGCGAACGGCATCAAGGTCTTTGCCGGTCCGCGCGCCGATCCGTTCTACCTCGACCTCTTCGCCCTGTTCTCGTTCCTCGGTGACCGCAACTACGCCACGCACTCCTCGCAGACCGATCCCGGTCCGGCGGCGAGCGGACCGCTTTTCAACGGCGACAACGCCGGCGCCGCGGCCGCGTTTGCTCCGGCGTACGATAAGTCCGCGAACCCGGCGCAGCCGACGTTCAACGGCTTCAAAGCGGGGACGACCGCGGGCGCCGGTTCGGCGCTGGGCAACTACGCCTGCAGCACGAACGCACCGCAGAACACGCTGACGGATCTCGGCGGCGGCTTCAACGTCCTGGCGTTCGTGGTCGAAGTGCCGCGTTCACTGCTGACGACGGGATATTCCAGTTCCACCATCCACGTGTGGGCGACGACGAACTCGTCGACCGGATCATAGAGGTCGACAGCAGATGAAGAAGTCCATCGCCACACTCGCCGCTGCGGGCAGCCTCTGCGTCGCGCTCGCCGCGTGCAACGGCGGTTCGGTTACGCCGCCGCCGTTCAACACCGGACCGAACCCGTTCGCGTCGCCGCTCCCGTCGAACCCGACCGTATCGACCCAGTCGTACGTGCAGATAGAACTCCTCGCGCGTCCGGCGATCAAAGAGGTCTTCGAGAACTTCGTCGACCACAAGACGACGAACGCCGTCGAACCGTACGCCGGCGCGGCGGCCGATCCGCTGCCCAACGCGATCGTCAAGTTCGAAGACACCGTGCGTCCCCCGAATGCGGCACTCGGTACCGACTACGGCAAGACGCTGGCGTCGATTCTCTATCCCAACGAGTACACCGTCGACCTCTCGTCCACCGACAGCGCGTCGTATCTCGGCGTTGAGACCGGCGGCGCGACCGGCGGCAAGTTCGGCGGCCGCGATATCGGCGACGACGTCGTGAACATCTCGCTGGGCGCGCTGTTCGGCAAGACGCTGAGCGCGCTGAAGGTCGTACCCGACGACGGCGAAGAGAACAACTGCCTGAGCGCGGAAAACGTTAGTCAGAATCCGAGCCAGGCGAAGATCTCGTCCTTCCCGTACCTCTCCCCGCCGCACTGACGGGCGGTAGGCACCACGGCATGAACCGTTACTCGACGGCGCTCATGTGGTCCATCGCGGCGATCGCTCTGGGAGCGGTCGCCGCGTGGCCGTGGTACATCAATGCACGCCAAAACGCGGCGCGCGCCGCTGCGCTTCCGCGACCCGCACCGGTGACGGCCGACTACCGCGATCGCGACCGGACGATCGCGTTCTGGGAGCGCGCTGCCGACCAGCACCTGCGGGGCGATATGCTCAGCCCCGTGCAGTTGTCGGGACAGTACCTGCAGCGCTATCGCGAGCGCGCAGACATCGATGACGTCGTCCGCGCCGTGCACGCCGCGCAGCGTTCGCTGCGTGCGCAGCCTTACGGCAACGTGAACGCGGAGGTTGCGCTCGCGTCCGCATACGTCGCGCTGCACCGGTTCCGCGACGCGCTCGCGGTGACCAAACACCTGGGGCGGCTGCAGCCCGGCGATCCCGCGATGGCGATCCGCGAGGCGTCGATCGATCTCGAACTCGGCCGCTACGACGATGCTGCGCGCCTCGTCGCGCAGCTCCGCCGACTCGACGGAAGGCGCGGCGGGGATGACGTCCGCGTCGCCCTTGATACGCTGTTCGCACGCTACGACGAGCTCACCGGGCACCTCGCACGGGCGCGCGAACGTTTCGCGCGCACGGCCGCCGCGGTCGACGCGCGCTACGACGAGCCTGCGCAGCAGCGCGCCTGGTTCTGGTTCCGCGGCGGGGAGCTGGCGTTCGAAGCGGGCGAGAACGACGCGGCGGTCGCGGACGAACAGCGTGCGCTCGCGATCTTTCCGGACTACTCCGAAGCCAACCGGATGCTCGCGCGCGTCACCTGTGCGCTGCACCGTTGGCAAGCGTGCCTCGACGCGGCCAACGCCTCGGCGGCCGTCGTGCCGTATCCCGAGGTGCTAGGGTACGAGGTGGACGCGCAGCGCGCGCTCGGCGACGCCGCGGCCGCAGAGCGAACCGACGATCTGATCCGTACCGTCGAGCGCATCGGGAACGCCCAACACGTCTCCGACCGTCTACTGGCGATCTACTACGCGGAACATCGCGAGCGCCCAGACGACGCATACCGAATCGCACGCGCCGACCTTGCCGTTCGCGACGACATCTTCACCGACGACACACTCGCCTGGGCGGCGGCGATGGACGGCAAATGGGACGAGGCGCGCGCGCGCAGCGTACGCGCGTTACGTCTGCGGACGGAGAACGCGCTGCTCGACTATCACGCCGGAATCATCGCCCTGCACTTCGGCGACCGTGCGACGGCGGCCGCACGACTCCAGCGCGCGCTCGCGCTGAACCCGTCGTTCCACCCCGCCTACGCCGACGACGCCCGCACCCGACTCGCCGCGCTCTCACCCTGAGCCGGTCCAGCGGGGCGCGCGTTTAGCGATGAAGGCGTCGACGCCCTCGGCGAAATCCGCGCTGCCGTAGGCGGCGCGGATCAGGTCGCCGTCGTCGGGGATCGGTACGGCGGCGCGCAGCCGGCGCATCCCCGCTTTCGTCAGCCGCAACGTCAGCGGCGCGAGCGCCGCGATCGTCTCGGCGCGTTCCGCCGCCCGCGCGTCGAGCTGCGCGTCGTCGACGAGTTCGTGAAAGAACCCGGTCCGCAGCGCCGACTCCGCATCGAGCAGCTCCGCGGTGACCAGCATCGCCTTCACCGCGTCGCTGCCGACGACGCCCGAGACGCGCATGATGTTGGCCAGCGAAAGCACGTTCCCGAGCGTGCGCGCGATCGGGACGCCGACGCGCGCGGAGCTCGCGCCGATGCGCACGTCGCAGGCCGCCGCGAGCGCGACCCCGCCGCCCGTGCACGCGCCGGCCACCGCGGCGACCACGGGAACGTCGAGCGCTTCCACCGCACCGATGACGGCGTCCATCCGCGCTTCGTACGCGACGCCGTCCTCGGCGGTGAAACCGCGAAATCCAGCAATGTCGGTCCCTGAAACGAACGCCTTCCCGCCCGCGCCCGCGATCACCAGCACGCGCAGTTCGCGGTCGTTGCGCAGTCTGCGCGCGATCGCGTGCAGCTCGTCCCACATCGCGAACGTCATCGCGTTGCGCGCCTGCGGTCGGTCGACGATCGCCCACGCGATGGCCGAGGTTCGGCGTTCGAGCCGGATCACGCCGGCACCGCGACGCCGCTGTGCGCCAGCGCGGCCGCGTCGTCATCGGAGACGCCAAGCTCCCGCAGCACCGCGGCGGTATCGACGCCGAGCCGCGGGCCGGCACGTTCGATGCGCACCGGCGTTGCGCTCATCCGCATCGGCGAACCGATTTGCCGCACGAGCCCGAGCGTCTCGTGCGGGACGTCCGTGAAGAAGCCGCGCTGCGCGAGGTGCGGATCGTTGAAGACGCGATCGAAGCGCCGGATCGGACCGCTCGGGATGCCGGCGTTGCTCAGCACGCGCGTCCAGTGTTCGACCGGGCGCGTCGTGGTGACCGCTTCGATCGCCGCGATCAGCTCCGCGCGATGCGCGAGGCGTGCTTCGTTCGTGTGAAAGCGTTCGTCGGCGTCGAGCCCTTCGAGCCCGAAGAGCGCACAGCAGCGGAGCCAGTGCGCCTGCGAGTTCGCACCGAAGGTGAACCAGCCGTCGGACGCGCGCACCGCTTGGTACGGTGCGATTGCCTGATGCGCCGAGCCCGTCGGCGACGCGACCGTCCCGGTTGCGAAATAGCGCCCGGCCTCCCAGACCGCGAACGAGACCGCCGACTCGAGCAGCGAGACGTCGATGAACTGACCGCGTCCGTCGCGATCGCGTGCACGCAGCGCCGCCAGCACGGCGATCGTCGCGTAGAGGGCGCAGGTGAGGTCCGCGATCGGAACGCCGACCTTGACCGGCGGCGCATCGGGCTCGCCGGTGATGCTCATCAGCCCCGACATCCCCTGCGCGATGATGTCGAGGCCCGCCATCTGCGCGTACGGACCCTCCTGGCCGAACCCTGTCGCGGCGAGGTAGATCAGCGCGGGCCGTTCCGCCGAGAGCGACGCATAGCCCAAGCCCAGCGAGTCCATCGTCCCCGGCCGCAGATTCTCGATCACGACGTCGGCGCGGTCGGCGAGACGGCGGAAGATCGTTTTGCCGGCGTCGGCTTTCAGGTCGAGCGCGACGCTGCGCTTGTTGCGATTCAGCCGCACGAAGTTCGAACTCTCGCCGTCGAGAAACGGCCCCGTCCCGCGCATGAGGTCGCCGCCGCGCGGGTTTTCGACCTTGACGACGTCGGCGCCGAGATCGGCGAGCTGCATTCCGCAGAACGGGACGGCCATAAAGTTGCCCACCTCGACGACGCGAACGCCGTGGAGCGGCGGCTGCGCGCTCATCCGGAGGAAATCTTCGCAGCGCCACGCTACTCCTGGCTCAAACTTCATCTTTTCACGGAGACGGCAGCATGATCGGCAAGTCATCACGCGGTGTCTTTCTCGCCTCGTCGGCGGCGGCGTTCGCCTCCGTCGGGATCGTCCGTTCGCCGGCCAAGGCCGCCGATTTCAGCGGAAAGGCCGGGACGAATCAGCCGGTCGATCATCCGCTGAGCGTCGCGATGAAAGACCTGTGGGACGCGGTGCGCAAGGAGACCGGCGGCAAAGTCGACGTCCAGGTCTTTCCGAATCAGCTCGGGGGCGACAGCCAGATGCTCCAGCAGCTGCGCGCGGGCGCGCTGCAGATCATGACGCTCGACGGCGGCATCCTGGAGTCGGTCGTCCCGATCGCCGCGATTCAGAGCGTCGGGTTCGCCTTCGCCGAACCGAAAATCGCGCACGCCGCGTTCGACGGGAAGCTGGGCGGAATCTGTCAAGGTGTTTGGTCCTGTTAGTCATCTGCTTTTTGTGAGCGCCTACACGGCGACCCCGTCGTGAGCGGGCGGATTTATCCACACCGCGGGCGGTAACACGATCCGCTTTGGCGATCCGCCGATGAATCGTTCCGGTTTGGCGCGGTAAGCCGCGAGCATCACGTCGTGTCTGGCGGCGAGCACGCGGTCCGCCTGGCCGTGATGCACCATTGCCGGCGTCAGCATCGCGATTCCGGAGTGCCGGTGCTCGTTGTTGTACCAGGTCATGAACTCACCAACGAAATCGTGCCCGTGCTCAAACGACCCAAATCGATCGGGGAATTCGGGATGGTACTTCAGCGTGCGGAACTGGGACTCCGAGAAGGGGTTATCGTCGCTAACGTGCGGACGGCTGTGCGAACGTACGACGCCGAGCTTGTCCATCAGGGCGCACACGGGTTGCGCCGTCATCTCCGCGCCGCGATCGGCGTGAACGATCGCGTGCCCGGGCTGGATGCCTTCACGTTCCAGCGTCTGCGCGATGAAGTGCCGTGCGAGTTCGGCGTTGGCCCGATGCACGAGCATCCAGCCGACGACAAACCGGCTGAAGATGTCGAGCATCACCAGCAGCGAGAACCACTCACCCGGGTGCGGGCCGCGCAGCTTCGTGATATCCCACGAGAAAACTTGACGCGGACCGGTGGCCACCAGTTCGGGCTTACGGTACTCCGGATGACGTGCAATACGGCGACGTTCGCGCACCTCCGCGTTTGCTCGCAGCAGGCGGTACATCGTGCTCACCGAGCACAGGTAGATACCTTCGTCCAGCAAGGTCGCGTGGATCGTCGCCGGCGCGCGATCGGCAAACCGCTCGCCATGCAGCACCGCGAGCACCTCAGCTTGCTCGTGTTCGCTCAGTGCTCTTCTCGAGCGCCGGCGCGAGATCACGGACGGAAGTCGTTCCGGCGTGCCGTTTAGGCGGCGCCGCAGCGTCGAGCGGCTGATGCCCGCTGCAGTGCACAACGCGCGCTGCGGAATCTCGTGGGCAAGTTCCAGCGCCGCACTCATTCTGCGTTCTCGTTCGTCTCGGGGCTCTCCAGATCGACGCCCAGGAGCCCCGCAAATTTTTTTTGGATATCGTTTATGAGCTCGGCGCGCGCCAACTGGCGACGGAGTTTCCGGTTTTCCCGCTCGAGTTCTTTGAGCCGCTGCGCAACCTCGTCGGCTTGCATTTTGGCTTTTGCACGTTGGCGCACCGCACCTGGATCGAGGTCGCCTTGATCGCGCTGCCTTCGCCAGGCATAGAGCTGCGATGAGTAAATACCTTCGCGCCGGAGAAACGCTCCGATCGTGCCGGCTGGACGCGCATCAGCCTCGCGCACGATGCGCAGCTTCTCGGCGGCGGAGAACCGACGTCGCTGAGGTTTTTGGGGTGAACTGGTTGCCTTGATTTCCGTTGAAACGGTTCCGTTCGAGGACTGCATCTGTTGCAGGACTTTCTCGCCCCCGCGTGCTTTGCATCGTTCCGGATGTTTTCCACAGTATCCCCGTTATCCACAGCTCTGCTGCTGCGACGAACGTTGTACAAAAAACTCCCTATGCTACCGGTACCACTCTATCTTGACACGGGGGGGGCGCCTACGTCCGCGACGAGATCTCGAAGAAAGACATCCACCCATTCGAAAAGATCTGGGAGAACGGGATGCGCCAGATCACCTCCGGCGGGAAACCCGTGCACAATCTCGCCGACCTCTCCGGGATGAAGATCCGCACGCCGAACAGCCGCTTCGCCCTGGACCTCTTCAAGTCGCTCGGCGCCGCGCCCGTCGCGATGAACTTCAGCGAGCTCTATACGTCGCTGCAGACGCACGTCGTCGATGGTCAGGAAAACCCGCTCGCGAACATCGAGTTCGCGCGCTTCTTCGAAGTGCAGAAGTACCTCAGCCTGAGCTCCCACATGTGGGGCGGGTACTGGCTGCTCGCCAACGGCGACTGGTGGAAGGCAATCCCGACGAACTTGCAAGACGTCGTCTCGCGTAACGCCGTCAAGGTCGCCGAGCGTCAGCGCTCCGACATTCAAAAGCTCAATGACTCTCTCGTCGTGAAGCTCAAGAGCCAAGGGATGACCGTGAACGAGGTCGCCGCCGCCGATCGCGCCGCGATGAAGGCAAAGCTCGCCGACTACTACGCGCGCTGGAAGAAAGAGTTCGGCGACACCGCATGGGGCCTCATGGAAGGCTATACCGGGAAGCTCGGCTAGAACGGACGCTACCCCACCCCCGGTGTGGTAGACACCGGGGGTGGGGGTGTGGTAATGTGCGGGGTACGATGCCCCGCAAAGCTTCCCGTCCCAAAACCAGCAGCCTCGATCCGCAGCGCAAAGCCGACGTACTCAACCGGCTCAAGACGATCCGCGGCGTCACCGACGGGATCTACCGGATGGTCGACGACAACGTCTACTGCATGCAGGTCGTCAAGCAGATCTCCGCCGCGCGCGCGAGCCTGGACCGCGTCGCGCGCATCATGCTGGAGAACCACGTCGCGACCTGCTTCGTCGAGCAGGTCCGGGCGGGCGAAGGACGCGACGCCGTCGCTGAACTGATGGAGACGCTGAACTTCCAGAAAGACCTCGTCTGATGCTCGTCGCGAAGCTGGGCGAAGCGCTGCTGCTGGCGCTCGGAATGGCGTGGCAGGTCGGCTGGAGCCTCGTCCTGGGCTTTGCGTTCTCAGGCGCGGTGCAGGCGCTGGTCTCGAAGCAGCGGATGCAAAACCTGCTCGGCCGCGCCGGCGTGCGGGAGATCGCGATCGCGACGGGGTTCGGCGCGGCGAGCTCGTCGTGTTCGTATGCGGCCGCCGCGATGAGCAAGACCCTCTTCAAGAAAGGCGCGGCGCTCGTTCCGAGCCTGGCATTCCTGTTCTCCTCGACGAACTTGGTGATCGAACTCGGGATCGTGCTGTGGCTGCTGATGGGCTGGCAGTTCACCGCGGCGGAGTGGATCGGCGGCCTTATCTTGATCGCCGTGATGACCGTGCTGGTGAAGCTCACCTATCCGAAGGCGCTGGTCGACGAGGCGCGCCGTCACGTCGACGAAGCGACCGGCCACGATCACGGTTCGATGGAAGGCGAAGGTGCGTCGCTTGCGGAGCGGCTGCGCAGTCCGGAGACGCGGATCGCGATCGCGCAGAACTTCAGCATGGACGTCTCGATGCTGTGGAAGGATCTGCTGGGCGGGTTCCTCATCGCCGGCGCGCTGGCGGCGTTCGTCCCCGACGGCGCGTGGACGCGGCTCTTTCTGCACGGCGCGCCGCCGGCGGTGCAGACCGTCGGAAATGCGATCATCGGACCGGTCATCGCGATCCTCTCGTTCGTCTGCTCGATCGGCAACGTCCCCCTTGCCGCAGTGCTGTGGACGAGCGGGATCTCGTTCGGAGGCGTGCTCGCATTTCTCTACGCCGACCTGATCGTGCTCCCGCTGCTCGACGTGTACCGGCGCTATTACGGCCTGCGCATGGCGCTGTACATCTTCGCGATCTTCTTTACGACGATGGCGTTCTCCGCGATCGTGATGGACGGCGCGTTCTCGGCGCTGCATCTCGTCCCCAAGCCCAATCCGAACATCCGGCACGATCTCACGATGTTCGCGTTCAACTACACGTTCTGGCTCAACCTGGCGTTCGGCGCGCTCGCGGTCTACCTCTGGCTGCTCGATCGCGCGCACCCGATGCAGCACGGCTGCCACGGCGCGCACGAAATGACCGCTCCGTCTAGCAGGCTGATGAAAAATCGGCCGAGTTGATGTTGGCGTGACGGCGTTTTTCGCGTATTATAAGAGCAAGTCTCCTCATACCTTGGTGAGGTTGAGGCCGATGCGGACTCATGATGAGCAGCGTGCATCCGTTTGGACGACGTTGCAGCCGGAAGACACCGTGCCCGCCGATCATCCGTTGCGCCCGATGCGCGCGATGGTCAACGAAATTCTGCGCGAACTCTCGCCGGAGTTCTCCAAGCTCTACTCCCGACGGGGCCGGCCATCGATCGCGCCGGAGAAGCTGCTGCGAGCCTTGCTGTTGCAAATGTTCTACTCGATCCGCAGCGAGCCGATGCTGCTGGAGCAGTTGCGTTACAATTTGCTCTTTCGTTGGTTCGTGGGCTTGAGCATGGACGACAAGATCTGGGACCCCTCGACGTTCAGCAAGAACCGCGATCGGTTCTTGAATGGCGAAATCTCCGAGCGGTTCTTCGCCGCCGTGGTCGAGCGGGCGCGTGCCGACGAACTGCTCTCGAACGAGCATTTCACCGTCGATGGGACGCTAATCGAGGCGTGGGCCAGCCACAAGAGCTTTCGGCCCAAGTCGGACGACGAACCGCCGACCTCGAGCGGCGGTCGCAACGAGGGCGTGAACTTTCGTGGCCGGCCGCGCAGCAACGAGACGCACGTCTCGAGTACCGATCCGGACGCGCGGTTGTACCGCAAGAGCAGCGGCGCGCCGGCGATTCTCGGCTATCTCGGACATGCTCTGATGGAGAATCGCAACGGCTTGATAGTCGGCGTGAAGACCACTCGCGCGACCGGGATCGCCGAACGCGAAGCAGCGCTGGAATTGATTCGCGGGGTCAGCGGAAGCAACCGAATCACGCTCGGTGCCGACAAGGCGTACGATACCAAAGACTTTGTCGAGGCGTTGCGAGCGCTCAACGTGACGCCGCACGTTGCTCAAAATACGACCCGTCGCCGCAGCGCGATCGACCGCCGAACCATCCGCCATCCGGGCTACACGGTGAGTCAACGCAGGCGCAGGTTGATCGAGGAGAGCTTCGGGTGGGGCAAGACGATCGGCCGATTGCGCAAGGTGCATTTCCGCGGGCTTGATCTGGTCGGCGACATTGTGCGCTGGACGGCCGCGGCGTACAACTTGATCAGGATACGCAATCTGAGGGCCGCGACATGATGCGAAGTGATGCTGACCCGAGGGGGCGTTTTCGAGATGAACCGCTCGGCAACGGGCTTCGAGAGGTCCGCCGACCTCCCGAAAACCGTGCTGAACGGGCAGTTCGCGAACCACGCGCCGATTTTTTCACGGGCCTGCTAGAACGTCTTCGTGAAGGTCAGCCGCAGCAGGCGCCGCTCGATCGGGTGGAAATGCACGTCCGGGACGCCGGCCCCGCATTGGTCGATCGGACAAGGCCCGGCATAGCCCGGTTTGGTGTATGCCGGGTCGCTCGGCAGGGACGAGTTGTAATAGTAGTCGATGTCGCTCGCCTTCGCGTTGAGTAGGTTGAAGACATCGATTCCGAAACGCGTCGTACCGGTCGGCTTCACCCCGGCCTGCACGTTGATGGTCGTGGTGGGGTTGGAGTGCACGGTGCCGGCTTCGATCAGGGGACGCGGGCCGAAGTAGCGTACGCGCAGGCTGCCGAACGCCCGGCGGCCCTCTGCGGTGGCGCCGATGGTAAGAACGTCCTTGATCGATCCGGGGATCAGGCTGCCGACCGGATCGAAGTTGGTGAACTTCGCCGCCGACGACGCGTAATCGAAATCGTAGGTGATGCCGGGCGCAGGTTCCCAAAAGTTTGCAACTTCGACGCCGAAGCGGTGGCTCGGGCGGCCCGGAGACGTGGTCCCTGCATCACCCTGAAAGACGAGTTCGGAGGCGAGGTTCAAGTTCCAAAGAGAAAACGTGGAACGCACCTTTTGACCGAACGCAAAACGCGCGCCGATCTCCGCTCCTTGGGCGCGGACCAGGGGCGTCGCGCCCTCGACGATTTGACCGCTTCCCGGGTCCGTAATCGATCCGGTTCCCGGGTCGACGCGCTCGGTGATCCCACGTGCGTCGTTGCTATGGAAACCCGTGCCGAAATCCGCGTACAATTCCATCGTTCGGCCGGCCGTGTAGGCGAACGCGAGCTTCGGGCTGAGAATCGACGCGGAAACGTCGCCGGAATTCTGCGGGCGAAGGTCCGTGACGCGGAAGCGGAATTCATCTGCTCGCAAGCCCGCCGTCATGCGAAGGCGCTTGGAGAGATGTTGCGCCGTCTGAAGATAGACGCCGTTGCTGGTCTCGACGACGTGATCGATCCTGGTGGTCCCGATCACGCGCTGCGCGCGCGAAAGCATCAGCGAGACGGGGGTGATATTGTCGTTGCGGAACTGATAGCCGATCGTGTTCTCTGCGACCGGCGTTTTCCAGGTGCGGCTCAGGTTCGCGCCGAGCACGAGCCGCTGATCGTTTTGATTGAACTGATCCCCATTCACGGGATCGTTCAAGAAATAGGTGAAGTCGGAGAACAGGTGCAGGCCGTAGTCCATCGCGTACGCACCGAAGCGCGTGGTCGATCGAGCGTCGTCGCTCGTATAGTCGCCGGAGAGCACGTAACGGTGCGTTCGACCGCCGTCCGTCGGATCGATTTGCCCGAAACGATCGATCAGGCCTTTCTGCACGGCGCGCAGAGGAATTTGATCTGACGACATCCAGTTCGCCTGATATCCCTGCGCAGTGATCCCCCAGAGCGCGTCCCCGTCCTGACGGCTCCAGCGCACCAGTCCGT
This sequence comes from Vulcanimicrobium alpinum, assembly GCF_027923555.1. Lineage (GTDB taxonomy): Bacteria > Vulcanimicrobiota > Vulcanimicrobiia > Vulcanimicrobiales > Vulcanimicrobiaceae > Vulcanimicrobium > Vulcanimicrobium alpinum. The sequence continues at coordinate 1,722,433 of NZ_AP025523.1, read as the reverse complement.
TGAATTTGCGGTAGTTGTCCGGCTCGAGCGCCGTATTGTCGGCGTGCTGATATTCGAGAGCATAGAGAAGATGGGTTTGCGGGCCGACGCTCGGCGAGCGTGCGAGCAGGATTCGCGCTTGACCGTAGGGTCCGCCGTTCACGCTGACCAAGTCGTGCGGCAACACGTTGAAGTATGTCATCTCGACCGCGCCGGCGGTCGAAAAATCGCCGTCGGCGGCGTGGTACGTCCCCTTGCGGAAGTTCACGTAGTTCACCGTTTCGGGGATCAACCAGTTGACGTCGGAGTACCCCTGGCCGTGCGCGTGCGTGCGCATGTTGGCCGGGACGCCGCCGATGGTGATCGCGATGTCGGTCCCGTGATCGAGGTTGAAGCCCCGCAAGTAGTATTGATTGGCCTTGCCCTCGCCGGAATGCTGTGAGATCACGACGCCGGGCACCGTTTCGAGCAACTCCCCAGGACGCAGGATCGGACGTTCCTCGAGTTCCGAATGACCCACGAAGCCCTCGGCGGCTGACGACGCGACCCCGATGAGGTTGTCGATCCGGCCGCGCGCCTGCACGGTCCCGATCGTTCGCAGGTTCGAGGCTGCGGGGGAGGGGCTAGGGCTGGGGACCGGCGAGGGGGAGGCACTTAGGGTCGGCGACGGGGGCGCGCCCGGACTTTGCGACGTTGCCGCCGCTGCGACCATGACGGCGGCGAAAAACGCAGTGAGCAGCGGCAACGATCGACCTCCCCGACGAATGCGCGCGCCGACAGGACGCTAGCACATCGGATCCAACGGTCGATCCGGCGCCGGAGACTGTCTATATCGTAGTCGTTTTCACCACGTCGTCGGCTTCGAGCCAGCGATCCAGATGCGTGACGTACTCCACGCCGAAAGTGTCGAGGAGACAGGCGCGGTAGGCATCATAGGCGCAGGGTTCACCGGCGATCAGCTCCTCGAGCGCCCGGCGATGAATCGCCATGTATCCTTCGCGCAAACGCAGGCCGCCGTGAATCAGCTGCAGCAAGATGTCGCTGACGCTGCGATCGCGGTGCAGCATCAGGCGCGATTCGAGCCACTTGTCGAGCGCGATCGGAAGGCGCGTGGACCGCGTCGGCCCCATCGCACCGGACCCCTTGAGGCGGCCCACGAGCTAATGTGGCTGCGGGTGCGCGTGCTGATGTTCCGGCTCGTGTCCGTGTTCGTGTTCGTGGGTCGTGCCATCGGGATGGGTATGTTCATGCGCGTGCGCGCCGTGTTCGTGCTGATGATCCGGGTCGCCGTGCGAGTGCCCGTGCTCGTGGACGACTCCGTCCGCGTGTTCGTGGGGATGCCGATGCTCCTCTGACATACGTTTGCCTTCGACGACCGTTCTCGAAATCCCAGGCGCGCCGCTTCGGATCATCGATCGTTCGAGGGCGCGGATTGCCTGCACTGGGGGGGATGATCCGCGCGTCCGACGTACGGACGCGAGTGATGAACGGCGAGCTGGCGAGCGATCCTCGCGCTTACATCCTCGGCGGCAATGCGAGCACGCTTGCATTCACGTCGAGCCTGGTACCGGAGAATCGCCAGGTCACGGCGTGGCTCGTCCCGCTCGCCTGGACGCCGATCGGCGTCGTTTTGGGCGAGAACTGGCAGCGCGTCGGCATCGCCGCGGACAACCTCGCCGGCTGGACGGATCAGACGTTCGATCCCGCCGACGAGCGATCGTTCGTCTCATCGTTGCGCGAACTCGATCTGCTCGCGCGCATCGGCTGGGAAGCGGCCGTCCCCGAAGCGCTCACCGACGAGAACGTCGTCAACGTCGACGATCTTCCCGACGATATCCTCGACGCGCTCACGCACGCACCGGAATCGCTCGTGCAGTGCGCGATCTGCCGCCGGACCTGCGTGCGCGATCACTTCGTGTGGAACGAACGCCGCCTGTGCGCGTGGGACTATCATGCGACCGTGTTCGGGAAACGGGGCCCGTGGCGCGACGCGCCGTACGAGGAGCGACTGTTCGAGACGCTCCCCAATGCGGCGTACGTCGCCGGACCGCTGCTTGAGGAGGTGAAGGTCGACGCGATCCTCGCCATCGACGGCGTCGACGACGCGCTCGCCCGTACCCTGCTCAACACGACGATCGCCGCCGACGCCGCACACGCGCACCTCGCCGTGCGCACCGCCGGCGGCTACACGCTCCTGCGCGAGCGCGGCAGCGAAGTTCCTGCGGGAGAGACGGCCTGACCGACCGCGCGATCGCGCGCCTCGGTGCGCTCTTCGCGGCATTGTTCGCGCTGCTCGCGGCGCGGCAGGTGTGGCTGCAGGTGATCGAGGGCCCGTCGCTTGCGGCCCGGCCGCTCAACCCGCGACACGCCGCGATCGCGGTCGGTCGCGGCTCGATCCTCGCCTCCGATGGGGCGCCGCTCGCACGCACGCGCGGCGCGCGGCGGGTCTACCCGCAGGCGGCGCTGACGGCGCAGGCGGTCGGCTATGCATCGTCGCGCTACGGCACCTCGGGGCTCGAGGACGCCTACGACACCGTCCTCACCGCGCACGCGGATGCGGTCGACCCGCTCTCCCAGCTCCGTCAGATCGTCAGCGGGGGCGCGCGCGCCGCACGCGGCGCCGACGTCGTCACGACGCTCGATCTGACGATCCAGCGGGCTCTCGTCGCGCGTCTCGCGCAGTATCCGCGTGCGGCGGGGGTCGTCCTCGATCCGCGCACCGGCGCGGTCCTCGCGCTCGCGTCGATCCCTGCGTACGATCCGAACGCGCTCGACGCGCGCTGGAGCGCGCTCAGCACGAGCCGCGCGGCGCCGCTGCTCGACCGCTCGACGGGCGGGCTGTATCCTCCGGGCTCGACCTTCAAAATCTACACGGCGGCGGTCGGACTCGATTCGGGCGTGATCACGCGCGACTCGACGTTCGAGGACGACGGCGGCTTGCGGATCGGCAACTTCACCGTACGCAACGATGAAGAAGAGGTGACCGGGACGCAGGATCTCACCGGCGCGTTCGCGCTGAGTTCCAACGTCGACTTCGCGCAGATCGCGCTGCGCATCGGCGTCGATCGCTGGTTCGCGTACGCGCAGCGTTTCGGCTTGGGTCAAAGCGAGGAGTTCGACCTCCCGGTGACCCGCGACCGGATCCCCGCGAAGAAGGACGTGTATGACGGGATTCTCGCTCAGCTGGGCTTCGGGCAGGCGTCGCTGCTGGTAACGCCGATGCGGATGGCGCTCATCGGCGCGACGATCGCCAACGACGGCACGACCCCGCGGCCCTATCTGGTCCGCCGGATCGCCGGGAGCGAGACGGCGCTGGCGACACGCCCGGAGATTCTCGCTCAGCCGGTCTCCGCCGAGACCGCGCACCAGGTGCGCGAGCTCATGATCGCGGTCGTGGCGCACGGCACCGGGACCGCGGCGCGGCTCCCCGGCGTCACCGTCGCCGGCAAGACCGGGACGGCGACCAACCCCCACGGCCGCTCGCATGCGTGGTTCGTCGCGTTCGCGCCGGCACGTGCGCCGCGCGTCGCGGTCGCCGTGGTCGTGGAGAACGTCGGGTACGGCGGAACCTATGCCGCGCCGATCGCACGCGAGGTTCTGCGGGTCGCGCTCGCCCGTTCGCGAAGTTAGCGTGGTCATGGCGTTGGGCCGTTAAGCCTTGCAACAGCAACAGCTGCTGAACAACCGGTATCGCGTCGACGGCCTCCTCGGCAACGGGGGGATGGCCATCGTCTACGTCGGCACCGATACGCTGCTGCGCCGGCGGGTCGCGATCAAGGTGCTGCGCGACCAGTACGCCTCCGACGACGATTTTGTGAAGCGCTTCTCCAACGAAGCGCAATCGGCGGCGAAGCTCTCGCACCCGAATATCGTCAACGTGTTCGATTTCGGGCACGAAAATGGTGCCTACTACATCGTCATGGAGCTGGTCGACGGCTCGACGCTGGGCGAGCTGCTGCGCGAAGAGCGCGTCCTGCCCGAAGGCGTCGCGGTCGACTACGCGATCCAGATCGCCAGCGGCCTCGCCTACGCGCATCGCCAAGGACTGCTGCACCGCGACGTCAAGCCCGCGAACATTCTGGTCACCAAGGACGACGTCGTCAAGCTCAGCGATTTCGGGATCGCGCGCGTCGTCTCGGAGAACGTCGCCAGCGTCACGCAGCCCGGGATGGTGATGGGGAGCGTCGCGTACATCTCGCCCGAGCAGGCGCAGAACCACGAACTCGACGAGCGCAGCGATCTGTACTCGGTCGGCGTCGTGCTCTATCAGATGTTGACCGGCGCGCTGCCGTTCAGCGGCGAGACGCCGGTCGCCGTCGCGCTCAAGCACGTCGCCGAATCGCCGCCGCCGATCGACCCGGCGGCGACCGGCGTGAGCCCGGCAGTCGCCGCGATCGTGGCCCGGCTGCTGCGCAAGTCGCCGGCCGACCGTTTCGCGTCGGCGACGGAACTCGCCAGCGCGCTACGCGAGGCGCGGGAGCGGCCGGCGGTCGCGCCGCGCAACGATGCGTTCGCCGACGCCCCGACGAGCCGCTTCACCGCGGTGAAGCCGCCCCCGCGCCGCTCTGCGGCACCGGATCGTCCGGGCGCCGCCGCCGGAGCCGCGGTCGAGACCGTCGACGACCAGCGGGAACGCAGCGGCCCCGATCCGCGCTGGATCGTGATGCCGCTGCTGCTCCTGCTCGCCGTCGCGCTCGGGTTCTTGCTGGTCCGCGCCGATCTGTTCGCGCCGGCGCGCAACATCGCCGTCCCCGACGAACGCGGCAAGAGCGCGACCGTCGCGCAACAGGATCTCTTGGCGCAGGGCCTGCGTCCCAGCGTGACCAGCGAACCGAGCGAAAACGTCACCGAAGATCATGTAATCCGCCAGGATCCGGCGGCGGGAACCAAGCTTGCGAAGGACGCCGTCGTGACGCTGGTCGTCTCCGGCGGCCTGCCGATGGTGCAGATTCCGGACGTGAAAGGCTACAGCATCGACGACGCACGGCGTGCGCTCGCGGCGGCGAAACTGCGGGCGAAGAAGACCAACGCCGTCTACAGCGAAAACGCGCCGCCCGGCCAGGTCATCGACGTGAATCCCGGCGCCGGCGCGAGCGTGCGCGAGAACAGCACCGTCGCGCTGACGGTCTCGCTCGGCGCGAAGCCGATCCTCGTGCCGAGCGTCGTCAACTTGAGCGTCGACCAAGCGCGGCGCCGCCTCGCATCCGCCGGGCTCACGATGACGGTCAGCCAATCGACCGAGAACGACGCGATCCCCGCCGACCGCATCGCCTCACAGGTCCCCGATCCGCAAACGGCGGTGACGCGCAACAGCACCGTCTCGGTCGTGGTGAGCGCGGGTCCCGGCACGGCCAGCGTCCCCAACGTCATCATGAAGGACGCGGACGCCGCGCAGCAGGCGCTGCAGGCCGCGGGCTTCACGGTCAAGCTCGGCTACAACGTCGACGGAGCCAACGCGACGCAGCAGGTCGCACTGCAGGATCCGCCGGCCGGCGCCAAGCTGAAGAAGGGCAGCGCCGTGCAGCTCTTCATCAGCGTCCCCGGCTCCGTCCCCGACGTCAGCGGGATGACGATCGACGACGCGAAGCGGACGCTGACGGCCGCCGGTTACAAGGTCGGCAACGTCGCCTACACCGACGAAGGGAACGTGCAGCCGGGGCAGGTGGTGCGCAGCGAGCCTGAGGCGAGCATGCAGCTTACGCCCGGCGAGTCGGTGAACATCACCGTGCTGCAGGCCGCGCCGAGGGCGCCGTGACGACGCGCCGCATCCTGGGCGTCGATCCGGGCCTGCGCACGACAGGATACGGCGTGATCGACGTTGATCCGCCATGCGGGATGCGCCTTGTCGAAGGCGGCGTGCTGCAGCCCGATCCGAAGGCGCCGCTCGAAGCGCGGCTCGTCCAGCTCCACGACGCGATGCGCGAGGTCGTGCTGGCGACGCAGCCGCACTGCATGGTCGTCGAGGAGTTGTGGACCGCATACGAGCACCCGCAGACGGCGGTGCTCATGGGCCACGCGCGCGGCGTGCTCGTCCTCGCGGCCGGCGCGCACGGCGTGCGCGTCGAGCACGTCGCACATGCGGCGGTGAAACGCGCGCTCGCTGGGAGCGGCGCCGCGACGAAAGCGCAGGTCAACGGGATGGTGGTGCAATTGCTCGGCCTGAGCGCGCCGCCGCGCCCCGCCGACGTCTCCGACGCGCTCGCGCTCGCGATCGCGTTCGCGAACGTGGAAGCACAACGCGACCGCTTCGCCGAACTCGGCGTGGTGATGACCCGCCGGCGCTCGCGCGCATCCCGTCTCGCGTAAGTGTTCACCCGCATCTCCGGAAGCTTGGCGGAGCGCGCTGGCGACGTCGTTCGTGTCGACGCGGGCGGGCTCGTCTACGACATCGTACTGCCGCCCAGCGTCGCCGCGAAAGTTCCCGAGACGCCCGGCGCTCCGGTCGAACTCGAGATCTATCCGCACTTCGCGCTTGAGGGGAACGCAGGGCGTTTCGCGTTCTTCGGGTTCAGCAACGGAATCGAGCGCGAGTTCTTCGAGGAGCTGCTCTCGGTCGCATCGATAGGACCGAAATCGGCGGCCCGCGCGTTCTCCGCGCCGATGGCGCGCATCGCGCGTGCGATCGACGAAGGCGATCACGACTTTCTCAAGACGCTGCCCGGGATTGGACAGCAGAAGGCGCGCGACATCGTCGCGAAACTACAGGGAAAGGTCGCGCGCTTCTTGCTGATCCAAGACGCGCCCGCGCGCGCGGCGGCAGAAGCGCCGCCCATCCCCGAGTTCGCGACCGAAGCGCTGGCGGTGCTGCTGCAGCTCGCATACAAGCGCACCGAAGCCGAAGCGATGATCGCGCAGACGCTCGAACGCGCACCGGACGTCGGCGACGCCGAGACGCTGCTCGCGGAGATCTACCGACAGCGGCATGCGACGGAAGCCGGCGTGTGAGCGACTCGGTGCGCAAGCGCGTCGTCGGCGGCGACAACGCGCCGCCGGCGGACGACGCGCCGCGGATCGTCGGCGCCGACGCCTCGCTCGAAGACGAAGTCTACGGCGCGACTCTGCGCCCGCGCAGGTTCGACGACTACGTCGGCCAGACGCAGGTCGTCGAAAACCTGCGCATCGCGATCGACGCCGCGGCGCGGCGCGGCGAACCCCTCGAGCACGTGCTCTTCTCCGGCCCGCCGGGACTCGGAAAGACGACGCTTGCGAACCTCATCGCGCGCGCCACCGGCGGGACGCTGCGTCCGACCTCCGGGCCGACGATGGAAAAACCGAAAGACCTGGTCGGCATCCTCACTGCGCTCGAACCCGGCGACGTGCTGTTCATCGACGAGATTCACCGGCTGGGAAGCGTCGTCGAAGAGTATCTCTATCCGGCGATGGAGGATTTTCAGATCGACTTCGTCGTCGATCGCGGCGCGTACGCGAAGACGCTGAGACTGCCGCTGAAACGCTTCACGCTGATCGGCGCGACGACGCGCGCGGGCATGCTCTCCGCGCCGTTGCGCGACCGCTTCGGGATCGTGCACCACCTCGCGTATTACGAGCCGCCCGAGCTGCAGCAGATCGTCGAGCGCAGCGCGCGCGTGCTGGAGATCGCGATCGAGGACGCCGGCGCGCGAACGATCGCGGAGCGCAGCCGCGGTACCCCGCGCATCGCGAACCGTCTCCTGCGCCGGGTGCGGGACTTCGCCGAGGTGCGCGCGGGCGGCGTGATCACCGCCGAGGTCGCCGACGAAGCGCTGCGCCGGGAAGGCGTCGACGCGCTCGGGCTCGACCGCCTCGACCGCGCGTACATCGAGACGATCGCGCGCCAGTACGGCGGCGGCCCGGTCGGAATCAATGCGATTGCGGCGACGTTGACCGAAGACGTGGAGACTCTTGAAGACGTCGTCGAACCTTATCTGCTCAAGATCGGTCTCGTGCAGCGCACCGCCAGCGGCCGCAAGACGACCCCGGCGGCGCACGCGCACCTCGGCCTGCCCAGCTCGTCTGCCCCGCAGCCGCGACTGTTCTGACGCGATGCTCGCACGCGCGCAGTTCCTGTGGGGGCTCGGGGCCGGGACGACGACCGTCGCGACGGGCGGCCTCGACGTGTGGGATCCGCAGACGCAGCAGATCCGCGTGCTCGTCGCGGGCGACGCGCGCGGCGAGACGCCGCAGGTCTTCGCCGACGGGACGTTCGGGTTCGCGGGGAAGCGCTGGCGCGGCGCGCCGTCGACGATCGGGACGCCCGACGGGCACTTCCAGCTCGTCACGACGATCGACGTTGATGCTTACCTGCGCGGCGTCGTCCCGCTCGAGGCGTCGCCATCGTGGCCGCCGGCGTCGCTGCAGGCGCAGGCGATCGTCGCGCGCACCTTCGCGCTCGCGCGCCGTACGCTCTCGCGGCCGTACGACGTCCGCTCCGACGACGCGGATCAGCATTGGGGCGGCGTCGTGGCCGAGTCGCCGGCATCGACAGCGGCGATCGACGCCACGCGCGGACGCACCTTGCAGTTCGCTGGCGGTCCGGCCGCGGTGTTTTATTCGTCGTGCTGCGGCGGACACACCGCCGACATCGCCGCGACATGGGGCAGCACGCCGTTGCCGTACTTGCGCGGTGTCGGCGATCCGCACTGCGTCCCTGCACCCGATTACCGCTGGACCCGCGAGATCGCCCTCGACCGCGTCCTCGCCGCTTTCGGCACGCGCACCGGTGGAACGCTCGCGTCGGCGACGCCCGTCGATCCCGACGACAGCGGCCGCCCGCACGGCGTGCGGCTCAGCGGCGCGCAGACCGTCACCGTTCCCGTTGCCGAGTTCCGGCGGGCGCTCGGCGCGGAGACGGTGCGCAGCACCTGGGTGCGTTCGCTGCGCGTCGACGCGTCGCAGGCTGCGCCGCGGCTGCTCATCGAAGGCTCGGGCCGTGGACACGGCGTCGGTTTGTGCCAGTGGGGCGCGCGCTACTTCGCCTCCGCCGGCGCGTCCGCCGCGGAGATCCTCGCGTTCTACTTTCCGGGGACCGCAGTGAGCGGTGGCTGACGACAAACGCGCCGAGAACGGCGTCCGCCTGCGCAAGTTCATCGACGTCGTCGTCGAGGACAAACCGTCGTACACGCTCTTTCGCGGCGCGATCGCCGACATCAGCGTGACCGGGATGCGGGTGATCTCCGATCAGTATCTGCCCAAGGGGACGCGCTATACGTTCACGATGAAGCGCGCGCCGTGGCTGGAGGTTCGCGGAGAAGTGCGCTGGGTGCGCGCGTTCGAGCGCGACACGTTTCAGTGCGGCGTGCTGTTCGTCGAGATGAACGACGGCGACCGCGGACGGCTGGCGTCGTTCGTCGAGATCGAGCGCACGCGCGTGCCGACTTCGTCATAGCGGCGCCCGGCCCGTACGGTCCGCGCGACGTCGCGGCGTACGACTACGACCTCCCCGACGCGCTGGTTGCACGCGAGCCGGCCGCGCAGCGCGACGGCTCGCGCCTGCTCGTCGTCGCGCGCGACGGCGCGCCGGAGCACCGTACGTTCGCGGAGTTTCCGTCGCTGCTGCGCGCGGGCGACGTGCTCGTCATCAACGAGACGCGGGTGATCCGCGCCCGTCTGCGCGCGCGCCGCGACGGCGGCGGCGCGGCGGAAGTGCTGCTGCTGCGGCCGCACGGCGGTGCGGTCTTCGATCTGCAGGCGCGCGAGTGGATCGCGCTGGTGCGGCCGGGCCGCAAGCTGCGCCCCGGCGCGCGGCTCCGGATCGGCGATGCCGGAGCGACGATCACCGGAATGCTGGCGGACGGCCCGCGGACGCTGCGTTTCGACGAGGGGGTCGACCTCGAGGCGCTCCTGGAGCGGCATGGAGAGGTGCCGCTCCCGCCGTACGTCGCGCCGCAGCGCGGTCCGGAGGGCGGCGACGACCCGCGCTCGGCGCGCTATCAAACGGTGTTCGCGCGCGTCCCCGGCAGCGTCGCCGCGCCGACGGCGTCCCTGCACTTCACGCCCGAGGTTCTGGATGCGGTGCGCGCGCGCGGCGTGGTCCTGACGCCGCTCGTCCTCGACGTCGGGATCGGCACGTTCCGGCCGATGAGCGGGACCACGATCGACGAGCACGTCATGCACGCCGAGCGCTATGCGATCCGGCCCGACACCGCCGCGGCAGTGCGGCAGGCGCACCGCGACGGACGGCGCGTCATCGCCGCGGGGACGACGGTGCTGCGCGCGCTCGAAGGCGCCGCGCTGCGCGACGGAACGGTCCACGGCGGCGACGGCGAAACCGACCTGTTCGTGACGCCGGGCTTCAGGTTTCGCGTCGTCGACGCGCTGCTGACGAACTTCCACCTGCCGCGCTCGACCTTGCTCGTACTCGTCGCCGCCTTCGCCGGGTACGCGCGGACCCGCGAGGCGTACCGCGCCGCCATCGATGCAGGCTACCGCTTCTTTTCTTTCGGCGACGCGATGTTCGTCGAACGCGAGGAAGCGGCTCGGGCACCCAACACCAGGTAAACGAACTCTTCACACGGCGGAGGCTGGAACGGACGGGCGGCCGCGGTGCGCCGCGAGAAGGCCGCCGCTGGTGGATTCTCCGGTACTCGACCTAGCGACCCTTCCCTCGTCTCGGCCGCAACGCCGCGCTGCGCTGTTGGCGATTCTGTCGTTGTTCGTCGCAGCCGCCGCGACGGCTCCGGTTGCGCACACCACGCTGGGGACGTTTCCGGGATTCTCTGCGCTCTACGGCGGCGCCGTTGTCGTCGGCTTGGCGATCACGGCGGCGATCGTGTTCACGCAGTTCGCCGCCACCCAGCGGCCGTCGCTGCTCGCGCTCGCCTGCGGCCTGCTGTTCTGCGCGATCGTCTTCGTGCCGTACATCCTCACCATCCCGGTGCCCGGGAGCGCCGCCGTTCTCGGCCAGCACGGCAACGCGACGGAGTATTTGCAGGCGGCGTGGGGGTGCGTGCTCACCGCCTCGTTCGTCGCGTACGCGTCGATCAGCCGTCGCGAGGGCGGCGAGTCGCACAGCGGACCGCGCGTCGCGGCGGCCCTGTTCGCGACCTTGGCCGCCGCGTATATCGTCATCGACGTCGCGCTGACGTTCGGAAAGCAGCTGCCGTCGCTCGCCGACGAGCGCTACCTGCCCGGGGTCGTCTTCGTGCGCTGCGCGATGGTCGTCTTCGCCGCGGTCGCGCTGGTGCTGCTGCAGTGGCGTCCGCGGCACAGCGTCGCCGACGTGTGGCTCATGGTCCCGGCCGCCGCGCTCCTGGCCGAGCCGATCAGCGATGCGCTCGGCGGCGGCCGCTATACCGTCGGCTGGTATCTCTCGCACGCCGACGTGCTGATCGCCACGACGTGTCTGGTCATCGCCCTGCTGTTCGAAACCAACCGCATCTCGCGGATCCTGACGCTGAGCGAGCGGCGCCTGCGCGGGATCGTCAACGGCGTCACCGACGCCCTGATCGTCGTCGATCCGGGCGGCGCGATCGTCTCGGTCAATCCCGCCGCCGAACGTCTCTTCGGGCTCGCATCGCCGGAAGCGCGCGGCGCGCCGGTGACGCAGCTGCTCCCCGACTTCGATCATGCCGGACCGATCGCGTACTTCTCGGCGGTCGAGACCACCGCACGCCACGCGCGCGGCGAACTCTTTCCGATCGAACTCGCGCGCGGCCGCGACAGCAGCAACGAAAGCGGCGAGACGATCGTGATCGTTCGCGACATCACGCAGCGCAAGGCCGCGGACGAGGCGATCCGCCAGGCGCACGACCGTGCCGTCGAAGCGGCCGAGGTGAAATCGCAGTTCCTCGCGACGATGAGCCACGAGATCCGCACGCCGATCAACGCGGTCGTCGGGATGTCGGAACTGCTGATGCAGACGCGGCTCGACGACGAAGCGCGCGAGTACGCGACGACGGTGCGCGACTCGGCGGAGTCGCTGCTGGGCATCGTCAACGACATCCTCGATTTCTCGAAGATCGAAGCCGGCCGCATGGAGCTGGAAGCGGCACCGTTCTCACCGCTCGTCGCGGTCGAGAACGCGACCGACATCCTCGCCGCCGCCGCGCGCAAGAAGGGGCTCTCGCTCTCGACGTTCGTCGCGCCGGACGTGCCGCAGCGCGTGATCGGCGACGCCGACCGCCTGCGCCAGGTGCTGCTGAACCTGCTCGGCAACGCAGTGAAGTTCACCGCCGAAGGCAGCGTCTCGGTGCGCGCGGTCGTCGAGCGCATCGACGGCGAGGACGCCGTGATGCATTTCTCGGTGACCGACACGGGCCCGGGGATCGCGCCCGAACTCGCCGACCGCCTCTTCGAGCCGTTCCGCCAGGCCGATCAATCGACGCGCCGCCGCTACGGCGGGACCGGCCTCGGCCTCTCGATCTCGCGCCGCATCGTCGAGCTGATGGGCGGCCGCATCGGCTTCGATTCGAGCGTCGGACGCGGCTCGACGTTCTGGTTCACCGTCCCGCTGACGCGCGTTCCCGACGATCTGCGCGGACGCAACGACGCGCTGCGCGGGCGCCGGATCCTCGTGGTCGACGACGAGACGGTGGCGCGCCAGGTGATCGATCAGTATCTGCTCGCCTGGGGAGCGGTGGCGTCGAGCACCGGCAACGCCGCACACGGCCTCGAACTCGCGCGCGCGATGGCGGCGCGCGGCATCGCCTTCGAGGTCGCCGTGATCGACCGGCGCGCCGGCGGCGACGGCTTCTCGTTCGCGGCGCGCATGCGCTCCGCGCCGGAGCTCAAAGATCTGCCGCTCGTGCTCGTCACCGGCAGCGAGGAGCCGGCCGCGGAAGCGCGCGCGCGCGGATTCTCCGGCGTCGTGCGCAAGCCGATCCGCCAAGTCACCCTGCACGACGCGCTCGCCGGCGCGTGTACCAAGACCATGCCGGGGCCGCGCCTGGTCGAACCGCTGGTCATGGCGCCCCCGCGCGAGATCGTCAACGTGCTCGTCGCCGAAGACAATCCGGTGAACCGGAAGCTCGCGCTGCAGCAGCTCAAGAAACTCGGCTACGCCGCGCACGCCGTCGTCGACGGCCGCGAAGCGATCGACGCGGTGGCGAGCGGCGCGTACGACGTGGTGCTGATGGACTGCCAGATGCCCGAGGTCGACGGCTTCGAAGCGACGCGCGCGATCCGCCGCGCCGAGGCGACGCGCGGCGGACACATCCCGATCCTCGCGATGACCGCGAACGCGCTCGAAGGCGATCGCGAGCAGTGTCTGGCCGCGGGGATGGACGAATATCTTGCCAAACCGGTCCAGCTCGCGACGCTCTCAGCGGCGATCGAACGCTTCGTGAATGGAATTGGTGTTGCCGGATAAGACGATTCTCGACCTGACCCGTTTGGAAGAGGCCTTCGAGGACGATACCGACGGGATCGCCGAGCTGCTCGATATGGCGCTGGAGACGGGCGCGAAGCACCGCCGGGTGCTGCGCGAAGGGATCGCCGAGAACGACGCGGACGTGGTGCGCAAAGCCGCGCACGGGATCAAAGGGAGCGCCGGCAACATGGGCGCGACGCGCGTGATGGAGCTTGCCGCCGAGCTCGAAGCGCGCGCGCGCGCCGGCGATCTGACCGGTGCGAGCGCATCCGTCGACGCGATCGACGCGGCCTACGATGCGGTCGCCGGCGAAGTGCGCGCGTATCGCGCGGCGCTCTAACAGCCCCGTGAAAAAATCGGCGCGTGGTTCGCGAACTGCCCGTTCAGCACGGTTTTCGGGAGGTCGGCGGACCTCTCGAAGCCCGTTGCCGAGCGGTTCATCTCGAAAACGCCCCTCGGGTCAGCATCACTTCGCATCATGTCGCGGCCCTCAGATTGCGTATCCTGATCAAGTTGTACGCCGCGGCCGTCCAGCGCACAATGTCGCCGACCAGATCAAGCCCGCGGAAATGCACCTTGCGCAATCGGCCGATCGTCTTGCCCCACCCGAAGCTCTCCTCGATCAACTTGCGCCTGCGTTGACTCACCGTGTAGCCCGGATGGCGGACGGTTCGGCGGTCGATCGCGCTGCGGCGACGGGTCGTATTTTGAGCAACGTGCGGCGTCACGTTGAGCGCTCGCAACGCCTCGACAAAGTCTTTGGTATCGTACGCCTTGTCGGCGCCGAGCGTGATTCGGTTGCTTCCGCTGACCCCGCGAATCAATTCCAGCGCTGCTTCGCGTTCGGCGATCCCGGTCGCGCGAGTGGTCTTCACGCCGACGATCAAGCCGTTGCGATTCTCCATCAGAGCATGTCCGAGATAGCCGAGAATCGCCGGCGCGCCGCTGCTCTTGCGGTACAACCGCGCGTCCGGATCGGTACTCGAGACGTGCGTCTCGTTGCTGCGCGGCCGGCCACGAAAGTTCACGCCCTCGTTGCGACCGCCGCTCGAGGTCGGCGGTTCGTCGTCCGACTTGGGCCGAAAGCTCTTGTGGCTGGCCCACGCCTCGATTAGCGTCCCATCGACGGTGAAATGCTCGTTCGAGAGCAGTTCGTCGGCACGCGCCCGCTCGACCACAGCGGCGAAGAACCGCTCGGAGATTTCGCCATTCAAGAACCGATCGCGGTTCTTGCTGAACGTCGAGGGGTCCCAGATCTTGTCGTCCATGCTCAAGCCCACGAACCAACGAAAGAGCAAATTGTAACGCAACTGCTCCAGCAGCATCGGCTCGCTGCGGATCGAGTAGAACATTTGCAACAGCAAGGCTCGCAGCAGCTTCTCCGGCGCGATCGATGGCCGGCCCCGTCGGGAGTAGAGCTTGGAAAACTCCGGCGAGAGTTCGCGCAGAATTTCGTTGACCATCACGCGCATCGGGCGCAACGGATGATCGCCGGGCACGGTGTCTTCCGGCTGCAACGTCGTCCAAACGGATGCACGCTGCTCATCATGAGTCCGCATCGGCCGCAACCTCACCAAGGTATGAGGAGACTTGCTCTTATAATACGCGAAAAACGCCGTCACGCCAACATCAACTCGGCCGATTTTTCATCGGCCTGCTAAGCCTGCGGGCGGCCGACGCGCGTGCGCGCGTTGACGTACCACACCAATCCCGGCGCGGCGTCGCGCTGCTTGCGGACATACTTGCGCTCGGTGTAGTCGACGTCGACGCGCGGCGCGTTGCGCGCCTTGCTGTGCGTCGCCGCCAGATCCGCCGCGGCGTCGAGATCGGCGTCGTCCGGTTCGCCGCCGTCGGGCTGCTGCAGCACGACGTGCGATCCCGGGATTCCGCGCGCGTGAAACCAGAGATCGTCGGGCCGAGCGATGCGAAACGTCACCTCGGCGTTCTCGCGCGGTGAACGGCCGACGTAGATGCGGGCGCCCGAGGGACGGTCGAGCCGCAACGGGACCCGTTTGCGCGCCGCCGGCGTCGCTGCGGCGGGCGGCGGACGGCCTTCGAGTTCGTCGAGATCGGCCTCGAGTTCGAGGAGCGTCCCCGGATCCGCGCGTTCCGCTTCGAACGCGAGCACATCGAGCGCATCGCCGCGCGCACGCAGCGCCGCGCGGCGGCGTTCGAGATGCGGCAGGGCGTCGGCGGCCTTGCGATAGCGTGCGTAGTAGCGCTGCGCGTTCTCTTTCACGTCGAGATCGGGATTCAGTTCGATCGTGAGCCCGGGATTGGTCGGCGGGACGTACGTCGTCGCACCCGGCGGGATCTGGTGCGCGTGCGTGAAGAGCGCGTCGCCGGATTCGCGCAGACGGTCGCGTTCGCCGATGTCGGCGAGGCGCGCGCCGACGGCCGCGATCTCGGCGGCCGTCGCGCGCGCGCGCTTCGCGATCCGGGAGAGCAGCGCCGCGCGCCGGCGTTCGGTCGCGTCGCCGCGGCGTTCGCGCAGCGTTGCGGCGCGGGTCTCGGCGAAAAGCGGAAGCACGCGCGGGAGACGTTCGCGCGCGAGGGACGCGTACTGCGCGAGCGCGACGACGTGCGCGGCCTCGAGCGTCCCGCCGGCGCCGCGATAGGCGTACACGTCGCCCAGGGCGTCGGGTTCGCCGTCGGTCGCCGAGAGGATCGCGCGCCCGCGCTCCTCGAGCCATGCGGCGCGGCGCGCTTCGGACGGCCACGGCATTGCCTCGCTCTGCGCCACGAACGATTCGGCGATCAGGCGCGGAAGTTCCGGGAGAAACGCGCCGAGGGCCCGCGTCCGCGCGCGCCGGTCGGCGGCCTCGAGCGCCCGGGTGAAGGCCGGGAAGTCGAGCGTCGGCTGGGGCAGCGGCGGGGGCTCGTAGGGCATCCCGATCTGCACCGCGCGCGTCGGGTTGTCGGCCGGCGAGAACTGCTTCGCCGCTGCGACGACGATCCGGTCGCGAAGCAGCACGACGTTGCCGTAGCGCGGGACCAGCTCGAGGACGAGCCGGAACTCGCTCTCGACGCCGAAGCGCGACGACGTTCCGAAGGTCAGAACGAGAACGCGATCGCCGCGCCGGGCCCGCACGGCCCCCAACCGCGTCCCGCGCAGCGAGGTGGAGACCGTCCGCAGCCAGCCCGGATCGACGGCGACCGCCGCCTCGGCGTCCTCGAGCGTCACCAGCGGCGGCGTGCCGAAGGCATCGATCGCCAGGGTCGCGGGACCCCGGCCGCGCAAGCCGCCGAAGCGGATAGCGATGCGGCCGTCGTCGAGCAGGCCGGCGTCGGAGACGCGGCCGCCCTTGAGGGCGCGATCGAGTTCCGCTGCCGCGCGGCGGACGAGTATCCAGTCCGTGCTCATACCAGGCAGGTGCTTTCCGGCCGGTTGCGTATTTCTCCGTGTTTCGGCCTTGTCGTTCGAGGAGGATGACGGTTCTGACCGGACCCGGTCTGCTGTTCGTCGTGTCGGGTCCGTCGGGAGCGGGGAAGGACACGCTGGTGGAGGGCCTCAAGGCCCGGCACGAGCGGCTCCTGTACTCGGTGTCGGCGACGACGCGGACACCCCGTGAGGGTGAGCGCGACGGCGTCGACTATTTCTTCCTCGACCGCGACGAGTTCGAACGGCGGATGGCCGCCGGCGGCTTCCTCGAGACGCGCGACTACAACGGGAACCTGTACGGGACCCCGCGGTCGTTCATCGACGAGGCGCTGCGCGCCGGCTACGACGTCGTCTCCAAACCCGAGGTCAACGGCGCGCTCGCCGTCAAACGCGCGTTCCCCGATGCCGTCCTCATCTTCATCGTCCCCGACAAGTTCTCGCATCTGCGCTCGCGCCTCGAAGCGCGCCGCACCGAGACGAACGAACAAATCGCGGCACGACTGGAGATCGCTCACGACGAGTTCACCTTCGTGCGGCGGTTCGACTACCTAGTGATCAACGAAGAGGCGCAGCCGCTCCGCGCGGTTGACGACCTCGAAGCGATCGTGCGAGCCGAACGGTACCGCATCCATCGTTATCCCGACACCCGACTCAAAGAATTGGAAGACTCCTGAATGAGCGACAGCGTTTTCGGCGACCTCGACGGCCTTCTCAAGCATGTCGACTCGAAGTTTTCTCTGGTCAACGTGGTGACGAAGCGCGCGAAACAACTCAACAACGGCGCGCCGCCGCTCACCGAACGCGTCAACCCCAACAAGCCGGTCTCGACGGCGTTCAACGAAGTGCGCCTGGGCAAGATCCCCTACAAGCGCACCCGCGAGGGGATCAAGTAGACTCCTCGGCCGCCCGGCGAGGCGGCCAGGGGAATCCCGGCGCGGCATGCTAGGGTTGGGATAACCATGTGCGGCATCGTTGGCTACATCGGCAAGCGCGACAGCGTGCCCATTATCATGGACGCGCTGCAGCGCCTGGAGTATCGCGGTTACGACTCCGCCGGGATCGCCGTCATCGACGCCGCGGGGCACCTGACGGGATCGAAGGCCGAAGGGAAGCTCGCCAACCTCGCCGCGCGCCTGCGCAACGGCGAGAGCCTCCACGGCACGACCGGCGTCGGCCACACCCGCTGGGCGACGCACGGACGCCCCTCCGACGCGAACGCGCACCCGCACCTCGACTGCAGCGGGCACTTCGCCGTGATCCACAACGGGATCATCGAGAACTATGCGTCGTTGCGCGAACAGCTTCTCGGCCAGGGGCATCAGTTCCGCAGCGAGACAGACACCGAGGTCCTCGCGCACCTCATCGAGTCGCACTACAACGGCGATCTCGAGCAGGCGATCCGGCACACCCTCGCGCAAGTGCGCGGCGCGTTCGCGCTGGGCGTGATCTCGCAGGATTCGCCGGAGACCCTCGTCTTCGCGCGCAACGGCGCGACGCCGCTGATCGTCGGCCTGGGCGAGGGGGAGATGTTCGTCGCCTCCGACATCCCGGCGATGCTGCAGCACACGCGTAAGGTCGTCATCCTCCAGGAAGGCGAGATCGTCACCGTCGGACGCGACGGCTACGCGCTGAGCGCCTTCGACGGCACGCCGATCGAGCGCGAAGTCCAGCAGATCACCTGGGACGCGACGTCGGCCGAGAAATCCGGCTTCAAGCATTTCATGCTCAAGGAGATCTTCGAGCAGCCCAACGTCATCAAGGAGACGCTGGCCGGCCGCATCGACGAAGATCACGACGTCCAGCTCGGCCCCGAGCTGAAGATCGACGAGATCGTGCTGCGCGCGATGACGAAGATCTCGATCACCGGCTGCGGCACGGCGTACAACGCCGGCATGGTCGGGATGTACCTGATGCGCTCGCTGTGCAAGATCCCCGTCGAGATGGAGCTCGCCAGCGAGTTCCGCTACGGCGACCGCGCGATGGACGCGCGCACGCTGACGATCGCGATGTCGCAGTCGGGCGAGACCGCCGACACGATCGAGGCGGTGAAGATCGCCAAAGATGCGGGGACGCCGGTCATCGCGATCTCCAACGTCGTCGGCTCGCACCTCATGCGGCTCGCCGACGCGACCCTGCTCACGCGCGGCGGCCCCGAGATCTCCGTCGCCGCGACGAAGACCTACGTCTCACAGGCGGTCGCCGCGACGCTGCTCGCGCTCTACTTGGCGCGGGTGCGCAAAGCCGCGCCGCTCGAACGCCTGCGCGAGATCGCCGAGGGGACGAAACTGCTCCCGGCCGCCGTCGACGTCGTCGTCAACACCTCCGACCAGGTGAAGAAAGTCGCGCGGAAAGTGCGCAAGGCGCGCTCGGTGCTGTTCCTCGGGCGCTACGTCAACTTCCCGACGGCGCTCGAAGGCGCACTCAAGCTCAAAGAGATCTCGTACATTCACGCCGAGGGCTATGCCGCAGGCGAGATGAAGCACGGCCCGATCGCGCTGCTCGACGCGAAGACGCCGGTGATCGGGGTCGTGACGGAGGGCCGCGTGCGGGAGAAGATCCTCTCCAACATCGCCGAGTCGAAGGCGCGCGAAGCGCCGATCATCCTGGTCGCCAACCACGGGGACGACGAAGCGGCGGCGCTCGCCGACCACGTGCTGTGGGTCCCGCGCGTCGACGAGATGCTCTCGCCGATCGTCAACGTGATCCCGCTGCAGCTGCTCGCGTACCACATCGCCGACATCGACGGCAAGGACGTCGATCAGCCGCGCAACTTGGCCAAGACGGTCACCGTCGAATAATCATGACGGTCGTGATGCAGGCGATTCCGCTGCTCGTCCTCGCCGCGATCGTCGTGCTGATCCTGCGCCCGCTGATCGCGCGCCGCGGCTGGAGCCTCCCGCGTCCGCACACGAAGCGCGCGCGTCCGCGACGCACCAACCTCACCGTCGTCTCGCGAAGCCGCATGGACGACGAACTCAAAGACCTGCTCAAGCGCCGCTAGGCGGCGCCGCGTCGTCGGGCGGTTCGACCTTTTCGATCGCGAGATAGGTGACGACGTCCCAGGCATTGTGAATCCCAAGGAAGATCAGCAGCACGCTCCCCGCGGCGAGGACGAACGGTGCGACGGCGGGATACCGCGCGAGGCCGAGCGCGGCGCCCCCGATGACGAGGTATGCGATCAGCGGCATCACGACGTACCAGACGAGGTCCTCGAGGTCGGGATCGTACGCCGTCTGGCGGCGCGCGCGGTAAGCAATCATCGCGGAGTATGTCAGGCCGACCGCGCCGACGATCCCGACGACCGCCGCGACGTGCGAGAGCGCGCGCCACGGGGCGCTCATGATCGCCGAGACCAGGAGCGCGGCTGAAAAATGCGCCACCGTCGGCGTGCTGAACGTTGCGATCCCCTCGCGCGTCGCCGTCGAGCGGTTCGCGACGACCAGCGTGATCACGACGAACATCAGCCCGGTCAGCGCGGCCGCCGACGATCCGGTGACGACGTAAAAATTTGACCACGCGCTCAATGCGGGCATCGCTCCGTCAGCCATACTGGAGGGTGCAGGTACGCCCCGGCGCACCGATCTCCTCACGCGACGGGCGAAAAGCGGGTTGACCGCATCGGGGCAGAATCTGCGTCGCTCGTGCGTTCCGACGGCCGTTCACCCGACCAGCTCCGCCCGCTCTCGATCGAGCCCGGCTTCCTCGCCTTCGCGGACGGCAGCGTCCTGATCTCGCTGGGGCGCACCCGCGTCATCTGCGCGGCGACCGTCGAGGAGAAGGTCCCCCCGTGGATGCGGGGGCGGGGGAGCGGCTGGGTCACGGCCGAGTACGCGATGCTGCCGCAGGCGACGCCCGAGCGCAATCAGCGCGAAGCCGTCAAGGGCAAGCTCGGCGGGCGGACCCACGAGATCCAGCGCCTGATCGGCCGCGCGCTGCGGGCCGTCGTCGACCTCGACAAGCTCGGCGAACGTAGCGTCGTCGTCGACTGCGACGTGATCGGCGCCGACGGCGGAACGCGGACCGCGTCGATCACCGGCGCCTGGGTCGCCCTGAACCTGGCTCTGCGCCGGCACTTCGACCCCGAGAAGAAGAGCGCGTGGCCGATCGTTGGTCAGATCGCGGCGGTCTCGGTCGGGATCGTCGGCGGCACTCCGGTGCTCGACCTTCCGTACGACGAGGACAGCACCGCCGAGGTCGACATGAACGTCGCGATGACCGACGCCGGCGGGTTCGTCGAACTCCAAGGGACCGCGGAGCGCGAGCCGTTCAGCCGCGCGCACCTCGACGCGCTGCTGGGACTCGCCGACGCCGGAATCCGCGAACTCTTTGCGGCGCAGCGCGCCGCCCTCGACCGTGCCTGACGAGCGCTTCCGCGCCCTCGTCGCCGCGGTCGGCGCGTTCCACATCACCGACCGCGCGATGCGCACGGCGCAAGGCCGCATCGAGGCGGTGCTCGCCGCCGGCGAGCCCGACGCGGCGGCGCTCGGCGCCTACCGCGAAGCGGTGCGGCGCTACTTCGAACCATACGCGCGAGAGGCCGCGGCGCAGCTCAAGCACGTCGACCGCGAACTCGAACGGCTCTACCAACTCCAGTACAACCTGACCGCCGAGCGGGGCGTCGTCGCCAAGCGCATCGAGGCCGTGCGAGGCGTCCTCGACACCCTCGCGGAAACCGGCGGCAGATGAAGGTGCTCGACGACGTCGGGCGCGGGACGGTGAGCGTCTTCGCGTATGCCGGCGGCGCTGCAGAACTGCTGGGAGACGCCCTGCGCTTTATCGCGCAGCTCCGGATCCGGGTGCGCGAAACGCTCGATCAGGCCTATCTCCTGGGCGTGCAGTCGTGGACGATCGTCCTGCTCACCTCGCTCTTCACGGGGATGGTCTTCTCGCTCGAGAGCGCGGTCCAGGCCGTGCAGTACGGGGTCGGCAACCTGGTCGGCGGCGCGGTGGCGTTCTCGAGTGCGCGCGAGCTCGGCCCGATGCTCTCGGCGGTCGTCGTCGCGGGACGCACCGGCGCGGCAATCGCCGCCGAACTCGGCTCGATGGTCGTCACCGAGCAGATCGAAGCCCTGCAGTCGCTGGGTCTCTCGCCGACCCGGATGCTTGTGGTCCCGCGCCTCCTCGCGCTCGTCGCGATGCTCCCGCTGCTGTGCATCCTGGCCGACATCGTCTCAATCGTCGGCGGGATGTGGGTGGCGAACATCTACGCGCACATCTCGACCGAGTCGTTCATCACCTCGGCGCGTTCGGTGCTCCCGTTCAACGACGTGCTCAAGGGACTGATCAAGTCCGCGGTGTTCGGCGTGATCATCGCGATCATCGGCGCGTATCAGGGTCTCTCGACGCGCGGCGGCGCGGCCGGCGTCGGGAAGGCGACGACGGGCGCGGTCGTGACGTCGATCATCCTGATCTTCATCTTCAACTTTTTGCTCTCGTACATACTTTACGGGAACAGCTGATGGGTGTGTGGGCGCGGCTCGACGACGTGTGCGTGCGGTACGGGCCGAAGATCGTGATGCAGAATCTTTCGCTCGACATCGTCGAGGGTGCGATCACGTGCGTCATCGGGCTCTCGGGCGCCGGCAAATCGACGATCCTGCGGCTGCTCAACGGGCTGAAGAAGCCCGATAGCGGCTTGGTCACGGTGCAGGGCCGCGAGATCTCGTCGATGCACGAACGCGAATTGATCGATCTGCGCCGTACGATCGGCTTCGCGTTTCAGTTCTCCGCGCTCTTCGACTCGCTGACGATCGGGGAGAACGTTGCCCTGCCGCTGCGCGAGCACACCAAGATGTCGAACGCCGAGATCATGAAACTCGTCTCCGAAACCCTCGACTCGGTCGGCCTCGCGCACGTCGAAGACCGCTTCCCCTCCGAACTCTCGGGCGGGATGGTCAAGCGCGCGGGCTTCGCGCGGGCCGTCGTCACGGCGCCGCAAGCCGTCCTCTACGACGAGCCGA
Organism: Vulcanimicrobium alpinum; assembly: GCF_027923555.1. GTDB lineage: Bacteria > Vulcanimicrobiota > Vulcanimicrobiia > Vulcanimicrobiales > Vulcanimicrobiaceae > Vulcanimicrobium > Vulcanimicrobium alpinum. Next base: position 1,699,827 of record NZ_AP025523.1, on the reverse strand, counting down.
CCACCGGCCTCGACCCGATCATCACGCACGTGCTGACCGACCTGATCGTGAAATTGCGCCAGCGGCTCAACGGGACGGCCGTCGTCGTCTCGCACGATCTCGAGAGCATCTACATGATGGCGGATTACATCGCGATGCTCTTCGAGGGTGCGATCGTCGCCTACGGAACGGTCGATGAGATCCGGCGTTCGCCGAACCCGATCGTGCAGCAATTCTTGCAAGGGAGCGAAGTCGGGCCGATCCCGATTTGATCGACCATGAAGAGACAAGCGTTCGTCGGACTCTTCACGATCATCGCGCTGGCCGGGCTGGTCGCGATCTTCGTCGTCCTCGCCAACGTCGGCACGCAGGGGCGCTACAAGATCGGCGTCCACTTCAAGTCGGCGGCGGGCCTGCACAAGGGCGCGCTGGTCTACGAGAGCGGCGTGGTGGTGGGGATCGTCGATCGCACCGAACTGCTCCCCGACGATTTCACCGTCGACGTCATTCTCGCGATCGACAACAACGTCGACATCCCGCGCTCGGCGAAATTTCTGATCCAAGCGCCGCTGACCGGAGACTCGTCGCTCGAGATCGTCCCGCCGGTTCCGGCTCCGCAGCCGGCCGGGATGGCTGCGCCGACGCAGGCCCCGCAGGCGGTCGCGATCCTGCCGCACGAGGTCCTTCCGATTCCGCAGCAGCCGCAGGGGACGAACCCTGCGACGATCCAGGATCTGCTCGATCAGGGGCAGGGCGAAGTGCGCCGGCTCGACGCGCTCCTCGCCGGCTTGGAACAGCGCGAACCCAAACTCCTGAACACCCTGCAGTCGGCGCTGGACAATGCGAATCAGCTCAGTTCGACGGCAAACCGGCAGATCTCGCAGCTCGCGACGCGGCTCGACGCGTTGACCGCGTCGCTGCAGGTCGCACTCAACCAGGGCAGCGCAAACATCAACGACCTCACCGGTCAGTTGGATCTGACGGTGCGCCGCAACAGCGGGAAGGTCGACTCGCTGCTGGCGTCGCTCGACGCCTCGGCGCGTTCACTCAACGCAACTGCCGATTCCGTGCAGCAGCTCGCGCAAAACCCGCAACTGAAGAACAACCTGCTCGAGACGACGCGGGGGATCGCCGAGACGGCGACGACCGTGGCATCGCTCGCGAACGACCTGCGGACCGTCACGGGGAATCCCCAGACGCAGGCGCAGTTGCGCGACACGATCGCCAACGCCGACGCGGCGACGCAGAAGGTCAATTCGCTGCTCGGCGATTTCGGCGGAACCTCGAGCGTCTACGGCGTCGACCGCGGCGCGACCCCGGCGCCCGGCGGTTCACCGCAGCCGGGCGGCGCCGCCGGACAGCGCGGAAAACCCAATCCCTCCGACGTTCAGGCGAACGTGAAGAACAAGCTCGGCTCGATCGTCCGCAATCTGGTGGCTCTGCAACTGCGTGTCTCCGAACTCGATCGTCAGCGCGCGAACACGAACTCGTCGCCGCTGCTCACGCGGGACCGCGGGCCGTCGACCGACATCAACGCGATCCTGCTGCCGCGCGGGTCGACGTATTTGTTCTCCGGCGCCAACGACATCGGCGGCCCGGCGCCGTCGTGGAACTTCGCCGCGATGGCGACCGTGCGTCCGCACTTTCAGGTCGGCGGCGGCGTGCTCTACTCGCGGCTCGGTGCGCGCGCCGTCTACAATCCCGGCCGCACCGGTCTCGGGTTCGAGGGCCGCATCTACGATCTGCGGCGGCCGACCACCGACGGGTACCTCAATCTGAAACTGGGCGACGGACTGGAACTCTTCGGCGGCGAGCGCGACGCCCTGCGCAACGGACGGCGCACGACGTTCGGCCTGCAATACCAGTTCTGACTCGGCGGCAAAGGACGACGCGATGATCCCGATCGGTGACGATGAGCGGCGGCCGATCTTCCCGTTCGTCGTCTACCTGGTCGTCGCGATCAACGTCTACGTCTTCGTCCAGGAACTGGCGTCGGGGCCCGGGATCGACCGTTTCATCGGCGCGTTCGCCGCGATCCCGTACGACATCACGCACGACGTTGCGCTCGCACCTCCGTCGCCGCCGGTGCCGGCGCTGACGATCGTGACGTCGATGTTCCTGCACGGGTCGATCCCGCACATCGCTTTCAACATGCTCTTTCTGCTGGTCTTCGGTCCGGCGGTCGAGTATCTGTGCGGTCACTTGCGCTTCGCAGTGTTCTATCTGCTCAGCGGAATCGCCGGCGGGATCGCGCAAATCGCGATCGGTCCCAACAGTCACATCCCGGCGCTCGGGGCGTCCGGGGCGATCGCCGGCGTGCTCGGCGCGTATCTCGTGAACTTTCCGCTCGCGCGCGTGAGGACGATCGTGCCGATCGGCTGTTTCCCGTTGTTTCTGCGCCTGCCCGCGATCGTCGTGATCGGGATCTGGGCGCTCACGCAGTTTCTCAACGGCTTCGGCTCGGTCAGCGACCGGGCCGCGGCATCGCAGGGGGGAACGGCGTATTTCGCGCACATCGGAGGCTTCTGCGCAGGAGTGATCATGATCGGGTTCTTCAAAATTCGCGACACGGCGCAGCGCCGCGCCTACCGGTACTATTACTAGCGTGCGGATCGGGATCGTGGGCGCCGGCGCCCTGGGAACGCTCTTCGGCCACCGGCTCGCCGCCGGCAACGACGTGGTGCTGCTCGAGCAGCGGCGCGAAATCGTCGATGCGATCGCGCGCGACGGGCTGCAGGTCGACGGCGAATCGCGCGCGGCCCGCGCGACGACGGAAGCGCGCGAACTCTTCGGCGTCCAGGTGCTCTTCGTCTTCGTCCGCGCGACCGACACGCTGCGGGCGGTGCGCCCGTTTGTGAACGAGCTGAGCCCGGCGACCGCGATCGTCTCGCTGCAGAACGGTCTGGGCAACGAAGAGGCGATCAAGACGTCGCTGGGGAGCACGATCTCGCTCGCGATCGGCGCAACGACGGAGTCGGCGCTCACGCTGGGGCCCGGACAGGCGCGCCGCGTCGGCGACGGGTCGACCGTCTTGGGCAGCGCCGGCGCATCGCCGGAAGCGTGCAATCGCGTCGCGCGGCTGCTGGCGGATGCCGGATTCCGCGCGAGCACGGCGTACGACATACGCCCGCATCTGTGGGGGAAGCTGATCGCAAACGCCGCGATCAATCCTGTCTCCGCGCTGCTCGAGCGACCCAACGGCGTCGTGCTGACCGACGTCTACGCGGGCGAAGTCGCGCGGTCGCTCGCGCAGGAAGCGGCGACGGTCGCGAACGCGATGCGCATCCCGCTGCCGTTCACCGATCCGTGGTCGTACGTCCGCTCGATCGTCGAGCAGACGGCGGAACTCGACAACTCGATGCTCTACGATTTGCGATCCGGCGTGCCGACCGAAGTCGATTTCATCAACGGTGCCGTCGTCGCCGCGGGCCGCCGCGCCGCTGTGACGACGCCCTACAACGAAACGCTTGCGGCGCTCGTCCACGCGCGCGAGGGAACGCGCGAACGCGACGCGTCTACGTGACGGCCGCTTCGCCGATGCTCAACGTGCATGCGGTCGCGTCGAGCGTCGCCGCCAGCCCGATCGGGACGATCCACTGGTCGAGGATGTGGCCGAACTGCAGACCGCGCGCGGCCGGCCGCCGGGCGAGCGTAAGCCGGTCGCGCAGCGTCTGCGCGAGTTCCGGAGATGGTTCGTGTTCCGGCTTCACGTTCGGCTCCGAGATCGCGCCGACCGCGATCCCCGCAGCGCTCTGAAGCAAGCCCGCAAGCATCAGCGTCGTGAGCATCTGATCGATGCGGTACGGCTCTTCGTGGACGTCTTCGAGAAAGAGAATGTTGCCCGCGTACGGGATCGCGTAGGGCGTCGCAGCCAGCGCGCTCACGAGCGTCAGATTGCCGCCGACGAGTCTGCCGTGCGCGATCCCCGGGACGACGGTCGCCGCCGTCTCGTTGTGCAGCGTGCCGATCGGCGTGGCCGACATCACGGCGGCGAGAATCTCGCGCACGACGGCAGGCGTGTAGGTTGAGTACGCCGCGACCGGGCCATGGAATGTGACCAACCCGGTTCGAGCGGTGACGGCGTTGAGCAGCGCGGTCACGTCGGAGAAGCCGAAGACGACTTTCGGATCCGCCGCGAATGCGGCGTAGTCGATGAGATCGAGGATGCGCATCGCGCCGTAGCCGCCGCGCAGCGCGAAGATCCCGCGAATAGTCGGATCGCGCGCGAACGTATTGATGTCGTCGGCCCGGGCGGCATCACTGCCGGCGAGATAGGCGAGCTTGTCCATCGCGTGTTTGCCGATGACGGGACGCAGGCCGAGCAGTGCGATCTGATCCAGGCCGTGCTGCAAGTCCCGCGCGGATTCCATCGGCCCGGACGGTGCGACCAGCCCGACGGCATCGCCCGGGCGCAGACGCGGCGCTTTGAGGACGGCGGGAGCGCCGGCTCTCGGCGCGGGAATGCCGGCCGATGCCGCCGCCGCACACGCGGCGCCGATGAAGTCCGCGCGGTTCACTTAACTGCGCTGCATCGCTCTCGCGACCGCCGCGATCAAGCCGACCCCGCCGGTGAGCATCCCGAGCAGAAAGTACCGGTCCATCGCATCCGCCGGCATGTCGTTCGTGTGGCTGTATCCGGAGGTCGTCGCGACCGACACGATGCGGTTGCGGAAGAACTGCACCTTCGCCGAATGGTCTCCGCGATAACGGACGCCCGACCACACCGCGTTGTACGGGATGACGACGTCGTCGTTCGTACCGTCGGCTCGCTCGAGCTGCAGATGATACGAACGCGACTTGGTACCGCTCGAATAGGCGTGCACGATCTGAACGACGTCGAAGCGGCAGGCGCCTGCGCCCGGCTCGACGGCGAGCTCGGTGCAGCTTGGATCGTTCCGGTATGCCGCGAGATCGCTTTGCGCGTGCATGTAGAAGCCTCCCTCGACGACGAGCGCGACGAGCGCGAAGAGCATCAGGAGGAGGGGATCGCGGTGCACTTGGGGCCGCGGTCGCGGGACGCTCCCGGCTGTGAGCACGCGAAAGAGCCCGGCCACGACCGTCCCGGCCGCCAGCGCGAAGGCGACGGCGGGCCAGATGCCGCTGAACTGTACGACGAGTACGGGATTATTCACGGCGATCGCGCGGATGCGCGGCGTCGAACTGTTCGGAGACCCGCTTGCGCGCGACCTTGGTGTAGATCTGCGTCGTCGCCAGGCTCTCGTGGCCGAGGATCTCTTTGATCACGAGCAAGTCGGCGCCGTGCTCGTACAAATGGGTGGCTGCGGTGTGGCGCAGCGTGTGCGGCGTGGCGTGCGCGTCGATCCCGGCGATCGCCATGTACGTCTTCACGATTTTATAGAGCGCCGATTCGCTCAGCCGCGCGCCGCCGCGTCCGACGAAGAACGACGGCCCGGCGTTGCGCGGGCGGACGCCGGCATACGCATGCATCGCGGCGGCGGCGGCATGCGTCATCGGAACGATGCGGTCCTTGTTGCCCTTCCCGCCGATCACCCGCAGCGTCCGTTCTTCCAAATCGACGTCGCCGAGATCGAGTCCCAGCAGCTCGGACCGCCGGATCCCGCTCGAATACAGGCATTCGAGGATCGCGACATCGCGCAGACGCTGCGCTTCGCTCAAGCCCGCGATCCGCGTGTCGAGGACGCGGTTGACGTCGCGCTCCGAGAGCGCTTTCGGGAGGGCTTTCCCGATCCGCGGCCGCGGAATGTCGGCCGCCGGGTTATCCGAGCGGCGCCCCTCGAACCGCAGAAACTTGTAGAACGTCGTGAGCGCCGAGATCTTGCGCGCCAGCGAACGCGGCGCGTACGCGCGCGAGCCGTTGAGCCGCTGAACGTAGCGCAGCACGTCGCCGGTCGTCGCCGTCTCGAGGCCGTCGTAGGGCGGCGGCTGGTGCGCGTCGAGGTCCTTCGCCCCGGCGGCTCCGGCTTTCAAGAACGAGCCGAAACTCTCGAGATCACGCTGATAGGCAATCGACGTCTTCGGACTCATGCGCCGCAGCTGCAAATACTGCGCGAACCGTGCGATCGCCGGATCGTCGGAAACGAACGCGGCGGCATCATAACGTCGGCGGGCGGCAGCCACGGAGAGCATGATTCCGGACCAGCGGCGGCGAGCCCTAGCGCGAGGGGGAGAAGAAGAGCTCATCTGCAGGGCGCGGCCGATCGCCGAGTCGGAAGCACCGTGAACGGCCGCCATCGAAATATGACCGTGATCTTGCGTGCCGTCAGCGAAGCGGCCCCAGATCGTGTCCCGGCCCGTGGTGTATGAGAGGGTCGCCCTTGTAGCATAGAGAGCGGCCATCGTGGCTTTCGGCGAAGGTTGTTTTTGCAACAAATAACCGACCGAAAGGGATCCACGATGGCCAAACCCAGTATCGCACTTTCCGAGCTCGTCGAAAAGGGCGGCGACGTCGACTTCGTTCGCGAGATGCTCCAGTACGCCGCGCAGCGGATCATGGAGATCGATGTTGAGGAACTCTGCGGCTTGCCCTACGGCGAGCGCGGCCCCGGCCGACAGAACGCCCGCAACGGCTTCCGCGAGCGCCAATGGGAGACGCGTTCCGGCACGATCGGACTGCGCATCCCCAAGTTGCGCAAAGGTAGCTACTTCCCCGCGTTCCTCGAGCCGCGCCGCACGGCGGAGAAGGCGCTCACCGCCGTCATCCAAGAGGCCTACATCCAGGGCATCTCCACGCGCTCGGTCGACGAGCTCGTCAAGGCGATGGGGATGACAGGCATCTCCAAGAGTCAGGTCTCACGGCTGTGCGAAGAGATCGACGAACGCGTGAACGCATTTCTTACCCGGCCGATCGAAGGCGACTGGCCCTATCTTTGGATCGACGCGACGTACGTGAAGACGCGCTCCGGCGGACGCATCGTCTCGGTCGCCGTGATACTGGCCGTCGGCGTAAACACCGATGGGACACGGGAATTGTTGGGCCTCGCGGTTGGTCCGAGCGAAGCAGAGCCGTTCTGGATCGACTTTCTTCGCAGCTTGAGCCGCCGCGGATTGCGCGGTGTCAAGCTCGTCATTTCCGACTCGCATGTCGGCCTGAAAGCGGCCATCGCGAAAGTATTCAAAGCAACGTGGCAGCGCTGCCGCGTGCATTTTATGCGAAACGCGCTCGCACATGCGGGTAAAGGGCAACGGCAGATGGTCCTCGCGTTGATCAACACGGTATTCGCGCAAGAGACAGCGGAAGCTGCGCACGAGCAATGGCGTATCGTCTCCGAGCAGCTTCGGCAGAAGTTCCCGAAGCTCGCGGCGATGATGGACGACGCCGAGAACGACGTGCTCGCGTACATGGACTTTCCCAAGGCGCACCGCAAGCAGATCGCCTCAACCAATCCGCTCGAACGGGTCAACGCGGAGATCAAGCGGCGCACCGATGTCGTCGGTATCTTCCCGAACGATGCTGCCATCGTACGCCTCGTCGGTGCGCTCCTACTGGAACAGAACGACGAATGGCAACTGCAGCGGCGCTACATGCAACTCGAAGGACTCAGTGCCGTCAGCGATAATCAGCCCGCCAAGCTCTCCGCCGTGATTAACGGCTGAGCGCTACCCTCGCCGAGCCACCGCTCGTACACCACGGCTGGGGACACGATCGGTGTTTTTCCGCTCGCATCAGGACGATCCCCCGCCGTGTTGATCAGCGCGAGAACCATCTGCCGTTGGCCCTTGTTCGCGGGCGCGTTCAGCTACGCCGCGACCGGGCTTTTGGACGATAATCGGTATTTCCGTTACTAAGTGGAGCGGTGAAACACCGAGAAGCGCTGGCGTCCCGGGACGCGCTGGGGCGCTCCACCTAGCGGTCAGACGTCGTCGACTGACGGATTCTCGGGCGGCAATTCGCCGACGTCCTCGACCGAGGCGAAGTCCGGATCCTATGTAGTGCCCACGGGTTCGACCTCGTCGTCACGTTCCACGTCCTTCTGATACCCACGCCGCTCCGATGGGTACAGCGCCTCTCGATCTTCCGCACGGTCGCCGTCCTCGTTCTCGCCCTTGCCGGCACGCCCGCTCTCGCGAGCGCCGCCTCCGCGCAGGCCCTTGGGATCGATATCGGCGGGCCAACGCCGCAGATCGAGCGGCTCGACCGCTACGTGGACACGCGGCCGGTCGCCGTCGGCGTTCGCGCTCCGCGCGCGTCGAGCGTCACCATCGTCGGCACGTCGCCGGGCGGCGAGAACCTGCGCGTACCGCTCAGCCGCACCGCCGGCGGACGCTACAGCGCCTCGCTCCCGCTCGCTACCCCGGGGACCTGGACGCTGGCGGTCGAGGCGTCGGTCGCGGGCGGAAACGCGATGACCGAGAGCTTTCCGCTCAGCGTCGCTGCGGGTGCGACCACGCCTGAGATCGCGCTGATGGTGCTGCTCGCGCTCCTCTCGATCACGGCCGGGATCGCCCTGATCGCCGCGACGCAAACGGGTTGTCTCCGGCAGCTGCTGGTCTGACCGCAGGCCCGCCGGCGCTTACCTCGAGGCCACGCCCAGGCTTGTGAACCGGCCCGGCGAATCGCCGCGGCATGACGTGCCCGAGCTGCCAAAGCAACGTCCCCGACGGGGCTCGCTTCTGCCCCAACTGCGGCGCGCCGGCGCCCCAGCCCGTCTCGGTCGGAACCTACACCGAGCCGGTCGCCGAGGGTGACAACCCCAAGGAACCGATCGTCGTCGGCGACACCACCGTGCGCGTCGAGGGCGAGCTCGTACCGGTCGTCGACGTCGAACTCGGGCCGCGCAACAGCGTCTACTTCGAGCATCACATCCTGCTGTGGAAGCAGCCGCAGGTGCGGCTGGGCTTCATGAACCTGCAGAACGCGGGAAAGCGATTCTTCGCGGGCTTGCAGATCTTCATCTCGACCGCGCAAGGACCCGGCAACATCGCGTTCTCGCGCGAGGCGCCGGGACAAATCGTCGCGCTGCGGCTGCGTCCCGGCCAGGCGATCGACGTGCGCGAGCACCAGTTTCTGCTCGCGACCGATACGGTCGCGTACGATTTCTACTGGCAGCAGGGTCTGGCGAACCTCTTCCTCTCGCGTACCGGTCTCTTTATCGACCGCTTCACCGCGCAGCAGGGCGAAGGTCTTCTTCTGCTGCACGGCTACGGCAACGTGTTCGAGAAGACGCTCGCGCCCGGCGAGCAGATCGACGTCGAACCCGGCGCGTGGCTGTGGAAAGACGCCAACGTCGCGATGGAGACCGTCAGCGTCCTGCAGTCGGGCGGCGCCGGCGGCGGACTGCTCGGCGCACTCGGGGCGTTCGTCGGCGGCGCGTCGCTGATCATGAATCGCTTCACCGGCCCGGGGCGCGTCGGTCTGCAGTCGATGACCTATCACGAACCGGCGGCCGAAGGCGCGCAGCAGGCCGGCGGTCAGAGCAATATCGGCGGCGTGCTCGGATCGCTCTTCGGCAACAAGCAGTGATCGTACCGTTCGCGCTCGCGATCGCGATCGCGGCGGGGATCTCTGACGCCGCGACGCCGAGAGTGCGCTATTTCCTCGGCTCGTGGCATTGCGCCGCGGTGCCGTGGACCTACACGCCGCTGGACGACGGCGACGCGTGGGTGCGCGTCACGTACGGTGCGCCGGCGCATCCGGACGGGACTGCGGTGATGGGCTACGTCGCCGGCCTGCAGCGCTTCATCTACCGCGATTTTCACGCCGACGGCGCGTACGCCGACCTCACCTCGCCGGCGACATCCGATCGCACGTTCGTGTGGAGCGGGCCCTACTGGCCCGCGGGCGCGACGACACCTGCGCAAGGCCGCATCACCTACACGCTCGTCGACGAACGTCGCTTCGATCGCGCGTTCGCGACGCAGCTCGCCGACGGCTCGCTCAAACCGATGGGCGGCGACACCTGCACGCGCGACGCCCCGTCGCGCTGATCGTTCAGCTTACGTAGCTGACGTTGACGCTGAAGCCGCCGGCTTCCGCCTGACGCAGCACGCCGAGCACCGACTCGATCTCGGTGTCGATCGCGATCATGTCGACGGCGCTGATCCCGACGGGACCCGCGTTCGCCCACAGCACGCGCCGCGCGGTTTGAAACGCCGCCCGCAGTCGCTGCGGGGTCGCTTCGAGAACCGGCCAGTCTTCGTACGACATCGCCGGTACGATCCGCCAGCCGTCGCCGGCGCATTCTTCTTCGTCTGCGTATGCGTGAGGAACGTTCGCCAGCACGTCGAGCTGCGCGCGATCGAGCGACGTCACCCGCAGCGGCGCTTCGCCCAAACGCAGGACGTAGCGGTAAAACGCCGGGTTCGCGACGGTACACGTCCCGGCCGGCGAACCCACGCTCACGTTGATCATTCCCGCTCCCTTCTCGCGGCCGCATGCGGCCCCTCTCGGGCGCTCGCTCTCATGCGCTCCCCGTGGCAGGCTCCGCCAGCGTCATCGAGACGCCGCTCGCCGCCAGCGCCGGCGTGAGCACCGTGCTCGCGACCCCCGCCCGCTCGAAGCACGCCGCGATCCGCGCAGCGACCGGGCGAGGATCGCCGAAGACCAGGGCCAGCACTGACGGTCCCGCGCCCGAGAGCGCTACGGCGGCCAACGCTGGATCCTCGAGCGCCAACGCTTCGCGCAGACCTGGGATCGCAGCGGCGCGATAGGGCTGGTGCAGCGTGTCCCGTACCGCCGCCCGAAGCAGGTCGATCCGGCCGGCGGCGAGCGCCGCCCCGAGCAGCGCCGCGCGCTGAATATTGTGCACGACGTCGGCCCGCGCATAGGTCTGCGGCAGGAGCGCGCGCGCCTCGGCGGTCGGCAGGACGATCGACGGCACGACGACGGCCGCTCGAACGTCGGGCGGCGGAAAGCGGATCGAAGTCAGCCCGTCGTCGCCCGTGGCGGCGACGACCGCACCGCCGTACCACGCCGCGAGGGCGTTGTCCGGATGCCCCTCGAGGGCCGCGACGGCGCGCGCCTGCACGTCGTCTTCGATCGTCGCGGGCGCGAACTGCGCCCCGATCGCGACGCCGATCGCATACGCGGCGGCGCTGCTCCCCAAGCCCGCACCGAGCGGGATCGCATTGTCCAGATCGACGTCGAGCGGCGGCGCAGAAGGCGCGAGCGCCGCGATCCCCGCTTCGATGCACGTTCGCAGCCCGTCGTGCGTCGGGGCGTGCGCGCCGCGGTACGTCCAACGGTTTGCAAGTCCCGGCGCGCGTTCGCGCACCTCGGCGGTAATGCGAATCTCGATCGCGATCCCGACGGCGTCGAATCCCGCGCCGAGGTTTGCGCTCGATGCCGGCGCGCTGATGCGAAACGCGCGCACGCCGCTTATGCCGGCGCGCCGATCAGCGCGTGCAGGTACGTCGCGATCTCGGTCCCGCGGACGATCGTGTTGGCATAGCGCGCGCCGGATTCGTGATAGCGCGTTGCGTACGCCGTGTCTTTGAGAACGTGGCCGGTGAGGACGCAGACGATATCCGCATCAGCCGCGACGGCGCCCTCGGCGACGAGCCGCCGCAATCCCGCGAGCGACGCCGCCGATGCCGGCTCGCAGCCGACGCCGTCGCGACCGATCACCGCGCGCGCGTCGGCGATCGCCGCATCCTCGACGTCGAGCACCGTCCCACCCGATGCCCGCACCTCGGCCCGCGCCTTCTTCCACGATGCCGGCGCGCCGATGCGAATCGCGGTGGCGTCGGTCTGCGCGCGTACCGGAACCAGATCGGCGCCGTCGCGCCACGCGCGCGCGAACGGTGCGGCACCCGCGGCCTGCACGACGCCGAGATGCGGCGTGCGCGCGGTGAGCCCGATCGTCTGCGCTTCCCGGAATCCCTTGCCGAGGGCGCTGGTGTTGCCGAGATTGCCGCCCGGCAGAATCACCCAGTCCGGCGCGCGCCACGCGCGCTGTTCGAGCAGCACCAGCGCGGCCGTCTTCTGCCCTTCGATGCGGTACGGGTTCACGCTGTTGACCACCGCAGCGACGGCGGGATCGAGCGCACGCACCGCGCGCAGCGCGTCGTCGAAATCGCCGACGACCGCGACGACGTGCGCGCCGTAGTCGAGAGTCTGCGCGACCTTCGACGCGCTGATCCCGTCGACCGGTGCGATCACGACGGCCGTGATCCCGGCGCGCGCCGCATACGCCGCCATCGACGCCGCCGTGTTCCCCGTGCTCGCGCAGACCGCGACGCGCGCGCCGCGCTCCCGCGCGTGCGAGATTGCAACCGTCATCCCTGCGTCCTTGAACGACGCCGTCGGGTTCGCTCCGAGATGCAGGTACGCGAGACGATCGACCCCGGCGTACGCCGCGCCGTGCGGCGCGTCGAAGAGCGGGACGTCGCCCTCGCGCATCGTGGTGATCGCATCGAGCGCGACGTCGGGGAGCAGTTCCCGAAAGCGCCACACGCCGCTGCGGTCGTGCGCCTCGAGCGAGGCGCGGCGCGCGCGCGCGGTCGCGTCGATCGCCGCCGGATCGAACGCGGCCGACTCGATGACGAAGGCGAGGAGCTCGCCGCATGCGGCGCACGCGAGCGCGCCGGAATCGTCGGCGATCCGGTCGCAGGCGCTGCAGCGCAAGACGGTGCGGGCGGGCATGGCTCTCGTTTCGCGCTCGCGAAGCGAACGTCATCGTGATCGAACCCGACGTGCACCGCGGCTTCGTTGCCCCCGACGTTCCGCCGTCGGAGGTCTTCGACCGCTGCGTGCGCTGCGGGCTGTGCCTCCCCACCTGTCCGACTTATGTCGAAACCCTGGTCGAAACGTCGGGGCCGCGCGGGCGCATCGCGCTCATCAAAGCGGTCGCCGAGGAGCGGCTCGACCTCACCAGCCCGGGCTTCGTCCATCAGATGTCGGAGTGTCTGGACTGCCGTGCCTGCGAGGCCGTGTGCCCGTCGGGTGTCGAGTACGGGCGGATTCTCGAGCCGGCGCGCACGCAGGTGACGCGCGCGCTGGCCCCGGCACGCTCCTGGTACGCACGCCTCGGGCGCGCGCTCTTGATCGGCACGATGTTCGAACATCTGGGCGTGATGCGCGCCGCGGCGCGGCTGCTGAAGTTCTACCAGCGCAGCGGATTGCGCGCTCTCGTCCTGCGCAGCGGCGTGCTGCGCGCGCTCGGACTGCAGGACGTCGAGGCGCTCGCGCCGCGCGTCTCCGACCGGTTCTTCATCCCGCGCGATCAGCGCTTTTCCGCGCCAGGAACGTCGCGCGCGACCGCGCTGCTGCACGCGGGCTGCGTCATGCACGTCGCGTTCGCCGCCTGGAACGAAGCGACGGTGCGCGTACTGAACGCCGCAGGCGTCACCGTCGTCGTTCCGTCAGCGCAGGGCTGCTGCGGCGCGATCACGATTCACGCCGGCGAAATGGAACGCGGCCGCGGCCTCGCCATGCGCAACATTGCCGCGTTCGAACAGAGCGGTGCCGACGTCTACGTGATCAACGCGGCAGGCTGCGGTTCGGCGCTCAAAGAGTACGCAAACCTCTTTCACGACGATCCGGCGTGGGCCGAACGCGCGCGCGCCTTCTCCGCCAAGGTGCGCGACGTGACCGAGTATCTCGACGAGATCGGGATCGCGCCGGAGAAGTTCGGGCCCGTCCCGGGCGTCGTCACGTACCAAGACGCGTGTCATCTCGCGCACGCGCAGCGCATCACCGCGCCGCCGCGCCGCTTGCTGGCGCTCGTTCCGGGGCTCGAACTCCGCGCGATGCCCGAGTCGTCGCTGTGCTGCGGCTCGGCCGGCATCTACAACGTGACGCAGCCCGAGATGTCGCAGCGCCTGCAGCGGCGCAAGGTCGACCGCATCATCGAAACCGCGCCCCAGACGGTCGCCACCGCGAACCCGGGCTGCGCGCTCCAGATGCGCAACGGCCTCGATCGAGCGGGCGCGTCGCACATCGCGATCAAGCACGTCGTCGAGATCCTCGACGAGAGCTTGCGCGCCGGCGCGGCGGGCTGAGGAGCTAGAGGTCGCCGACGCGTTCGCCGTCGCTGACGGCGTCGTCCAAACGCGGGTAGACCGCGAACACTTTGAGCAGGCCGGTGATGCGCAGCAGGCGCAGAATCTGCCCCTCCTTCGCGACGAGCCGAACTTCGCCGCCGAACTCCTTTGCGCGCCGCTGCCCGCCGATGAGCGCGCCCAGCCCGGTCGAGTCGAGGAACTCCACCTTGGTAAGATCGACGATCAGACGATGATCGCCCCGTTCCGAAGCATCGGTGAGCGCGGCGCGCACGCTCGGCGATGTCGCGATGTCGAGCGAGCCGGCCAGTTCGAAGACGTGGAGTCCGTCCGCGACGTGCACGCGGATCGAGATGTCTTCGTGGTGATGCTCCGATGCTTGTCCGTTGACGTTCATCCCCTGTACTCCCGCCATGCAGCGATCAGACCGTCCCGATCGAGATGCACCGTGGCGCAACCCGCGCGTTCGCGCCACGGCTCGCCTGCGCCTCCGGCGACCAAGAACCGGTACACGACGCACGCACGGTCGCCGTCGCGCACCACCTCGTCGACCTCGAACCGCCACGCCGGTCCGGCGGCTGCGTAGCGTGCGAAGTGCGCGGCGATCCCTTCGCGTCCGCGAACCGCCTCCGCCCCGGCTTCACGGTACTCAGCCTCCGCCGAGAAACACCCGGCTGCCTCCTCGAGATCCCCGCGCGCGAAGGCGTCGAGCACGCGAGGCAGTCGATCGCCGAAGGGCGCGCCGGTCACGCTGCTGGGGCGGCTGGATTCGAACCAACGCATGGCGGAGTCAAAGTCCGCTGCCTTACCGCTTGGCTACGCCCCATCATGCGGCGTCCCGGCATTCGCTCCGGCGCCGCGCTTCCCTCGCGCGCGCTCAACGGCGCTCGTACCGCAGAAAGCGATCCGCGAGCGGCGTCACCAGGGGGATCGCGAAGAAGCTCGCCGCGCAGCGCACGTGCGCGATACCGGAACGCGAGCGAGACCAGCACGACGGCGCCGACGACGTCGGCGAGCAATCCGACGGCGTAGAGCCAGACCACCGCGCCGGTCGAGACGTCGGGGATCAGCAGGACGATCGCGAGCGGCAGCGCCAACAGCACGAGATACGCGCCGATCGCGCCGAGGCCGAAGACGAACGACTGCCGCGCGTGCAGACGCGACCATTCGGTCGCGTTGGCTGTTTCGCGGAAGATCGCGACAACGGAAAGCGGCCACACGACATAGCCGTTGGCCGCTCGTTCGACGAGGTCGAGATCGGTACGGTTATTCGACGACGCGTTTCGCTCCGAGGTACCGCGCCGACCAGTACGAGTCGTGCAGGCTCGAGACGGTCACGCCGTGGCTGGACGACGCGTGGACGAACCGGTCGCCGCCCAGCGAGATCCCGACGTGCGACGGTCCCACTTCGTAGGTCTGAAAGAAAACCAGATCCCCGGGCTTCGGCGTGCCGCGGAAGCGGTGCGCGGCGTAGAACTGCGCGTCGGCCGTGCGCGGCAGATGCAGGCCCATCATGGCGAACACGTGCTGCGTGTATCCGGAGCAGTCGAACGCCCGCGGCGTGGTGCCGCCGAACGAGTACGGGACGCCCAGAAACCGCAAGGCGTTGCGGGTCAGGCTCGACGCCATCGCAGCGCCGCGAGCCGCGATGCCGCTGGCGAATTTCTGCACGTGCAGGACGTTGCCGAGCGACCGGGGGGCGACGGGTGCCGGCGCGGCCTCTTCGGCGGGGGCATTCCACATCGCGAGGTCGGCGCCGGCCGTGGGCGCCGCGACGCCCGTATCGCTCGTCGTCGTATCGGCGCTCGCGATCGCCGGCGCTCCGGCGGCGAGGATGCAAACGAACAACCCGGTGAGGATGGAACGATGCAGCAACTGCTCCTTCTTCCACACGTACGGGGTTAGTTGACGGGTTCGGACGGAAGAATCGCCCTAGCGCCGACCGGCGCATTCACCCCTACCTGGATGTCCCCCGCTCCGGCCCTGCGACGTCCGGACTCCGTGATCTGCAAGCAGGCAAAATTTGACACCAGCGGTGCGATAGCACGTCCCGCCAAGTTCACCACATTGTTAAGGCAACGTGACAATTCTGGGTTTCGGACCAAACGATCCCGTTCTCCTCCCCGATGGTCCCTCGAGGCGTAAAGAAAATCTTAGACCGCCGGGGTCAGGCCGCGAATCGTTCGGGCGACCGACTCGGCCACATCGCGGGTGCGCGCCTCGTCGGTGCTTTCGACCATTACTCGGACGAGCGGCTCGGTCCCCGACGGACGCACCAGAATCCGTCCGTCGCCGGCGAGGACGCGTTCCGCCGCCGCGATGGCGTCGCGCACCGCCGGATGGTCGCCGACGCTCTTGTCGGCGACGCGCACGTTGACCAGCACCTGCGGATACACCGACATGCCGGCGGCGAGATCGCGCAGCGGGGTGCGCGTGCGCGCAGCAATCGAGAACAGCGCGACCGCCGTCATCGGACCGTCGCCGGTCGTTCCGCGCTGCAGGTCGATCACGTGCCCCGACTGCTCGCCGCCGAAACGATAGCCGCCGCCGCGCATCGCTTCGAGCACGTACCGATCGCCGACCGCGGCGCGCACGAGCCGAAGCCCCTCACGCTCGAGCGCCTTCTCGAAGCCCATGTTCGACATGACCGTGCCGACGACGGTGTTCGCGGGCAGCTCGCCGCGACCGGCGAGATCGCGCGCGAGGATCAGCATCACGCGGTCGCCGTTGAGGATGTCGCCGCGTTCGTCGACGAACAGCGCGCGATCGGCATCGCCGTCGAACGCGACGCCGACGACGGGACCGCTGGTGCGCGCGATCTCGTCGCGCACCCGTCCCTGCAGCATCCGCAAGTCGGTGGCGCCGCACGCGACGTTGATGCGGCTGCCGTCGTCTTCGTCGTTGATCGCGACGACGCGCGCGCCCAACCGGGCGAAGATCTTCGGGCCGACCAGATGCGCTGCACCGAACGCGGCATCGACGACGATCGTGAGCCCGCTCAGATCGCCGCCGGCCTCGACGAGCAGCGAGAAATACCGGTCGATCAGCCCGCGCGCGTGCGATGCGATCCCGATGTCGAGCCCGGTCGGGCGCGGCAGCGACGGATCGGCGAGCAGCGATTCGATCTCGCTCTCGGTCGCGTCCGACAGTTTGAAGCCGTCGGCGCCGAAGAACTTGATCCCGTTGTCTTCGATCGGATTGTGCGACGCGGAGATCATCACGCCCGCCGCCGCCTCGATCCGCGTCGTGATCGCCGCGACGCCCGGCGTCGGGACGACCCCGACTTGCAGGACGTTGCGCCCGGTCGACGTGATCCCCGCGACGATCGCGCCCTCGAGCATCGGCCCGGAGAGCCGCGTGTCGCGCCCGACGACGATCGGCCGGTCCATCGGCTGCGCGTGCGCGATCACCGCGGCGCCGGCACGCCCGACGGCGTACGCGAGTTCCGGCGTGAGGTCGCCGTTGGCGACGCCGCGGACGCCGTCGGTTCCGAAATACGTACCCATCGAAAACGCTCGCGTGGTCCTTTGCTAGTGCGGCGTCGCGGGATGCGCGGCGCTGGGGGCGACGAAGTTCGCGCGGACGCGCACGAGGTTCGGCGAAACTTGCACGCCGGTGATCTCCGCGCCGCGCGCGTCCGTCGGCGTCGGACGGATCATCGCGTCGAACTGCTGCGGCTTGGCCGGGATCGGAATCTCGACCCGCACCCCCGCGACGCGGTTGAGTTCGCTTGCGACGCCGCGCAGCGTCGTGGTCGCGGGCGAAACGGCCGGCGCGTCGACTACGACGTTGCGCCGTTCGCCGACGTAGTCGAACGAGACCGGAACGGTGCGCTGATCGAGCCGGTCGATCGTCACCGAGACGGTCCCCGGCTGGACTTGTTTCACCGGAACGTCGGGCGAGACGATCTTCACCGGAACGCTGTGCTCGCCCAGCTCCAGATCGGTCACGTCGAGGACGGCGCGGAACTGTTCGGGCTTGATCTCGGGTCCGTTGCGCGGCGCTTCGATCACGACCGTCGCGTTCTTCAGCGGATAATTCGCCTGATATCCGGGCCGCAGGCCGGTCACGACGATCGGCACGAGCAGGCTCTGGTCGAAGCGCGCGATCGTTCCGGGTGCGGCGGCCAGATGAAAATAGCCCCACGCCGCGAGCGCGAGGCAGACCGAGAGCACCTTAAGTCCGAAATTGTTCTTGAGGAGAGTGAGCACGCGTTCTGAGCTGATCGAGAGGGCGCGCGAACAGTTTGGCCAGCGGACTGCCGTCGGCCTTGGCACTGCGCCGCGTCGGACGGACGCACGCCGCGAGCACGCGGCGCAGCCGCTCCTCGTCGTCGATCGGCACCGAGAGCCGGCCGGCGCGCGCGACCGAAACGAGCCCCGTCTCTTCGCTGACGACGACGATCACGGCGTCCGTCTGCTCGGTGAGGCCGACGGCGGCCCGATGGCGCGTCCCGACGTGACGGTCGACGGCGATCGTGTTGTCGCTGAGCGGCAGAAAGCACGCCGCGCCTTCGACGATAAGATCGCGCACGATCACAGCACCGTCGTGGAGCGGCGACGTCTTGTTGAAGATCGCGAGCAGCAAGTCGAGCGAAAGGCGCGCGTCGAGCATCGTCCCGCTCTCCACATATTCACGCAGGCCGGTCTGTCCTTCGAGCACGATCAAGGCGCCGGTGCGCATCGTCGCGAGCGTGAAGCCCGCCTGCGCGATCACCCGGATCTGCTCGGCGACCGTCGCGTCCTCGGCGCGGCGGTCGCGCACGAAGAGCCGCCCGCGGCCGAGCTGTTCGAGCCCGCGCCGCAGTTCCGGCTGGAAGATGATCGGCAGCGTGACGGCCGTCCCGAGGAGCAGGTACTGCATCACGGTAGCGAGGACGAGCAGATGAAGCAGGTTCGAGACGGCGAGGATGACGACGAGCGCGAACAGACCGAGCATGATCTGCACGGCCCGCGTCCCGCGGATGAGGAGCAAGAGATAGTAGACCAGGATCGACGTCGCAACGATGTCGATCGCGTCGGTGAGCGTGACGTGGACCGGGAGATGCGGCCAGTTCACGAGCGCGTCCCCAGATGCGCTTCGAGGATGCGGTCGGCGTCGAGGTCGGGGTCGCCGAGCCCGGCGGCGGCGATCGCGGCGGCGTCCTCGAGAGCGAGGTCGTTCGGCGTCCACTCCGGGACCAGCACCGACTCAATCGCGACCAGGTCGTCGATCAGATCGCTCGGCGTGATCGCGTCGTCGAACCGCACCGTCACCGCCGAACCGTCGCGCGTGACCTCGATGACGCCGACCGGCGCGCCTGCTCCCGCCAACGCCTCGACGACGTTCGCACGGGCGAGCGGGTCGGCGATGTGGACGGTCCGGGCGACGATCACGGTCTCGACGACCTTCGCGTGAGCGAGGACGGACTCCGCCGGGCCCGCGTGATCGCGGTCGGCCGCAACGCCGCGTGGATCGTGGCATCGGACGAAGACGAACCCCGCCCGGCGTCGCTGCGCAAGGGCGCGCGCCACGCGATGCTCGCCCCCGGCGATCTCGTGGAAGCGCAGACGATCGATGGGGAGCGGGTCGTCATCGACGCCGTGCTGCCGCGCAGTTTCACCCTGGTGCGGCGCACCGGCGGCGGCCGCGTCAAAACGATGGCGGCGAACGTCGACACGATCGCGATCGTCGCGGCGCTGGTCGATCCGCCGCTGCACTTCACGATGATCGACGGGCTGCTGGCGTTCGCCGCCCAGCACGACGTCGCGCCGCTGCTTCTTCTCACCAAAGCCGACCTCGCCGGCGAGGGCGCGGCCGATCGGGTGAGCGGGCTGTACCGAGCGATCGGCGTCCCGACCATCGTGCTGCAGCCGAAAACGGGCCGCGGGATCGACGACCTCCGCACCCAATTGGCCGCCCGCCGCGCTCTTCTGGTCGGCAACTCCGGCGTCGGCAAATCGAGCATCTTCCGCGCGCTCGGCGGGATCGGTGTGGTGGGAGATCTCTCGCGCTTCGGGCGCGGGCGGCAGACCACGAGCACGGCCCGGCTCTTTCGGCTGGGCGACGGCTTTCTGATCGACAGCCCCGGGATCGGCGAGTTCACCCTCGACCCGATGCCGGCGACCGAGCTCGCCTGGCTGTTCCCTGAGATGCGCGAGCCGGCCCGGGCGTGCCGCTTCGCGAACTGCCGGCACCTCAGCGAGCCCGACTGCGCCGTCCGTGCGGCCGTGGAAACAGGGACGATCGCGCCGAGCCGCTATGCCTCCTACGCGGAGATCGCCGTCGAGGGGGCGACGTGACGCGGGACCCTTTGACCGGGAGGGACGCAACGTGGTAATCTACTCTTCGTGCCCAATATCAAAGCCGCCGTCAAATGGGTGCGCCAGAGCGAAAAGCGCACGGTGCGGAATCTCGACACGAAAACCCGCCTGAAGACCCTGTTCAAGAAGGCGAAGGCGGCGAAAGACGCCGCGGTGACATCGTCGGTCGAAGCCCAGTTCGACAAAGCGGCATCGAAGGGGATCATCCACCCCAACAAGGCGGCGCGCAAGAAGTCGCGTCTCGCCAGAGCGCTCGCGAAGTAACGCGCTCGACCCCAGCAGCCCGAACGCGAAGCCGCCCTTCCGGGGCGGCTTCGCTGTTTTCCGACGTCACTCGATCGTGACGGTCAGGCGCACGCCCTCGACGGCGTCGGCCAGCGGCAGGACGTCGGCTCGGATCGCCGCCCGGAGGCGCTCGAGCGCCTTGGTCCTCACCGCGATACGGTAGCGCCACTCGTCGTTCACGCGCGCGACGGGGTACGGTGCCGGCCCCAGCACCTCGAAGCCGTCGACGCCCCGCAGCGGCGCCGCCCAGCGCGCGATCGCCGTCTCGACCGCGCGCCGCGAACGGCCGATCGCGCCGAGCATCGCAAGCTTCGTGAACGGCGGCCAATGCAGGGCGCGCCGCTCGCGCAGTTCGACCGCGGCAAAGCCGTCGTAGTCGTGCTTCGACGCGTACACGATCGCCGGGTGCTCGGGCGCATACGTCTGCACGATCGCTTCGCCGGCGCGCGCGCGGCCGCTGCGTCCGCACACCTGCGTCAGCAGCGCGAACGTCCGTTCCGCCGCGCGGAAATCGGCGACGTGAAGATCGAGATCCGCCGCCACCGCGCCGACCAGGGTGACTTGCGGAAAGTCGAGCCCCTTCGCCACCATCTGCGTGCCGACGAGCACGTCGCCCTCGTCGGCGAAGCGCTCGAGCAGGCGCGCGTGATCGCCGACGCGCGTTGTCGTGTCGGAGTCCATGCGCACCACGACGGCGTCGGGGAAGAGCCGTTCCACCTCGTCGGCGACGCGCTGCGTCCCGGCGCCGAATTCGCGCACCGGACCGGCGCCGCACGACGCGCACACCTCCGGGATCGCGCGCTGGAAATCGCACCAATGGCAGCGCAGCAGGTTCTCGCTCCGGTGCACGGTCAGCGAGGTGGAGCAGCGCGGACACTCCGGGACCTCGCCGCACGCGCGGCACAGCACGAAGCGCGCGCTGCCGCGGCGATTGATGAACAGCACCGTCTTCTCGCTGCGCGCGATGCGATCGGCGATCGCCTCGGCGAGCGCCGTCGAGAAGACGCGGCGATTCCCGGAGCCGAACTCGGCGCCCATGTCGACGACGCGCACCGCGGGCAGCGGCTGCGCCGTCGCGCGGTGCACCAGGCGCACCAGCGGAAAGCGGCCCGCCTTCGCGCGCGCGTAGTCTTCGAGCGCCGGCGTCGCGCTGCCCAAAACGACGACCCCGTTCGCGCGCCGCATCCGCTCCCGCGCGACGGCGACGGCGTCGTAGCGGGGCGTGCTGTCCTGGCGATACGAACTCTCGTGCGCTTCGTCGACGACGATCAGCCGCACGTCGCCGAGCGGCGCGAACACCGCGCTGCGCGCGCCCACGACGACGTCGATCTCGCCGCGCGCCGCGGCCTGCCAGGCGTCGAAACGTTCGCGATCGGAGAGCGCGGAGTGCAGCACGGCAACGCGGTCGCCGAACGCCGCCTCGAATCGCGCCGCGGTTTGCGGGGTGAGCGCGATCTCCGGAACGAGGACGATCGCGCGCCCGCCGCGCGCGAGGACGCGCGCGATCGCGTGCAGGTAGACGAAGGTCTTGCCGCTCCCGGTGACGCCGTGCAGGAGGAGCTGCGAGAACGTCCGCGCGTCGATCGCGCCGGCGAGCCGTGCGATCGCTTCGCGCTGTTCGTCGGTCGGCTGATACGGCGGCAGCGCGACGCGCGCGTGCCGCTCGCGCCGGATGTCGCGCTGCTCCTCGACGAGCGCTCCGGCCAGCACGACGCGGCGGATCACCGCATCGGAGAATCCTGCCAGCAGCGCGTCGCTGCGGCGCAGCTCGCCGGACGCGGCGACGTGCGCGACCAGCGCTTCCGCCTTCTTCCCGCGGATCGGTGCCGCGCCGGTTCGCAGAATCCGCACCGTCGCGGTGCCGACGCGTGCCTGCGCGACGGTACGCCGGCGGTCCAGCACGCCCGCGCGCACGAGCGCATCGAGCGCGCGCAGCAGCGTCGCGCGGTCACCGGCTCGCCGCGCCTCGGGATGGCGCAACAGAACGTCCGGCCCGACGCCGTCGCGAAAGTCGTTCCACAGCAGCCGCACGAGCCGTTCGGGGACATGCTTGAAGCGCGCGATCTCGGGCGGATCGCCGCGCGGTACGAACCGGTCGACGGTGCGCGGGATCGCCGCCGCCAACACGACCGCACCGAGCGCTTCGCGCAAGGAGCAGAGGTACGCGTCGGCGATCCAGCGCGCCAGCGCCAGGCCGTCGGCGTCGAACGCGCGCGGCCCGTCGACGCGCTCCGCGATCTCGCGCAGTGACGCATCGTCCGCGGCCGGCTTGGGTTCACCGACGACGTAGGCGAACACCGTCCGCGGCCCGAGCGGGACGCGGACGATGTCGCCGGTCTGCACGCGCATCCCGTCCGGCAGCCGGTACGACAGCGCGCGATCGAAACGCGCGGTCTTCAGATGCGGGAGCACGTCGACGCGCGTCGCGCTCATCGCCGCACCGCACGGGCTGCGAACATCCCGGCGAGATTCGACGCTGCCGCCGCGCGACCCGGCCGCGCGAGCGCCGACGTTCAGCGTGCGCCGGCAGGCACCGCCGCGCTCCCGAAGCGCGCGAACGTCCCGTCGGCTCGGACGTACGACACGCCGTCGCGCCCGGTGTGTTTCGCATGATACATCGCGGCGTCGGCTCGCTCGAGCAGCTCGCTCGCGTTCGCAGCGTCACTCTGCAGCACCGCGACCCCGATCGACGCCGTCACCGAGACAACGCGCGCGGCGCCGCCGGGGCGCAGCCGTTCGAAGTCGAGCGCCGCGATGCGGCGGCGCAGGGTCTCGGCGCGTTCGATCGCGTCCGCTTTGCCGGCAGCCGCGAAGACGATGCAGAACTCGTCGCCGCCGTTGCGCGCCGCGAGATCGTCGGCAGAGCGCGCCGCCGCTCGCAGTTCTGCGGCGATCTCGCGCAGCAGGGCGTCGCCGCACGCGTGACCGTACGCGTCGTTCCACTCCTTGAAGCGGTCGGTATCGAGAAAGGCGAGCGCGCAGCCACCGCCGGGAACGAACCGCGCGCGCTCGACCAGACGCGCGAGCCGCCGCCGAAACGCGCGCGGCGTCAGCAACCCCGTGAGCCCGTCGTACTCGGCACTCCGGCGGTCCCGTTCGCGTTCGCGCGCAAGGCGGTACGCCGGCGATGCCTGATCGCCCAGCGTGACGAGCCGGTCCTGCGTCTCGCGATCGAGCACCGTGCGCGACGCGACGGCCAGCACCGCGGCGCCGCCCGGGTCGAATGCGAGCGGGATTGCCACGACGGTGACGTCGGCGGGGTGGATCGGGCGCACGCCGGCATCAGCGAGCGTGATCCGATGACGCGCGGCGAGCGCCCGGGCGGCGGGCGCATGCGGATCATCGAGCGCGATCTGCGACCCGGCGTAATGGGCGAATCGTGCGCCGTCGGCGCGCACGCAGCGCAGCGCACCGTCACGTTCGTCGTACACCAGGACGCCGTCCACGACCGGTGCCGAGGCCGCCGTCGCGCGCGCGATCTCGTCGCGCACCGCGTCGACGCCGTCACGCGCCGCATCGGCGAGCCGGCGCGCGGCCTCGACGAACGCCGCCTCCCGCTCGCGGGCGAGCCGCAGGGCGAGCCGATCGGCGCGGGCGCTCGCCTGCGCCCGGAGCGCGATCGCGACGCTCCCGGCGCCGAGCACGAGCGCGGCTCCGGCCGCTGCGGATTCCACCAGCGCGGGCATGCCCCGAGCGGTGCCCGCGCCGGCGGGGACGCAGTTACGGAATCAGCGCGCGGAGTTTCTCGGGTTCGGTGACGATGACGTGCGCGGTGCGCATGTCGACGAGGCGATCGTCCCAGAAACGGTTCAACGTCCGGTTCACCGTCTCGCGCGTCGTGCCGATCATGTTCGCCATCTCTTGGTTGGTCAGCCGCAGCGTGATCCGCGTGCCGTTGTCGACCGACTCGCCGAACTGCTCGGCGAGGTTGAGCAGTAACGATGCGAGCCGCGCGCGGATGTCTTGCGACGTCGTCGCCGCGATCAGCGCGTTGGCAGCCCGCAAGCGCTCCGAGAGCTCGATCACCAGCAGCTTCCCGATCTGCGGGTTGCGGTCGATCAGTCCCAGGAAGTCGTCGCGCCGCACCGCACCGACTTCGACGTCGGTCAGCGTCTTGATCGACGCCGAACGCAGCGACGAATCGAACATCGACATCTCGCCGAAGAAGTCGCCTTCCTTGAGGATCGAGAGAATCGTCTCGCGGCCGTCCGCCGCGACGCGCACTACGGCGACCGAACCCGCCGCAATCACGAAGAACGTATCGCCCGGTTCGCCCTCACGCACGATGAACTGGTGCTTCGGAAACCGTCGCTCGGCGACGGTTGCCAGCACCTGCGACAACTGCTCGTCGGAGAAGTCCCGGAACAGCGGGATCCGCCGGAGGGTCGACAGGTCGATCATCACCTCGTCCCTTCGGAGAGCACCCGCGAACCGCCCTGCGGCCGCGAGCGTTCTCACCGCCGTTGAGGTAACGAGGGGGCGATAGCCAGGGCGCTGCCCGGGCACCGCGTCCGGCGTGATCGCATCCCCGACCTTGCATGCCGTCGAGATCGTCCCGCGCGCCGGGCATCCCGGCGACGTCGTCAGCATCCGCTTCCGCGCGCGCAACCACGGACGCACGCCGACGCCAGCCGCGAGCGTACGCTTCGTCTGCGATGATGCGCTCGTGCCGCTCGGCGCGCTGAGCGTCGACATCGAGCCGGCGTCACCGGGCACCGACCTCGTCGCGTCGCTCGAGGTCCGCCTCCCGGGCGGCTTCGACGACGGCACGCGGTTTTGCGCGCGCGCCGTGCTCGCGTTGCCGGACCGGACGCTGGAAACGAACGCGGCGACGATCGTCCTGCGCTGCCGGCCCTTGCTGTCGGGCGATGCGAGCGGTGCGACGGTCGAGCCGCTCGGCACCGACGGCGTTCGCGTCTCCGTTGCGGTCACCAACGAGGGCGACGGTCCCGCGCACGACGTCACGTTGCGAATCGGCGCACCGGCCGGCACGCGGGCGCGTGCGGGCAGCGAGGAGACGGTGCGGGTCGAGCGACTGGATCCCGGCGGAACGCTCCACGCCGCGCTGGAGGCGACGATCGTCGAAGCGGTGGACGAGCTGCGGGCCGCCGACGTTCGCGTGCGCACCGGCGACGGCGAAGAGCACGCGGTGCCCGCCCGCAACGCTGTCGTCCCGGAGGCCGCGCTCGCCGCGCGCGTCCAGGTGCGCCCCGGCCGGCGCCGCAGCGACGTGCTGGTGACGCTCGCCAACGACGGCTGGGCCGATGCGACCGACGTCCCGGTGCGCATGGCGATCCCGGCGCCGCTGCGGATCGTCGACGGATCGCTCGCTATCGACGGCATGCCGCTCTCGCGCGTGCGGCGCAAACCGCCGGCCGGTGCGGTCGCACGCGTCGACGGCGTCGGCGCCGCTCCGGCGCTCGTCATCGCGCGCGTGCCGGCGCGCGCCGCGTGCGCCCTGACGTTCGCCGTCGACGTGCCCTGCGACGGCGTCACGTACACCGCTGCGATCGACGCCGGCGGCACGGCGCTCGAAGCCCCGCTCGTTGCGCACGCGCTGCGCGACGTCCGCATGCGCATCGTTTCAGGGCCCGGCGAAGCGGCACCGGGCGCAACGGCGACCTTCGTTGTTGAACTCGTCAACCTCGGCGACCGGACGGAGTCGCTGCGCGTGCACGCAACGGGCGATGACGCATCGCCACAGCCTGCGGCCGTCGATCTCGCCGCCGGGACGATCGCGCGCGTCGCGCTCTCGCAGCGCGTGCCGGACGAGGCCGCCGGCACGTTGCGGCGCTTCGCCTTTGCCGCGTGCGACGACGACGGTGACGTCGCCTATGCGGAACGGTATCTCATCGTCGGTTCCCCCGCGTGCACGGAGCGGTCACCGCGCGACGCCGCCCCCGACGACGCGCCGGCCGTCCGCGTGACCGTCGACGCGCCGGCGCAGGTGACCGCCGGCGCTCCGTTCGCCGTCGTCGCGTCGATCAACGTCGTCACGGATGCCGAGACGCTGCTCGTGCGCGCGGCGCTCGACGGTGCGCGCTACGTCGGCGGATCGACGACGGTCGATAGACGCGGGCTGTTCGATCGCGCCAACGGCGCGCCGCTCGAAGACGGCGTCGTGCTGCGCGACGTCCGCGGCGGCACGCGCGTCAGGGTCGGGTGGTCCGCGATCGCCGACGCGCAGCTCGGCATCGACCTTCTCGCGAGCTGTGAGGTCACGGCGGATGCGCACCCGAGCGAGCTCGCCGCGCGACGCGTTGCGGTCATCGATTGCGATCCGTTTGCGGTGCGGGCCGCCGATGCGGCATATGCGATCGATGCGCCGGTCTTGCCGATATGCACGACGCTCGACGAGATCGCCGCGGCTGCAACGGAAGCGACGGTACCGGTGCCCCAGGAGCCGGAACCGGTGAGCGCGACGATGCCGCTCACGACGACGATGCACCCCCGCGCAACGCTCGTTCTCGACGATATCGACGTCCTGCCGCTCGCCGTCGATAAGACGAACGGAGCGCGGGCAGACCGGCCCTTCGGCGCAGCGCTTGCGCTCGGCGCGGACCGGATCGACGCGATCGCGTGCATGCTGCACACCGCCGACGGCGCGGGTCTCGCGACCTACTTGACGGCGCTGCGCGTGCTCGTCCCCGACGAACCGTCGCCCGCGCTGGAAGCCGGAGACGTTGCGGCGGCCGCCGCTTACGCCGCATTTCGCTGCGCGCAGACCGACGTGCTCGATCGACTCTTCGTGAAGCTGCGCATCCCGGGCTTCGCCGTCACGGCAGCGGACGTCGAAGATGCGACGCTGCGGGACGCGATCGCCGCGTTCTATACGGCCTTAATCTCGACGCGCGATGCGCGCGTGACGAGCGCATCCGGAAGAACGGCTGCATCGGACGCCGCCGCGATCGTCCCGGTGAACGACGCGCGCGCACTGCTCGCGTCGTTGCACGATTCCCCGCTCGGGGCTCCCGACGCGCTGCGCGCGCAGACCGCGCTGATCGCGCGGCGCTGCGATGACGATGCGCGCGTCGGCGCCGCGCTCGACGGTTATGCCGCCGCGCTCGATGCGACGCTCCTGCGGTACGCCGGCGCGCCGCTCGAGCTCTTCGATTGCGCCCTCGCCGCACCGGCCGGCGAGGCGCTCGACGAAGCGCGACGCGCGCTCCTCACTGCGTGTGAGGCATCGGCACGCGTTGCGGAAGCGGCCCAATGATGCTGCAATTGCCGACGATCCTCGCCGTCGCCGGCACCGTTTTGATGGCGATCGTGATCTTCGCGCCGCGCCGCGTGACCGTCTCGGCGGCCGGCCCGTTCGCGCCGACGTTCGTTCCGGCTGCGGGAACCCTCACCGCTTCGGCTTTGGTCGCGCCCGAGCGCATCGATCCGAGACGCACGCTGCCCGTGTGGCCCGAGTTCATCGACGCGCGAGCGGCACGTTGCGATGCCGCCGCCCGTCTGACCCTGGTCGATGCGCTGGCGAGCCTGCGCTCGGAGTGGTCGCGCGCGCTGCTGACCCGCGCGCTCGACGATGAGGACGAACCCGCGGTGCGCCGCGCGATCCTGCAGGCGCTCGGCGGGGAACCGGCCTGACGGCGCACCGCGTTGATTGCGGTGATGCAGAAACTCGCCGCAGGGACCATCCTGCTCGCTCTCGTCACGGTGGCCGCGGCGCCGGCGCAGACCGCGCCCGCGGTGACGGTCAACGGTACGCCCGTCGCGTTCGATCAGCCGCCCGTCGAGCGCGTCGGTCGCGTCTACGTTCCGCTGCGCGGCGTCTTCGAGCGCCTCGGCGCCACGGTCGTCTACGACGCCGGACAGATCGCCGCGACGCGCGGCAGCACGACGGTCTCGCTCCACGTGGGCTCGACGAACGCCGTCGTGAACGGGACGCCGACGACGCTCGATGCGCCGCCGTTTCTGGTCGGCGCGCGCGTCCTCGTCCCGCTACGCTTCGTCGCGCAGGCTCTCGGCGCGAACGTGACCTACGATGGCGCTCAGCGACTCGTCGCGATCGGACAGCAAGCCGACCCGCCGCCGCCCGAGGTGGTGACACCGCCGCCCGCGCCGGCGCGGCTCGTGCGGGTCGAACCGGAGCCCAACGCCGCGGTGCAGTCGCTGCGCCCCGCGATCGGGGCGACGTTTCCGCGCCCGATCGATCCCAACACCGTGCGCATCGCCCTCGACGGCCGCGACGTGACGACGGAGGCCTACGTTTCGCCGCGCGCGTTCTCGTTCGATCCCGGCTACGATCTCCCGTACGGGCGTCACGAGGTCAGCGTCACCGCTCCCGCGATCGCGCAACGCTGGGCGTTCACCAGCGCGCCGGTGCAGAACCCGAACTTCTTGCGCAGCCTCTCACCGCCGGACGGCGCGCGGGTCGGCGACACGTTCGTCGTGCAAGGGTTCACGCGTCCGAATTCACGCGTCCACATCGTCGTCAGTGCGAACGCGGACAGCGGCTTCGGCGAAGCGGCCATCACGACGGTCACGGTCGACTCCGGTGCCGACCCGCAGGGACACTTCGCGCGCCCGATCCGCATCGACGACGCGACCGCCTCGGTCGTCGACGTGCGGCTCGAATCGCATGCGCCCGACGGCGCGGTCGTCGTGCGCACCTTGCGTCTGCGGCCGTAACCGCAGCGCGCAAAAGCGAGGCCCGCCGTCGCCGGCGGGCCTCGTCGTTTGCGTTACGCGCTCTGGTCTTTCGGCCGTTCGGCGAAGACCAGCGTCGGCTGTTCATTCTTCTCGACGACCTCTTTGTTGATCACGCACTTCTTGACGCCTTGGAGCGACGGCAGGTCGTACATCACGTCGAGCATGATCTCTTCGAGAATCGAGCGCAGGCCGCGCGCGCCGGTCTTGCGCGACTGCGCCTTGATTGCGATCGCGATCAGCGCTTCTTTGGTGAAGGTCAGCTCGACGCCGTCCATCCCCATGATCTTCTGGAACTGACGGACGAGCGCGTTGCGCGGCTCGACCAGGATGCGCCGCAGCGCGAGCTCGTCGAGTGCGTCGAGGGTGACGACTATCGGCAGGCGGCCGATGAACTCCGGGATCAGCCCGAACTTGAGCAGATCTTCGGGCATCAGCTGCTGCAGCAGCTTCGACGAGCGGGCGTCTTTCTTCGACTCGGGGTTCGAGCGGAAGCCCAGCGAGTTCGACGCGACGCGGCCTTCGATGATCTTCTCGAGACCGTCGAACGCGCCGCCGCAGATGAACAGCACGTTGGTGGTGTCGATCTGGATGAACTCCTGGTGCGGGTGCTTGCGGCCGCCCTGCGGGGGCACGTTGGCCGTCGTCCCTTCCAGGATCTTGAGCAGCGCCTGCTGGACGCCCTCGCCGCTCACGTCGCGCGTGATCGACGGGTTCTCGCTCTTGCGCGCAATCTTGTCGATCTCGTCGATGTAGACGATGCCCTTCTCGGCGCGCTTGACGTCGTAGTCGGCGGCCTGGATGAGCTTGAGCAGGATGTTCTCGACGTCTTCACCGACGTAGCCGGCTTCCGTCAGCGAGGTGGCATCGGCCATCGCGAGCGGCACGTCGAGGATCTTCGCCAGCGTCTGCGCGAGATAGGTCTTGCCGCTGCCGGTCGGGCCGACCAGCAGGATGTTCGACTTCTGCAGCTCGACCTCTTCGGTCGAGCCGGTCGCGCCGCCGGCGTTCACCCGCTTGTAGTGGTTGTAGACCGCGACGGCAAGAGATTTCTTCGCCCGTTCCTGACCGATCACGTACTGGTTCAGGATATGGTTGATCTCTTTGGGCTTCGGAATGTTCCGCAGCCGCAGGTTCTCGTCGACGTTCTTGTAGAGCTCTTCCTCGATGATCTCGTTGCAGAGCTCGATGCACTCATCGCAGATGTAGACCCCGGGGCCCGCGATCAACTTGCGCACCTGCTCCTGCGACTTGCCGCAGAAGCTGCACTTCAGCTGACCTTTTTCGTCCCCGAATCGAAACATGCAGGTGACCTACAAGCTTTGCGTGTTGGGAGAAACCGACCGGTTCTCTTTGGTGAACACCTGGTCCACGATCCCATAGTCGAGCGCTTCTTGCGCGGTCATGTAGTAGTCGCGTTCGATGTCTTTGAGAATCTTGTCGACGGGCTGCTTGGTGGTGATCTCGTAGATCCCCGCGAGCGTCCGCCGCGTCGCGATGAGATCGCGTGCGTGGATTTCGATATCGGTGGCCTGGCCACCCACCTGCTGGACCCAGGGCTGATGGATCAGGATCTTCGAGTACGGCAGGGCAAACCGCTTCGTCTGCGCCCCGCCGGTGAGGAGGATCGAGGCCATCGACGCCGCCATCCCGGCGCAGATCGTCGCCACGTCGGGCTTGATCAGCTGCATCGTGTCGTAGATCGCGAGCCCGGCGGTCACCGAACCGCCCGGGCTGTTGATGTACATGTCGATGTCTTTATCGGCGTCCTCGCGCTCCAGGAAGAGGAGCTGGGCGATGACCAGCGAGGCCATCCCGTCGTCGATCGGGCCGTGGACGAAGATGATGCGTTCTTTGAGGAGGCGCGAGTAGATATCGTACGCGCGTTCGCCGCGCGCGCTCTGCTCGACCACCATCGGTACCAGATGTCCCATGTGCGTCCTCCGTGACCTATGCGGCTGGCGGTGCAGTTGCAGGCGGCGCCGGAACGCGCTTTGCCTGCTCGATCAGCTTGTCGATCGTCTTCGTGCGCACGATCCCGTCGATCAGCGCAGCTACGTTTGACTGCAGTGCCTCGACGATCCGCTCGCGCGGCTGGCCGTACTGTGCCGCGAGCGCGTCGAGTTCGGACTCGACGTCTGCCTGCGTCGCCTGGACGCCCTCTTTTTTCGCGATCGCCTCGACGAGTAGGGTCGTCTTGACGCGCCGCGCGGCCTCATCCCGGTACGTGTCCCGCAGTTCGTCTTCCATCTTGCCGCTCTCGCGCAGGTAATCGTCCCAGCCGATGCCGGCCCGCGCGACGTACTGGCGGGAGTCGTTCAGCAGCGAGTCGATCTCGCGCTCGATGAGGACTTCGGGGAGCGGGAACTCGTTGACGGCGACGATCTTGTCGAGCAGCTCGCCGGACATCCGGCGGCGCGCGCCGTTCTTCACGTTCTCGTCGAGCCGGCGCTTCACGTCGGCGCGCAGGTCCTCGAGCGTCTCGTTGCGCGAGACGCGCTTGGCGAACTCGTCGTCGAGCGGGGGCAGCTCGGGTTCCTTGACCTCGTGGACGGTAACGGTGAAGACGGCTTCCTTACCCGCGAGGTCGGGGTTCGCGTACGGGTCGGGGAAGGTCGCGCGCACCTCCCTCGTCTCGCCGGGCTGCATCCCGACGATCCCGGCGACGAAGCCGGGGATGAAGCGGGTCTCGGTGAGCTCCGTCTCCTGTCCGGTCGCGGCGCCGCCGTCGAACGGGACGCCGTCGATCTTCCCTTGGTAATCCAGGGTCGCGACGTCGCCGAGTTTGACCGGGCGCTCGACCGGGACCAGGGTCGCGGCGTCGCGACGCATCTGCTCGAGGGTGCGGTCCAGGTCCTCGTCGGTCGCGGTCTCCGGGACGTCGGTGATCTCGACGCCGGTATAGTCCTTGGGCTCGATCGCCGGCCGAATCGGCACTACGGCCTTCACGCGCAGCGGCTGCCCCTCTTCCTCCGGGAGCAGTTCCATCTGCGGACGGGCCAGCGGCTCGATCCCGTGCTCCTCGACGGCCGCCGCGTACTTCGTCGGGACGATGTCGTCGAGGGCGCGCTCGAGGATCTGCGAGCTGCCGTAGGTGTTCTCGAAGATCTTGCGCGGGACTTTGCCGGGGCGGAAGCCGGGGACGCGCACGTTGCGCACCAGCTTGCGGAACGCAGCATCTTGCGCCGCGGTGAACTCTTCCGGCGTGATGCTGATCTCGAGCTCGACCTGCGTAGGATCGAGCGGTTTCAGCGTCGAGGGCACAGGGACGGCAGACCTCCGGAAGCGGGGACGGCGGGCAAGCGCCCGCCGTCTTGATCGATCAAAATGGAGCGGAAGACGAGATTTGAACTCGCGACCCTCGCCTTGGCAAGGCGATGCTCTACCGCTGAGCTACTTCCGCGAACGTCGCAGGCGCGCTCTTTCGCTGGCCTGGGGACGAACCCTCGGAGTTTACCGGGGGGCGGGGCCTTCGTCAAGGGGACGATCCTGGTCGTCGCCGCCGCTCGCTGGGCACGCTGAGACTCGAACTCAGATGGGTCGCCCCACTGGAACCTAAATCCAGCGCGTCTACCGATTCCGCCACGTGCCCGTGCGCCGCTTTGGTTCGACCGCACGGGCGCGCGACGCCTTCGCGTCAGGTCAGCGTGAAGTACAGTTCGCCGAGTTTCGTGATCGCCGTGCGCGCGCGGTCGCCCGGCTTGAGCCAGACTTGCTTCTCCTTGAGATAGCCGGTGATCACGCCGCTGGGGGTGCCGGTGAAGATCACGTCGCCCGGCTGGAGCGTGATGAACTGCGACGTATAGCTCACGATGTGCGCGCAGTTGAAGATCATCTGCGAGGTGTTCATGTCTTGCCGCGGCGTCGTCTCGCCGTTGACGAACGTCTGCACCTGCAGCGTCTGCGGATCGGGGATCTGGTCTGCGGTGACGAGCCACGGTCCCAGCGGCGCGAACTGATCCGGCGTTTTGCCGGTCATCCACCGCGAGACGCGCTGCTGCGCGTCGCGCGCGGTGAAATCGTTGCCGCACGAGTACCCGAAGACGTACGAGAGCGCGTCGGCTTCGCTGACGTTGCGCGCGGTCTTGCCGATGTACATCATCAGCTCGGACTCGTAATCGAACTTCTCGAGGCCGAGCTTCGACACGGCGACGGTTCCGTTGTGACGGTTGAGCGACATGTTGTATTTGTTGAACAGATCGGGAAACGGCGGCGTCTTCTCGCCGGTCTCCGCGATGTGGGCGCGATAGTTGAGCCGACGCAGACGATCTTCGGCGGCGCGCCCACCAGCGGGCCGTACTCGACCGCGTTCTCGGCACGGATCGCGTCGGCGGGCGCGTTCGCGACGAGCTTCGGGAGCGCCGCGATATCGCCGCGCCCGGCGATCACGTCGTCGACCGTCAGCGGCGGCTGGGCGACACCGAGCGCCTTGGAGGCGCGGGAGACGTCGACGATCCCGAGCGGCGTACGGACGCCGACGTGATCGACCCCGCCGTCGCGCAGCGTGGTGAGGTCATGCCCTTCGTGGCGGCGGCTACCTCGGCAGGTGCGGCAGCGGCGACGAGCGAGGGCGCGGCGATCGCCGCGGCTCCGCCGGCGGCGGAGGTGAGAAAGGCTCCGCGTGAGGGTGACATGGCAACGACCTCCCGGTTGATGAAGGGGCGGGCGAAAATGCGCACCAGTTCGCCCGGCTCGCCCGGAAAACTGCTTCCGGAGCAGCGATGCTCCGCGTTCTGCCGGGCCTGGTTGGCGCGCATGCTAGGATGAAGGCTGCGGGACGTAGCTCAGCTTGGTAGAGCGCTTGCTTTGGGAGCAAGAAGTCGCAGGTTCAAATCCTGTCGTCCCGACCACGTGCGCCTGTGGTCTAACGGATAAGGCATCCGCCTTCTAAGCGGAACGATGCAGGTTCGACTCCTGCCGGGCGCGCGCATCAAGGTCGCCTTGGAGTTCGATCAACGTTCGCGGTAGCAAACGCAGAGCGAACGCAATGAGATCGACGCGTGCGCGGCCGTTGCGCAAATTGTCGCGGCGCAAGATCGCGGGGTTCCCGCGGTTACCGGGAACATGTCAGGAGCAGGGAATCCAGCCGCAAACGGATGAGTATTTCCGGTCTCCTGCGTGGTGATTGTAGCTCAGTTGGTTAGAGCGCCGGATTGTGGATCCGGAGGTCGCCGGTTCAAGCCCGGTCAGTCACCCCAGAACATCGGCGAGGCTCCGCACGGTGCGGAGCCTCGCACGAACGATCCGGAATGCGCGCGCCTGTAACTCAGTTGGTAGAGTACCGGCCTTTTAAGCCGAGAGTCGTGGGTTCGAGTCCCACCGGGCGCACCAAACGGTCGAGAGCGGGTCGTGGCCTTGACGACCACGACCCGTTCTCGTAAAGTCCTCTCTTGAGCACCGCTAGCTCAATGGT
This sequence comes from Vulcanimicrobium alpinum, assembly GCF_027923555.1. Classification (GTDB taxonomy): domain Bacteria; phylum Vulcanimicrobiota; class Vulcanimicrobiia; order Vulcanimicrobiales; family Vulcanimicrobiaceae; genus Vulcanimicrobium; species Vulcanimicrobium alpinum. The sequence goes on along the minus strand of NZ_AP025523.1, from coordinate 1,665,273 downwards.
AGAGCAGTTGCCTCTTAAGCAATTGGTTGAAGGTTCGAGTCCTTCGCGGTGCACCACGTAAACGAGCCCGATCCGCCGGTCGGGCTCATTCCGTGTTCAGGCCTGCACGAGCTCCTCAATCGTGGACCTCAGCCGGGACGCCCGCCAGCGAGAGCGCTGCCAGCAGCGCCGCCGTAGCGATCGCGCGGTGGCTGCAGCGGTTCTTCTCCTCGCCGGAAAGCTCGGCGAACGTCCGCCCGAGCGGCGGATAGAGAAAGACCGGATCGAACGAGAAGCCGAGCTCTCCGCGCTCGTGCGGCGCGATCTCACCGTCGACCGTTCCCATCGTCGCGAACTCGCGCCCGTCGGCGCCGATGAAGTGCAGCGCGCACACGAAGCGCGCCCGCCGGTCGGACGCGCCGAGCGGCGAGGCCTCGAGTTCCGCGATCAGCCGCGTTCGCCGCTCCGCCCAGCTCAGCTCTGCGCCGCCGTAAAACGCGGTCAGCACGCCCGGACGGCGATCCAGCGCGTACACTTCCAGCCCCGAATCGTCGGCGAGGACGTTCCCCGGCTGGCCGGCGCGGGTGAGCTGCGCGTGCAGGGCACGCGCCTTGAGCGCCGCGTTGTCGGCGTACGACGTATCGCCCTCGATCGGATCCTCGTATTTGCCGAACGTCGCCAGATCGAAGGGCGCGTCGCCGAAGAGCTGCTCCATCTCGCGCAGCTTGCCGACATTTTTCGTCGCGACGTAGACGCGAGCGCGGCCGGCGTTCCGCATCGCCGCCGGACTACGATTCGTCCAGGCGCAGGACCGCCATGAACGCTTCCTGCGGCAGGTCGACGCGCCCGACGCGCTTCATCCGCTCCTTGCCGGCCTTCTGCTTCTCGAGCAGCTTGCGCTTGCGCGAGATGTCGCCGCCGTAGCACTTTGCCAGCACGTTCTTGCGCATCGCGCTGACGGTCTCGCGCGCGACCACTTTGCCGCCGATCGCCGCCTGGATCGGAACGTCGAACATCTGCCGCGGGATCAGCTCTTTCAGTTTCTCGGTGAGCATCCGTCCGCGCGACGCCGCCTTTTCGCGCGCTACGATGAACGAGAGCGCGTCGACGGCTTCGCCGTTGAGCAGGATCTCGAGTTTCACCAGATCGCCCTCACGGTACCCGATCACCTCGTAGTCGAGCGACGCGTAGCCCTTGGTGCGGCTCTTGAGCTGATCGAAGTAGTCGATGATCACTTCGATCAGCGGCATCTCGTAGCTGAGGATCACGCGCCCGTCGACGAGATACTCCATGTTGGCGAGGCTGCCGCGTCGGTTTTGCGTGAGCTCCATGATCGCGCCGACGTACTCGGGCGGCGTGATCACCGTCGCCTTCACGTACGGCTCTTCCATCAGCGCGATCTTGTCGCGCGGCGGCAGTTTCGCGGGGTTGTCGATCGTCTCGATCGTTCCGTCGGTCATCGTCACGCGGAAGACCACCGACGGCGACGTCGCGATCAGGTCGAGGTTGTAGTTGCGCTCGAGCCGCTCTTGCACGATCTCCATGTGCAAGAGGCCCAGAAATCCGCAGCGGAATCCAAACCCGAGCGCGATCGACGACTCGGGCTCGAAGTGCAGCGCCGAGTCGTTCAGCGCGAGTTTTTCGAGCGCGTCGCGCAGCTCCGAGACCTCGACCCCTTCGTTGGGGTAGAGCCCGCAGTACACCATCGGGACGATCGGCTTGTAGCCGGGCAGCGGTTCCGCCGCCGGATCGTCGGCCAGCGTGATCGTATCGCCGACATCCATGTCGCCCAGCGACTTGATGTTCGCGATCACGTAGCCGACGTTCCCGACCGCGAGGCTCCCGGTCTTGCGCATCTCGGGCTTGAAGACACCGACCTCAGTCGCTTCGTAGACGCGCCGATGCGCCATCGACATGAATCGCGAGCCGGCTTTCAGCTCGCCGTCGACGACGCGCACGTACGCGACCACGCCGCGATAGGGGTCGAACTGCGCGTCGAACACCAGGCCGCGAAGCTTGTCCTCGCGTCCCTTCGGCGGAGGCACCCGCTGCACGATCGCCTCGAGGATCTCTTCGATCCCGATCCCTTCCTTCGCCGAGGCCGTCATCGCGTCGGCGCCTTCGATCACCAGCAGTTCTTCGATCTCGCCCTTCACCCGGTCGACGTCGGCGGCAGGCAGGTCGATCTTGTTGATGACCGGGATGATCGTCAAATTCTGCGCGAGCGCGAGGTGGTAGTTCGCGAGCGTCTGCGCTTCGATGCCCTGCGCGGCGTCGATCACCAGCAGCGCGCCCTCGCACGCCGCCAGCGACCGCGAGACCTCGCTCGAGAAGTCGACGTGCCCCGGGGTGTCGATAAAGTTCAACTCGTACGTGATCCCATCGCGCGCCGTGTAGGTCAGCGTCACGGGATGCATCTTGATCGTGATCCCGCGCTCGCGCTCGAGGTCCATCGCATCGAGCAGCTGCGCTTCCATCTCGCGCTGCTCGACCGTCTTCGTGAACTCGAGGAGGCGATCGCTGAGCGTCGTCTTCCCGTGGTCGATGTGGGCGATGATGCAGAAGTTGCGGACGTTGGCCGGTCCGCGTTCCGCAGCCGCGGATTCGCGCTGGATCACGTGGTCAGTAACCGCCCACGCACGCGTAGAGGTTGTTGCGAACGATCTGGCTGTCGACGAGCTGGATCACGATGATCACGATGATGAACGAGAGATCGAGGCCGCCCAGCGGCGGAACGATGCGGCGCACCGGCGCGAGCACGGGCTCGATCAGCATCGCGAGGTACTCGCTCCAGCGCCCGCGGATGCTCGGCACCCAAGAGACGACCGCGTAGACGATCATCAGCAGCACGTAGATCTTGAAGATGAGGTCGACGACCTGCCAGACTTGACACATAACAATCCTTATACGCCGGCAGGATCCGGAAGTGTCGCAAGCACCTTCGCGGGGACACCGTGCAGGAACGGCGCCGGGTCGATCGCCTCGCCGGCGTACATCACCTGATAGTGCAGGTGCGGACCCGTCGACTCGCCCGTCGAACCGCTCAGCGCAATCGTCTGGCCTTTGAGGACGCGCTGTCCGGGCGCGACGTCGGCGCGCGAGAGGTGCGCGTACCAGGTGTGGTAACCGTTCCCGTGATCGATGTCGACCTTGATGCCGTAGCCGCCGTCCCAGCCGGCGGCGACCACGACGCCCGCCGCGCTGGCATGCACCGGCGTTCCGTAGTCGGCTTCGAGGTCGAGCCCCTTGTGAAACTCCGGCCACGGATCGGTTCGCCAGCCGAATCCTGCCGCGATCCCGCCGGCGACGGGGTTGAGCGACGGGATCGCGGCGACGAGCCGTTCGCGCGCGATCGACGCCATGCGCCGCAGGTTGAGCGCGCGCAGCGCGAGCCGCTGCAGACGACGTGCGTCGTCGCTGGTCCTGTTCGAGACGGCCGCGAGCCTCCGCAAGCGTGCCTGCACCGAGGTGAAGTCGCTCCCACGCGCCCGCGTATCGCCCGGCGGCGGCGCGACGTACGCGTGCTGTTTGCGGCCGCCGCGGTCGCCGCCGATCAAGCGTTTGATCTCGGCGTTCTCGCGCTGAACCGAACGGAGCTGGTTGGTGAGCGCGTCGGCCTGACGGTCGATCGTTTGGAGTTTGCGCTGCTGGTCCGCGGCAAGCGACTGCAGGGCGCGCAGGTGCTCCTCGGCGACGCGCAATTGATACGTGTGCGCGGCGACCGCGCCGGCGAGCGCGACGACGAACGCGACCGCGATCGCGGCGAGATGACGGCGCGTCAACTGGAGGCGGTACACGGCGCGGCCCTTCGGCGGGATGATCTTGACGAGAATCGTGTGGTCGGCGTCGTTCACGATGCGGCGGCTCGGGCTTTGGCGATCGCGGCGAGTTCTTCTTCGGAGGGATCGGTCGCGGGCTTGAAGGCGGTGACGCCCTTGCCGTACGTGCGCGTGTCCTCGCGCGAGTAGATGCTGGTGAGGACGACGCCGTCGCCCTCGCCGTTGAGCAGCGCCAACGCGTACGACAGGTCGGAGCCGACGTCGTCGAAGGCGTTGAAACGGACGAAGCCGACCCGCGGCACCTCGGTGCGCGCCATCTTCTCCAGCGACTCGATCCGGCGAGCTTGCCCGTCGCGCGCCCGCGCTGCCTCGACGGCGTCCCGTTCGAGCGCCGTCAGCCGATCGGTGGCGCGGGTCGCCCCGCCGCCGAGCATGCCGTCGTGCTGGTCGACGATCGCGCGCATCCGCGCGGCGCGCGGCGCCGCGACGAGCAGATGGTACGCGCTCGTGACGACGAGCGCGCTCGTCAGACTCGCGATGACGGCCGTGGTGAGTTCGTTCATGCCAAAAGAAAGGCCAGGACGAGGGCCAGGTGATTCGCGGCACACGGGAAGGTCCGCTTACCGTTGCTCCCTTCCGGGCCTGGCGGGGTTCACGGGTTGCCGTTGCGCGAGGCCCAACCCTCGTCGAGGCTCCGCCTATGCTACACGCCCGCGGCCCTGCGGGCAAGGTCAGCAGTGGCCGCCGCCGAGCGGATCAGGGTGATTTCGTAAACCCGGTCGGCACCTCGAAGAGCGAGGCGTCGGTCGCCCCGAGCGTCCGCAGGCTGCCGCGCTCGGTGAGGAACCCGAAGCCGCCGCCCGGCGGCGGCGTCGCCGCGCCGGAGCCCGCTTGCGCGAAGGTCACCAGCGAATACAGCGAGAGCTTGCTCCCGGGCGGGGTCGGACCCGAACGACGGACGGTGAAAGTCGGGCGGCAGCCGCCGGTGGGCATCGTGACGGCCTCGCTCGCCGTCTGCGGGACCAAGGGCCGGCGAATCGGGCACGAGGTGACCGCCGGACGGTTCAGCGGCGAGAGATATTCCACGGTGCGAATCGACGCGCCGCCGTCGCGGCACGAACCGGTCGCCTGGCTCATCGTGAAGCTGGTGGTCGCGTCGTACCCCGTCGTGGGCTGGTTCTCGATCCGCAGCGGGCCGAGGCTGCGGGTCGTCTCGGTGAGATCGGCGACCGCGGTCCCCGGCGCTTGGGGATCGGGGGCGCGCCCGCGGCGCGGCGCCGGCGGCGCGCTCGCCTCGGGCTCGCTGCCCGGGACCGAGACCGTGTACGTCTTCTGCGCCAGATTGAGGGTCACGACTTGGCCCAAATCGCACTTGCGGATCGTCGCGGTCTGCGCGGCGACGTCGTCGACCCGTTCCCAGCCGTTCCAGTACGCGTAGCGCAGCAGATGCGGCTGTAGAAACGATCGCGCGCTCGCCGCCAGCCCGCTGAACTGCGCGGCCATCGACGCTTCGAGCGCGCTTTCGATCGAGGCGGAGATCGCCTCCGAGGCCACGGCGCCTGCGACGGCGTTCGCCCCGCCACCGGAGAGGACGGCGCCGGCGATGTTCGCGATGTTGCCGAGCCCGCGCCGGCGCGGCGGCGCGCTGGGCGCGGCCGGGGCGGTCTGGATCGCGGCAACGTCGGCCGCGAAGTTCCCCGGCGGCGGCGGCGTTGCGTTGACGACGACGCGCACGATCTCGTCGTATGCGAGTCCCGGGGGCGGTGCGGCCGACGGTGCGGCCGGAGCAACGAAAACCGCGAGCGCGACGGCAGCGCTCGCACGAAGCAGCGAACGGAGCATGCGTCGCATTTCACGCGACGGAACACCGGGGACCTTCACGAACGTAGAGCGGGTGATGAAGTCCGTAATCGTTCGGAGCACGGCTGCCGTCGCGGCGTCCGCGCTCCTGGCCTCCCTCCCGCTGGCAGCGCACGCCAAACCCGCCGCCGCCCTCGTCGCCGTCGACTGGGCGCTCGCGCCGGCGAAGATTGCCTCCACGTGCGCATCGTCGATCGCGCAGCTCAATGCGCGCACCAACGCGATCGTGCGCGCGCGCTCGGCGCGGACGTTTGAGACCGTCGTGCTGCCGCTGGAGAACGCGACGGCCGATTTCAACGACGACCTCGCCGCGCAAGGCTTCCTCTTCAATGTCGCGACCGACGCGAAGGTGCGCGACGCGTCGCTGAAGTGCTCGACCGACGCCGGCAACGCGCTGACGGAACTCGCGGCGCGCCCCGATCTCTATCAAGCCGTCAATGCGGCGGCCAAGAGCGGAACCTCGCACGGGCCGTCGCAGACGAAGCTCACCCAGCTCTGGCTCACCCAGCTCAAGCGCAGCGGCGCGGGGCTGCCCGACGCGCAGCGGCGCGAGTACATCTCACTTCAGCAGAAGCTCAACGACGATCAGAACACCTTTCAGGCGAATCTCGGCAAAGACGCGTCCACGATCGCGATCACCGCGGTGCAGGCGCAGGCGCTGCCGCCCGACTTCGTCGCTGCGGCACTGAAAAAGAACCCCGACGGCGGCTACACCGTCCCGGTCAACGAGTCGACCGTCGGGCCGTTCATGGAAAACAAGAGCGACGCCGCGGCGCGCAAATCGTACTACATCGCATACAACAACCGCGGCGGCGACGCGAACGTGAAACTCCTGCAGGACGCGCTCGTCCTTCGCGATCGGCTCGCGCATCTGCTGGGCTACCAGACGTGGGCCGCGTACGTGCTCGCCGATCGCATGGCCGCGTCGCCGGCACGCGTCGAGAACTTCCTCACGCAGATCGACGCCGCGATCCTGGCCAAGGCGCGAACGGAGCGTGACGAGGACGCGGCGCTCAAGGGCGCGCCGCTCGACCAATGGGATCAGGGCTACTACGAGAACCTGCTGCGCAAGACGAAATATGCCGTCGATCAGAACGCGATCAAACAGTACTTCCCAGTCCCGCACGTGATCGACAGCGTCCTCGGGATCTACGAGCACCTGCTCGGCGTGAAGTTCACCCGCGTCTCCGAGACGACGTGGCAGGACCAGGTGCAGACCTACGACGTCGTCGACGCCGCGAGCGGTGCACCGCGCGGCCGCTTCTATCTCGATCTCTATCCGCGCCCCGGCAAGTACGATCACTTCGCGAACTTCCCGCTCGTCCCGCGCCGGGTGATGCCGGACGGCAGCGTGCGGCTCGCGACCAGTGCGATCGTCGGGAACTGGCCGGCCCCCGCGCCCGGCAAGCCGGCGCTCCTGACGCACGACGACGTCGTGACGTTCTTCCACGAGTTCGGCCACAACATGGCGGCGCTGCTCGCGAACGAGCCGTACGAGACGCTCACCGCCGGCTTCCGTCAGGATTTCATCGAAGCGCCTTCGCAGATGCTCGAAAACTTTGCCTGGGATCCGGGGATCCTCAAGGCCGTCAGCGCGAACGTGGCCACGAACCAGCCGCTGCCCGACGAGATGATCCAGAAGATGATCGCGGCGCGCTACGTGCATTACGCGCTGCAGACGACCTCGCAGATCCTCTACGCCAGCGTCGACATGATCTATCACACCGCCAAACCGCCGATCGACACGACCGCGGTGTGGAAGGCGACCGTCTCGCGCACGACCCCCAACCAGTTTGTCGACGGCACGCATCCCGAAGCGGCGTTCGGCCACTTGATGGGCGGCTACGACGCGGGCTACTACGGCTACTTGTGGTCGAAGGTCTACGCGCAGGACATGTTCTCGCGCTTCAAGGCGCAGGGGCTTACCAACCCGGTCGCCGGGATGGCCTATCGCAACGACATCCTCGCGCCCGCCCGCGCGCTCGAGCCCGACGTCGAGGTGGCGCGCTTCCTGGGCCGCCCGATGAACCCGAACGCCTTTTACGAGGAACTCGGGATCGCGCCGCCGGCGCAGACTTCGGGGCGCTAGCAGCGAACAGAGGACGCGCCATATTCAGCGGCGCGTCCTCCTCCGGGCTTCCGTCGATCCTGGGCGTCATCTCGGCGATGATCACGCCCGCGATCCTCATCTTGGGGACCGGATCGCTCGTCGCCTCGACGCTCACGCGCATCGCGCGCGTCTTCGACCGCGCGCGCGAGGTCCTCGCGCAGACGACGGCTGCGGCGCAGCGCGGCGATCTCCAGACCGTCCGCACGTATACGCGCTGGCTGCGCTCGTATCGCCGCCGCTCCCAATTCGTGGAGCGCGCGCTGACGTTCTATTATCTCGCGATCTTCCTGTTCGTGATGTCGTCGCTCTCGATCGCGCTCGAGGAAGTCACGCGGGTCGCGGTGCCGTGGATCTCGCTCGCGCTGGTCCTGCTGGGAGCGACGTTCCTCTGCATCGCGACGGCGTTCTTGGTCATCGAGACCAACATGGCCGCCGGTCTGCTCCGCGACGAACTCGATCACGAGCTCGGCGCGGATTGGCACCGCCGTGTCGACGACGCCGGCCGCGAGGCCGACGTCGCCGCACCCGATGCGATCGTCTGAGCCTTACGGGTACGCGGTGCCCGGCGTGCGTGCACCCGCCGTCGCTGAGCTCGTCCCGTTCGCAAGCTCGTCCGCGACCTCGCGCGCGTGCGCCTGCGCCGACTGCTGCGCCGTCTGCATTGCCGACTGCGCAACGTCGCTGACGACCTGTTTGCCGTGCTGCAGCATCTCGGTCCCGGCGTCTTGCGCTCGCCGCATCAGATCGTCGCGCAGCGGCCCCACGCGTTCGCGCTCGAGATCCGTCACCGGCGCGAGCAGTCCCGCAAGGAACCCGACTGCGAGCGCGCCGAGCGCGAGCCCGAGCGGATTCTCCTGCGCGATGTCGACGCCGCGGCGAGCGGCGTTGCGCGCATCGGAGACATCGGGCAGCCGGTCGCCGACCGCTTCGACCGTGTCGCCGACCCGTCCGCTCACCGATTCACTCGCACCGCCCAGCGCCCGTCCGACGCTGCGCGTTGCCTGCTGCATTCCGTCCATCACCCCTCCGACGGCATCGCCGATGCTTTCCTTGACGGTCTCCACTCGATCGTTCACCGCGTCCTTGACGCGGGCCGGCACGTCGGCCTTGTTGCCCAGCGCTTCGACCGTGTCGCCCATGCGCGCACGGGTTACCTCGATCTCATGCCGGATTGCGCGCGGGTCTTCGCCCATTCGATATCCTCCTTTACGGTCTGCGCTGTTTGCTCGGGGACGAGCGGCGTCGCTTCTTCCAACTTGTGTTTTCCGGACTGCGCGAACGCGAAGGCGATCACGCCGTAGATCACCGTCACGATGAGTGCCGCCGCCCAGACCTGCAGGGCCAGTGCGAGCACGGCGATGAGAAAGGTCGTGAACGCGCCGAACGCGCCGAGCGCGAGCAGGGCCGAGCCGCCGAACATCCCGGCGGACGCGACGGCAGGCTTCGCCTTCTCGGCCATCTCGGCGCGTGCCAGTGCGATCTCCGCGCGGACAAGCGTCGCGATCTCGTCGCCGAGTTCGCGCAGCAGCTCGCCAATCGGGCGATCGGCCTCGCGCGGTGCATCAGGTCTCATAATCGTATCCATACGCCGTGCCGCCGGTTCCGTAGCGCCCGGCCGACCCGGAACGGAAACGGCGGGAGCTCGAGGTCTTTAGGAAGCGGGATGCCGCGAACCCCGCAAGGAGTGCCCCCGCGGCGACCATCCACGGCTGACGTCGCGCCAGCGATTCCAGATCCTCGATCAACTGCTCGCCGTCGGCGCCCTGCAGATAGCGAGCGACGTTCTCGACGGCCTCGGCGCCCCGATCGGTGTAGTCGGCGCCGGGCGCGATCCCGCTCTGCCGCAATTGACCGCTGACATGGCGCAGTTCTTCCGCGATCGTCGCGGCGCGATCTCCGAGTTCCGTGGTCCGCTGGTCGACCTGACGGCTCAGGAACGACTTCGATTGGTTGACGGCCTGTGCGGCCGCGTCCCGAACCTCCGATGTCTGCATGCAACCTCCGCGTTGATGTGTGCGTCGGCTGACGTCGTACCCGCGGCATGGAGCATCGCTCGCCAGGTGTGGCGGCTATCGCTCAAACTTCGCTGCTCCGGCACCGATAGTCAAAGAGCGATGAGGGACCGTACGTTCGCCGACTTCGTCGTCGGCGCTCTTGCCTGCATCTCGATGTTCGGCTTCTGCGCGATGCTCAAGGAGAGCGATCTCGACGGCGAGCACCGCCGTCGCGAGCGCGAGCGGTGGACCCTTCCGCGCGCCCGCCGCGCGATGCGCTCGCCCGAGGACGACTGCCGTCACTGCAGCGGCTCGGGCGCGTGCGCGGACTGCGCGCCGGTCCCCTGCCGTGTCTGCAAGGGGAGCGGCGAGCAGCCGCACGACCGCGCGGTCGTCACGCGGCTGACGGCGTTGTGGAACGGGGCGGTCTGATCTAGCAGCCCCGTGAAAAAATCGGCGCGTGGTTCGCGAACTGCCCGTTCAGCACGGTTTTCGGGAGGTCGGCGGACCTCTCGAAGCCCGTTGCCGAGCGGTTCATCTCGAAAACGCCCCCTCGGGTCAGCATCACTTCGCATCATGTCGCGGCCCTCAGATTGCGTATCCTGATCAAGTTGTACGCCGCGGCCGTCCAGCGCACAATGTCGCCGACCAGATCAAGCCCGCGGAAATGCACCTTGCGCAATCGGCCGATCGTCTTGCCCCACCCGAAGCTCTCCTCGATCAACTTGCGCCTGCGTTGACTCACCGTGTAGCCCGGATGGCGGACGGTTCGGCGGTCGATCGCGCTGCGGCGACGGGTCGTATTTTGAGCAACGTGCGGCGTCACGTTGAGCGCTCGCAACGCCTCGACAAAGTCTTTGGTATCGTACGCCTTGTCGGCGCCGAGCGTGATTCGGTTGCTTCCGCTGACCCCGCGAATCAATTCCAGCGCTGCTTCGCGTTCGGCGATCCCGGTCGCGCGAGTGGTCTTCACGCCGACGATCAAGCCGTTGCGATTCTCCATCAGAGCATGTCCGAGATAGCCGAGAATCGCCGGCGCGCCGCTGCTCTTGCGGTACAACCGCGCGTCCGGATCGGTACTCGAGACGTGCGTCTCGTTGCTGCGCGGCCGGCCACGAAAGTTCACGCCCTCGTTGCGACCGCCGCTCGAGGTCGGCGGTTCGTCGTCCGACTTGGGCCGAAAGCTCTTGTGGCTGGCCCACGCCTCGATTAGCGTCCCATCGACGGTGAAATGCTCGTTCGAGAGCAGTTCGTCGGCACGCGCCCGCTCGACCACGGCGGCGAAGAACCGCTCGGAGATTTCGCCATTCAAGAACCGATCGCGGTTCTTGCTGAACGTCGAGGGGTCCCAGATCTTGTCGTCCATGCTCAAGCCCACGAACCAACGAAAGAGCAAATTGTAACGCAACTGCTCCAGCAGCATCGGCTCGCTGCGGATCGAGTAGAACATTTGCAACAGCAAGGCTCGCAGCAGCTTCTCCGGCGCGATCGATGGCCGGCCCCGTCGGGAGTAGAGCTTGGAAAACTCCGGCGAGAGTTCGCGCAGAATTTCGTTGACCATCACGCGCATCGGGCGCAACGGATGATCGCCGGGCACGGTGTCTTCCGGCTGCAACGTCGTCCAAACGGATGCACGCTGCTCATCATGAGTCCGCATCGGCCGCAACCTCACCAAGGTATGAGGAGACTTGCTCTTATAATACGCGAAAAACGCCGTCACGCCAACATCAACTCGGCCGATTTTTCATCAGCCTGCTAGACGCGCACGCTCTTCGCCGCACGGTCGACGAACGTGAGGTCGAAGAGCTGGGTCGGCTTGACCTTCGGCTCAGCGCCGAGAAAGTACGCGTTCGCCTCGATGTTCGCGCGGACGCCCTCCAGATCGATCTCGCCGTGCTGGGTGTACGCCGGGCGCGAGTGGCTGTACGATGCGGCCCAGTCGGCGGCGGGCGTTCCGCCGCGGAACTCGTCGGGCAGGGCCGCGGCGATCTGCGCCGAGGTGCGGGTCGCCATGAACTTGTGCGCGCGAACGAGCGCGTTGACGATCTTCTGCGTACGCTCCGGGTTCTTCTGGATCACCTCGGACCGCGTGAGCGCACCGGTGAAGCAGTACTCCTTGAAGCCGAGCCACTTGCGCGTCTCGGCGGAAGTGTAGAGGCCGACCCACTGCACCCCGCGGCCGGTGCGAATCAGCGTCGTGGCGTACGGATCGTTGCCGTAGGCGGCGTCGACTTGGCTGCCGGCGAGCGCCGAGATCATCGTCGCCCCGCCGCCGACGCCGACGATCTTGACGTCGTCTTTGCCGAGGCCGGCGCGCTTGGCCATGTAGAGCGCGAGCACGTGGGTCGCCGAACCGATCGAGGTGACCCCGATCGTCTTGCCTTTGAAGTCGGCGAACGTCTTGTACTTATCTTTGTCGCCCGGGCGGACCATCAGCGCGATCCCCGGCTGGTTCATGAAGTCGACGATCATCTGCAACGACTTCCCGCGCTCCGCCGCGGCGACCGCGTGATCGATCGCGTTGCCGCTGTAGTCGCAGCTCCCAGACGCCAGCGCCGTCGCCGCCTCGCTGCCGCCCTTGGTATAGGTGATCTCGACGTCGAGTCCCTCAGCCTCGAAGTAGCCGAGCGCCTTCGCGAGGTCCCACGGCAGATACACCAGCGCGTGCTCGGAGCCGACGACGACCGGAACTTTTTCGCGCGGGCCGGCCGCGATCGCGAACTGCGGTACGCCGAACACGGTCGACGCGCCGGCCGCGGCGAGGCCGCTCAGCATCCGGCGTCGAGTCAGATCGTTCATCGTTTCCCTCCTTACGAAACGCGCGGCTTCCAAACCACGAGCCGCTTTTCGAGCCATTGAAAGACGAGGTTGATCGCGAAGACGAGGACCATGAGAATCGCGAGCCCGGCGAAGACGCCGCTCGTGTTTAGCTGCGCTTCCGAGTATTGGATGCGATAGCCTACGCCTGCCTGCGCCCCGAAATATTCGGCGACGACCGCACCGATCAGCGAGAAGCCGACGGCCGAGCGGAGCGACGAGAAGATCCACGTGAGCGCCGAGGGGACGAGCACGTGACGCACGATGTCGGCTTGGCGCGCGCCGAGCACGCGGGCGTTGGCAACGAGCGTGGGGTCGACGTCGCGGATCCCGTCGTAGGTCGCGAAGAAGACGACGAAGAGCACCAGCACGACCGCGCTGACGACCTTCGACCACAGCGTGAACCCGAACCACAGGATGAACAGCGGAACGAGCGTGACCCGCGGGATCGAGTTGAACAGCACCAGGAACGGGACGAAGACCGCCCCGAGAAAACGGTTCGAGGCCAGCAGCACCGCGAGCGCGACGCCGATCGCGCCGCCGACGAGCAGTCCGAAGACCGTCTCCTCCATCGTGACCGCGACGTCGCCCAGGATGTAGTTGTGCTGCCACCAGGTTCCGATCGTAGCCGCAATTTGGCTCGGACTCGAGAAGAAAAACGGATCGATCCCCGACCCGGGATGCGCCGCGTGCACCTGCACGCCGAACTCCCAGCCCGCCAGCACCATCGCGATCGCCGCGATCTGCGTCGCGGCGACGACGCGCCGGTCAACCGGCCGCATTCGCACGGGCGTAACTCTCCAGCACCTCGTCCCGCAGATCGTTCCACATCGATTGATACAGCGCGGTGAAACGCCGATCGAAGCGGACCGTCTCGATGTCGCGCGGACGCGGCAGCGGAACGTCGTACCGCGCCTTCACGCGCGCGGGTCCGGCGGTCATCACCACGACCTCGTCGGAGAGCGCGATCGCCTCTTCGAGGTCGTGGGTCACGAAAATCACGGTCTTCCCCGAGCCCTGCCACAGCCCGAGCAGTTCCGCCTCCATGAGGTTGCGCGTCTGCACGTCGAGCGCCGAGAACGGCTCGTCCATCAGCAGGATCTCCGGATCGTAGACGAGCGTCTGCGCCAGCGCGACGCGTTTGCGCATCCCGCCCGAGAGCTGATGCGGATACGAGGCCTCGAAGCCGCGCAGGCCGACGCGCCCGAGCCATGCGTCGACGCGCCGTCGGGCCTCGTCGCCCGGCACGCCGCGCAGCTGCAGCGGAAAGAGGACGTTGTCGTGGACGTTCTTCCACGGGAGCAGCGCGTCGCGCTGAAAGAGAAACCCGACCGAATCGGTGATCCCCGCGACCGGCCGGTCGCGCACGAGCACGCTCCCCGTGCTCGGTTCCTCGAGCCCGGCCACCAGCGAGAGCGAGGTCGATTTGCCGCAGCCCGAAGGGCCGACAAGCGCGACGAAGCGCTGCGCCTCGACGTCGAGATCGACGCCGCGCAGGGCCGTGTAGCCGCTCTCGAACGTCTTGCTGACGTCCCGCAGCGCGATGATCGGTGCTATCGCGATCCTCCGATCCCCAGTTCCGCCAGCACCGCGTCGGTGTCGGCGCCGACGTCGCGCGCGGCGTGATCGAGCACCGCCGGATGCGCGCGCAAGCGCGCCGCCGGCGCCGCGGTCGCCACGCAATTTCCGGCACCGTCGTCGAGATAGCGCACCACGCCGCGCGCGCGCACCTGTTCGTCGGCGACGATGTCGGCGATCGAATAGACGGGACCCGCCGGGACGCCGGCGCCGGTGAGCACCCGCGCGGCTTCGCCGGCATCGACGCTCTGCGTCCATGCCGCGATCGCCGCCTCGAGCTCCGCGATGTTGCGCGAGCGGTCGCGATTGGTCGCGAAGCGCGGATCGGCTGCGAGTTCGGGACGGCCGATCGCGGCGGCGAACCGTCGGAAAATCGAATCGGCGTTCGCGCCGATCGCGATCCACCGCCCGTCGCGGGTCGGATAGACGCCCGACGGTGCGGCCGCGGAGAAGCGGTTCCCCTGCCGTTCGCGCACCACGCCGAGCGCGGCGTATTCCGGAAGCTGTCCCTGCGTGAGCGCGATGCACGACTCGAGCAGCGACACGTCGATGAGATCGCCGACGCCGTCGCGATCGCGCGCCCGCAGGGCGGCCAGGATGCCGACGACGAGGTTGAGCGCGGCGAGTTCGTCGGCGAGCGAGATCCCCACCCGAACCGGCGGCCGGTCGGGGTAGCCCGTGACGTAGCGGAATCCGCCCATCGCCTCGGCGATGTTGCCGAATCCCGTGCGGTCGCGATACGGCCCATCCTGCCCGTAGCCGCTGATCGACGCGTAGATCAGCCGCGGGTGCTGCGCGCGCAGCGCTTCGTAGCCCAATCCCCATGCCTCGAGCCGCCCCGGCCGGAAGTTCTCGATCAGCACGTCGCATTGCAGGGCGATCGCACGAACGGTCTCTCGGTCGGCTTCTTCGTGCAAGTCGAAGCACAGGAAGCGTTTGTTACGATTGTGCGACTTGAACCACCACGAGGTGCCGTCCGGCGCCGGCGCGCCCCACGTCCGCAGACCGTCGCCTTCGGCGGATTCGACTTTGAGCACGTCGGCGCCGAGATCGGCGAGGAGCCGTCCGGCTGAGGGTCCGGCGACGGACGAACCGAGTTCCAGAACACGGATGCCGGCGAGCGGCGGCGCATACGAGGTCACGCCGCGCGACCTTCTCGAACGTGCAGAGTCATGCCCTTGCTCTCGCTTACGTCTCCGCCGGTCGATGCGGTCATGCTGGAGGCACGTGCGGCGAGCTTCGGGACCCGCTCGATCAAGAACGAGGCGAAGCTCGCCGCGATCGACCTGGCGATCCGGTGCATCGACCTGACGACCCTGGAAGGACGCGACTCGCCGGGGCGCGTGCGGTCGCTCTGCGCGAAGGCGGCGTTCCCCGCGCCCGGTGCGCCGCGGGTCGCGGCGGTCTGCGTCTATCCCAACCTCGTCGCCGTCGCCAAGGACGCGCTGCGCGGCACCGGCGTCAAAGTCGCCTCGGTCGCGACCGCGTTCCCGAGCGGCCTCTCGTCGCTCGACGTGAAATTGCGCGACACGGAAGCGGCGCTCGCGAGCGGCGCCGACGAGATCGACATGGTGATCGACCGCGGTGCGTTTCTCGCAGGAGACGAAGCGCGAGTCTACGACGAGATCGTCGCGGTCAAGAACGTGTGCGGCGACGTTCATCTCAAAGCGATCCTCGAAACCGGCGAACTGGGCTCCTACGACGCGACGCGCCGCGCGTCGGACCTGGCGCTCGAAGCCGGAGCCGACGTCATCAAAACGTCGACCGGGAAGATCGGCACGTCGGCGACGCTCGCGACGGCGCTCGTGATGGCCGAGGCGATCCGCGACTTCGCGCGCCGCACGGGCGAACGCCGCGGGCTCAAGGTCGCCGGCGGCGTGCGCACCACGAAGGCCGCGATCGCGTATCTCGTTTTGCTCGACGAGTCGCTCGGCGACCCTTGGCTCGATCCCGACCTGTTCCGCATCGGCGCCTCGGCGCTGCTCGACGATCTGCTCCTGCAGCGCGAGAAGCTCGCAACCGGGCGGTACGGCTCGCTGGACTACGTCCCGCGGGACTGACGCCGTGTCGCTGCGCGCGCGGCTCTCCGCGCTGGTGATCGTTCCGCTCGCGCTGATCCTCGGCGTCATCGCGGTGGTCACGTATTTCGGGTCGCGCACGCACGCGATGGAGAACGTCTCGCGCGACGCGACGATCCGGCTCGAAGCCTCCGACGACGTGCTGATCTCGGTGCTGCACGCGCAGAACGCGGTGCGGCGCGTCCTGCTGCGCGGCGACCGCGCCTCCTACGCCGCTGCACGCGCCGGCGTCCTCGCGCGGATCGGCGCGCTGCACGCCGCCACCGCCGGGGATCTCGACGTCGAGGAGTCGGTTGGGGCGATCGACGCGTTCGCACGCCGGGAACTCACTCGGCTCGACGCTGAGACCCCAGCCACGAAGCCGGGGAGCATCGACGCCCGCTCCGCCCTCGCGACGACCGCGCGCGCCGAATCGCTCATGACCGATCTCATCGCGGCGAAGCTGCGTTTCGACACGATCGAGCGCGACCGGCGCGCGCAGGCGCGGGTCCAACTGCAGGCGATCTGGCGGTCGAGCGGGATCTGGCTCTTCGTCGTCGCGCTCGCCGGCGGGACGGCGACACTCGTCCTCGCGTTCATCGTCAGCCGGTCGCTGGCCCAGCGCATCGAGCGCGTCGAACAGCATGCTCGCGCGTACATGCGCGGGAAGCCGGTCGCCGACGCTGACGCGCTCGCGGGCTCCGACGAGGTCGCCGAACTGGATCGTACCCTGCGCGTGATGGCCGCGACGATCCGCTCGCGCGAAGACGAGCTGCGCGCGGCGGTCGCGCGCGCCGAAGAGGCATCGCGCGCGAAATCGGATTTCGTCGCGACGATGAGCCATGAGATCCGCACGCCCATGAACGGCGTGATCGGGATGTCGGAGCTGCTGCTCGACACGCCGCTCGATCGCGAACAGCACGAATACGTGCAGACGATCCGCCACTCCGGCGAAACGCTGCTCGGCGTGATCAACGACGTCCTCGACTTCTCGAAGATCGAGGCCGGCCGGCTCGAGCTGGAGCGAGCCGACGTCGAGATCGTCGTGCTCACCGAGACGGTGGCGGCGATCGTCGCGCCGCAGGCGCACGCCAAACATCTCGAACTGGTCACCTACGCGGACGTCGGAGTCCCGCAGTTCGTCGTCGGCGACCCGTTGCGCTTGCGTCAGATCCTGCTGAACCTGCTCTCCAACGCGGTGAAGTTCACCGACCGCGGGAGCGTCGTCGTGGTGGTGACGGTCGAGCACGAGACCGACGCCGAGGTGACGCTGCGCTTCGCGATCTCCGACACCGGGATCGGGATCGATGCGACGACCGAAGCGACGCTGTTCGAGCCGTTCCGCCAGGCCGATATGTCGACGACGCGACGCTTCGGCGGCACCGGCCTCGGCCTGACGATCTCGCGGCGGCTGGTGCGTTTGATGGAAGGCGAGATCGGCGTGCAGAGCACGCCGGGGCGCGGCTCGACCTTCTGGTTCACGATCCCCTTCGCGCGCAGCCGTGCGGTGCCGGGGACTCCCGCGGTGCGCGAACTGCGCGGGACGCGGACGCTCGTCGTCGAGGACGATCCGCGCACGCTCGAGCTGCTGCGGCGCACGCTCGAAGGCTGGGGCGTGCACGCCGACAAGGTCCAGGATGCCGCGACGGCGTTGCGCCACCTCACGTGGGCCGCGGAACGCGGCGAGCCCTACGACAACGTGCTCGTCGACTACGACCTCGGGATGAGCGACGGGATCGCGCTGGGCTGGAAGATCCGCCAGCATCCGCTGCTCGGGCACACGGGACTGGTGATGATCACCGCCAACGACGATCGCGAACTCGCCGCGCAGGCGCGGGCAGCCGGCTTCTCTTCGTACCTGGTGAAGCCCGCGACGCAGTCGTCGCTCTTCGACGCGATCGCCGGCGTCGTGCAGGCGCGCGCGGGCGATCTGCCGGGCGCAGCGGCGGACCCGTCTGCGCCGGCGCGCGCCGAACGCATCCTCATCGCCGAAGACAATCCGGTGAACCAGCGGCTTGCGACGCGCCAGCTCGAACGGCTCGGCTTCGCGCCCGAGGTCGCGGGGAACGGCGCCGAGGCGGTGCTGGCGCACTCCCGCGGCAACGTCGATTTGATCTTCATGGACGTGCAGATGCCGGTGCTCGACGGCTACGACGCAACGGCGCAGATCCGGCGCGCGGAATTGCGCACCCGCACCCATACCGTAATCGTCGCGATGACCGCGAACGCGCGCGGCGAGGATCGCGACGCGTGCCTCGCCGCCGGGATGGACGACTACGTCGCGAAGCCGGTCAGCCTCGCCGACCTGCGGCGCGTCCTCGACCGCTGGCTTCCGGCGACGTCGAACGCGGCGTCAGCCGGCTAGCCGCGGCACGTCGAACACCATCCGCACGCTGGTCCCGCCGTTCGGCTCGATCGTCACCTCGCGCGCGATCGCGCGCACGATCCGCAGCCCGAAGCCGCGTCCGGGCGTTCCGCCGTCGCGCTCGATGAAGCGTCCACGGTCGACGACGTCGACGAGCAGCGTCGCACCGGCGCCGGTGCGCGCGTAGAGCTCGACCTCGCCGCGCACGTCACTGCGGTAGGCGTGTTCGACCGCGTTCGAAAGCGCCTCCCGACCGCGATGATGATGTCCTCGCGCGCCGGTTCCGGGATCTGCGCGCCGACCAGAAACGCGTCGAGCGCATGCCGAAGCGGCTGCGGCGCGTCGAGCAGTGCGCTGCGGTTGAGCCGCAGTTCGCAGTCCGGCGTCACCGGCCGGCCTCCGCGAGAAACGTCAACGCCGCGCCGCGGTCGTCGAAGACGCGAAACGCCTCCGCGAGCCCGGCATAGGCGAGGATCCGCGCGAACTGCGGGCGCCCGATGAGGGTTGCGACCGCGCGTCCCTCCCGCCGCGTCGCGTCGCGGAAGCGCAGCAGTTCCGCGATGATCGTCGAGTCGGCGTACGTCACCTCGCTCAGATCGACGAGAATCCCGGGGCCGGGGCCGTCGACCTGCAGCGCCGCCGCGATCTCCGCACGGCGTGCGATGTCGAGTTCGCCGCCCAGCGCGATCACGGTCAGCGACGATCTTCCGCTCACGACGCGCGCCGCAGATCGTTGATCGAGACGACGGTTCCGGTCATCGTCCCGTCGTTGCTGCGCGCACCGGCCGCGACGATCGCCCCGCTCGCGACTCGCGCACCCGAAGTCGTGCCCTCCGGGGCGAACGCGACCGTCAGGATCGCGACGTCGTCGCCGACCACGCGCCCGTCGAAGATGTGCCCGTGGATCGCGGCCGCGATGTTGGGCGTTTCGTTGTCGAGCGCGCGCGATACGGCGTCGAGCAGCGTCTGTTCTCCGGCGATCACGTCGCGCGAATGCTCGACCGCACCGTCGGTGTAGAGGACGAGCATTGCGCCCGGCACCGTCTGGATCGTGGAGGTCCGGTACGCCGCCGTCTCGCTCACGGCGAGCGGCAAGCCGCCGAACTCGAGCAGGCGCGGCGGACGGCCGGGCTCGATCAGCACCGGCGGCGGATGACCCGCGGTCGCATAGACGAACTCGTACCGCCTCGCGTCGGCGAAGCCGCAGACCGCCGTCACCATGCGTGCGTCTTGCCGTATGAGTTCGCGGTTGACACGCGCGAGCAAGTTCCCGGGATCGGGATCCTGGACCGCGGCGGTGACGAGCGCCTGCCGCGCACGGTTCATCGAGACCGCCGCCTCGAGACCATGGCCGGCGACGTCGCCGATGACGCAGAGCACGCGCTCGCGCGAGAGTTCCACGCCGTCGTACCAATCGCCGCCGACTTTCGCTTCCTCGGTCGCGGGGACGTACGTCGCACTGAAACTGACCGCCGGCAGCACGGGCAGCGGCCGCTGCAGAAACGCGTCCTGCAGCGTTTCGGCGACGCGCCGCTCCGTTTCGTACGCGGCCTGCAGGCGCGCCGATTCGCCTTCGCTCTGCTCCAGCCGAGCGTTCGAGCGCACGAGTTCGGCGGCGAAGAGCGCGGCCGCGCCGGCGACGCCGAGGACGCCGACGATCACAATGATGTTGATGCGGTCGATCGCCGACTGCGCCTGCGCGTCGATCGCGGCCTCGCGCCGTCCGATCGCGTCCTCGACGGTTTGGAGATCGTTGCGGTAGCGATCCATCAGCCCTTTGCCGTACCGCTGGATGACCAGCGGGGCGGCGGGATGCGGCGCCGTCAGCGGAAGCGCGACCCTGCGCGTCCACGCGTCGCTCGCCCGCACGCCGTCGGCGAGCGCCGGCAGCGCTTCAGTCATCCCGAGCTCGACGAGCGAGCGGCGAAGGTCGGCGAGCACCGGTGCGAGCGCGTCGCGCGCCTGCTGGTACGGCTCCAGGAACACGGGGTCGCGCGTCGCGGCGAAGCCGCGGACGCCGGTCTCCTGGTCGAGCTGCAGCTTCACCGCCTGACTCGCCAAGAGGCGCGTCTCGCGCACCCGCTCCTCCGTCGAGAACGCTCGCCCGACGAACGAGCGGACGAGGAAGCCGCCGGCGACGACGATCGGAACGACGAGGGCAACGATCAGCGCTATCCCGACAAGCGATCGTGACAGTCGGCGATCCATCTGGCGTGCCGCTTGGCGACGGCGCGGCGGACTCCCTTGAGCGCGGGGAGCGCGCCGCCGGCCGAGCGAACGCTGCCGGATGGCCCTGGCATACGCGCCGTCGCTCGAGACCGCCCCGGTTCGGATCGCGGCGCGCTACGACCACTTCATCGGCGGGCGATGGACGCCGTCCTCGGACGGCGCGACGTTCGTAACGATCGATCCGGCGCACGAAACCGAGCTCGCCCAGGTCGCGGCCGGGAGCCCGCAGGACATCGACCGCGCCGTCGCCGCAGCGCGCGACGCGTACGAGCGGGTGTGGAAGACGATGCGCCCGGCGGACCGGGCGAAGTATCTCTACCGGATCGCCCGCGCGATCACCGAGCGTTCGCGCGAACTCGCCGTCCTCGAGACCAAAGACGGCGGCAAGCCGATCAAAGAGTCGCGCGACTTCGACGTCGTGCAGGCGGCGGCGCACTTCTTCTATTACGCGGGCTGGGCCGACAAGCTGCGCTACGCGCTGCCCGGGATCGGCGCGCCCGCACCTGTCGGCGTCGTCGGCTCGATCGTCCCATGGAACTTCCCGCTGCTGATGGCGGCCTGGAAGATCGCACCGGCGCTGGCGTGCGGGAACACCGTCGTCCTCAAACCGGCCGAGACGACGCCGCTCACCGCGCTCGTCCTTGCTCAGATCTGCGAAGAGGCCGAACTGCCGCCGGGCGTCGTCAACGTCGTCACCGGAGACGGCACGACCGGCGCGGCGCTCGTTGCGCATCCCGGCGTCGACAAGATCGCGTTCACCGGCTCGACCGAGGTCGGAAAGATCATTCAAAAGACGGTCGCGGGGACGTCCAAGCGGCTGACGCTCGAACTCGGCGGAAAAGCGGCGAACATCGTCTTCGCCGACGCGCCGCTCGATCAGGCGGTCGAGGGCGTGGTCAACGGCATCTACTTCAATCAGGGTCACGTCTGCTGCGCCGGTTCGCGTCTGCTCGTCGCGGAATCGGTGCACGACGAGATCGTCGACCGCCTGCGCGCGCGGATCGAGGCGCTGCGCGTCGGCGATCCGCTCGACAAGAACACCGACATCGGCGCGATCAACTCCGCGGCGCAGCACGCGAAGATCGCGGAATTCGTCGCGAGCGGCGTCGCCGAGGGTGCGACGCTCCACCAGCAGTCGTGCGCGCTCCCCGAACGCGGCTTCTTCTTCCGCGCATCGTTCTTCACCGGCGTCTCGCAGTCGCACCGGATCGCGCGCGAGGAGATCTTCGGACCGGTCCTCTCGATCATGACCTTCCGCACCGCCGACGAAGCGATCGAGAAAGCGAACAACACGCCGTACGGACTCTCAGCGGGCGTGTGGACGGACAAGGGCGCAAAATCGATGTACGTCGCGCAGCGCCTGCGCGCGGGCGTGGTGTGGTGCTCGACCTTCAACCAGTTCGATCCCAGTTCGCCCTTCGGAGGCTACCGGGAATCGGGTTTCGGCCGCGAAGGCGGCGTCGCCGGCCTGCGGCCCTACCTCACGCGCTGAGCGAACGCGGCGACGGCGGCCGGCATGCGTCGATCGGCAACGGAATAGGTCGCGATGCTACGCCCCCGTGGTGCTCTCGGCCGGCAACCCGAGCTTTTCTCGCAAACGCGGCAGAGCACCGAGCGCGTCGACGTTCTGCTCGGCCATATTCTGAATCGTAACGTGGTACAGGTTCTCGAAATTCTTCCACATGCCCGGCCCAAGCGACGCGCGGTGAATCGCGACGACCCTTTCGAGGCAATTCCACATGATCACGATGCGGCCGGAAGCGACCATGAGCAACGTTTCCCGATCGACAAGCGCTTTGCGTTCGTAAAACGCGATACGCTCGAAGCAACGTAAGACGATGGGCAGAGTCCCTATAATTGATGTAAATTCAGCGGGCGGGTAGCCACCGCTCCGGTTCGAAGATTGACGTTGACAACACTTCAATCGAAAGGACCGGAACGGTGGCCGATTACGATCTTACCCTATCCCGCGACGCGATTCCAGCGTTGCTCGATCAACCTGCGGCGCTCGGGAAGCTCGTCGAAACGATTTTGAACCAAGTGCTCGAGGCGCAGATGCTCGATCATCTGGGCGCCGAGCGGTACGAACGCTGTCAAGAACGGGAGGGCTATCGAAATGGGTATCGCGATCGACAGCTCTCGACCCGCGTCGGATCGCTGGTCCTGCGCGTGCCGCAGACGCGCGACGGCAGCTTCTCAACCGACATCTTTGAGCGTTATCGCCGCAGCGAACAAGCCTTTGTCGTGGGCCTGATGGAGATGGTCGTCAACGGCGTCTCGACGCGGAAGGTCACGCGGATAACCGAAGGTCTGTGTGGGACGTCGTTTTCGAAGTCGACGTTCAGTCGCCTCGCGAAGGCCCTTGACGAGCCGGTCGCGGGATTCTTGAATCGTCGGCTCGACGCGGCGTACCCGTTCATCATCGTTGACGCGCTCTTCACGAAGGTGCGCACCGACAAGAGCGTCGTCAGCAAAGCGCTGCTCATCGCGAGCGGCATTCGTGCTGACGGATACCGCGAGATCCTTGGTCTTTCGATCGGCGATTCGGAGAGCTTTGCGACGTGGAACGAGTTCTTTCGCGGCCTCAAAGCACGCGGCTTGCACGGCGTCGACGTTGCCGTCTCCGACAATCACTCGGGCTTACGCGAGGCGATCGCCAAGCAATTCGTCGGCGCGACGTGGCAGCGTTGCCAGTTCCACGTGATGAAGAACTTGCTCGATCACGCGCCCAAGAAAGAACGCGAAAACGTAACCGCTGCAGCTCGGCTGATCTTCCTCGCAACTGATCGCAAAGAGGCCGAGCGTCGATATGCGGAATTCATGGCCCGCTTCGCAGAAACAGCGCCCAAGTCGTGCGTGTGCTTGGAAGGAGCGTTCGAAGACATGTTTGCGATCTTGCCGCTGCCGGAGAAATATCGTCGGCGACTGCGCACGAGCAACATGCAAGAGCGGCTCAATGAAGAGATTCGTCGCCGGGAGAAAGTCATTCGCATTTTCCCAAACGACGCCGCAGCGATTCGCATGGTCGGCGCGTTACTCTCCGAGCAAAACGACGAATGGTTAAGCCGAGCCTACTTCGACATGACCGAATACTTCGAATGGAAAGCAACGACGGTGGCCAAGCCGGCCGCCGTAAAACGAGACAGACGAGCAGCCTAACTTACGCGATCGACGAACCGGAATTACAGCAGATTTGGGACTTGACTAGGAACGTCGCCATCGTATCGCGCGGGACGCCGTCGTGCTGCCAATAGCCGTAGTCCTGATGCCACATCCACACGGTGCCGTCGATCGCCGTCTTGATATTGCTCTTGCAATGGAACACGTAGAGCTCGTCGTCGCGTAGCACTTGCTGTGCGGGTCGCAGAAAGCGCGGCGTGCTTACGAGCCGATGAAATGCGGGCGAGAACGTCGGCCCGTCGGGTTCGTGCGAACGGTACACCGTCCGGATCGATCCCGTGCGCTCGCGGATGATCGCGTCGGAGTTCGCGCTGGACGTGCGGGCGATCTCGGCTTTGAGCAAGCCGACTTCGTCGGCCGTGAAGAGCCTCTCGAAGCGCAAAAAACCGTCGCAATCGAACTGGTCGAGTTGAGCCTGCGTGAGTTCCATGCATCCTTCCGGGCGACTGTCGCGCGGAGGTCCTTCGCGCGCACGGGCGCCCGATACCCGCCGCGCGCTGCCCGGTCGCACCGCAGCAAGGAACCGCGTGGATGAGCGGAGCCCGTGCAGACCGGCCGGGCTCGCGACGCCCCACCGAGAAGCGACGCGGCGTGCCCGCGCCGCCGCATCCGCGTTCTCTCCCGCCTCCACGCGTCTGCCGCACGATGCGCGACGTGTCTCCCGCCGCGCCGTAGCGCCGTGCCGGAACTTCCCGACGTCGAAGCCTACCTCCACGCGCTGCGGCAGCGGATCGTCGGAGAACGGCTCGAAGAGATGCGATTGAACGGGCCGTTTCTTCTGCGAACGGTCGAGCCGCCGCTCTCCGCAGTCACGGGGCGTACCGTGCGCGAGCTGCGCCGCGTCGGCAAACGGATCGCGATCGGTCTCGACGGCGACGTGTGGCTCGTCATCCACCTGATGATCGCGGGACGGCTGCAGTGGAAAGCGCGCGGTGCCGGGCTCCGGGGGCGCAACGCGCTCGCCGCCTTCGACTTTTCGAACGGCACGCTCGTGCTCACGGAAGCCGGAACGAAGCGGCGCGCATCGCTTCACGTCGTCGACGGCGAGCACGCGTTGCATGAACTCGATCCGGGCGGCATCGAGGTGTTCGAAACCGGACCCGATCCGTTCCGCGCCGCGCTGGCCGCGGAGAATCGCACGCTCAAGCGCGCCCTCACCGATCCCCGCACCATCAGCGGGATCGGCAACGCCTACGCCGACGAGATTCTCCACGCAGCGCACCTCTCGCCGATCGCCCTGACGCGCAGCCTCGACGACGCGCAGTGGCAACGCCTTTACGACGCGACGCGGAGGACGCTCGAGACCTGGACGCACCGTCTCCAAACCGAAGCTGCGACCCGCTTCCCTACGAAGGTCACCGCGTTCCGTCCCGAGATGGCGGTGCACGGGAAATACGGCGCGCCGTGCCCCGCCTGCGGCACACCGGTACAGCGCATCCGCTACGCGGACAACGAAACCAACTACTGTCCGGCCTGTCAGACCGGAGGCAAGGTCCTCGCCGACCGCGCCCTCTCGCGACTGCTCGGTCCGGATTGGGCGCGCATGCTGGGTGACGCGGCGTCGGGCGATCGCGACGGTTAGCCGAGCGTCCGCCGAAATTCTGCCCGCTGCTGCGGGCGCCCGGCGAACATCTTCGTCGTATCGTTCACGATCCGCCGCTCGACCAGATTGCGGCGCATCATGTCCTTCAACCGCGCGAGCACCGTGTGCGAGGGCGCGCGCAGCCGCGCGGCGAGCGCGTCGACGCGCTGCCACTCGCTCGAGAGCAGCGGCAGCAGTCGCTCGTCCCACGACGATTCGGTTCCCTCATTGCGCGGCACGCTACGGACTTGCCCGAGAAGTGCGGATCACTCCTTCGCCGCGCCCGGTCTCCGGCAGGCCGCGGGGGCGGACGCGCGCAAGATTCTTCGCCCGCATTTGCACGGAGATCGCCGATGATCGACACGCCTGGCGCGACGCACTACCGTTGGGACGACATGAAGGCCGAGCCTCTCAAAGGCAATCTCACGCGCCGGATGATCACCGGCACGTCGATGATGATCGCCGAGGTCCGCTTCGCGAAGGGCGATCACGTCCCCAAGCATGCGCACCACAACGAGCAGATCACGCATATCATCGCGGGCGCGCTGCAGTTCAGGCTCGGCGACGATCAAAAGCGCGAAGTGATCGTACGGGCCGGCGAGGTCCTCGTGATCCCCCCGCACGAGCCGCATTCGGCGACCGCGCTCGAAGATACGATCGACATCGACATCTTCTCGCCGCCGCGCGAAGACTGGCTGAACGGCTCCGACGCCTACATCCGCAACGAAGGCTGAGCGAGCGCGTCACGCTGAGGGTGTCAGCGTGACGCGGCGTGACTAGAACAGGTTCCAGAGGTACTGGTTGTACACTTCGTGGTGGTACTGCACTTCTTGTGCCTTCACGAAGGTGCCGAGCTGGCGCGCGCACCGATCGGCGCTGCCCTGCTTGAGATCGGCGTAGCGTTCCTTGACGTCAGCGCCGAGCAGCGTGGACGTCCATTCCGCGTTGCGGAAATCAGCGAGCGCGTCGTAGATGTTGTCGGGCAGATAGCGCTCGGCCTGACGCAGGTTCGCGACGTCCGAGACCTTCCCGTCGAGTCCGGTCTTGAAGACCGAGAGCATCACCATGTACGGGTTCGCGTCGGGCGCGACCGAGCGCACTTCCAAGCGTGAGCTGCGCTCGTTGCCGATCGGCACGCGCACCATCGACCCGCGATCGGTTGCCGACACCTTGATCTGATTGGGCGCTTCGAAGTGCGGGTCGAGCCGGCGGAACGCGTTCACGCTCGAGTTCAGCAGCAGGCAGATATCGTTGCCCGCGGTGAGGATGCGGTCCGCGAAGGTCCACGCGAACTCGCTGAGGTTCTCGTTGCCGCGCTCCTCCCAGAACAGGTTCTTCCCGTCCTTGGAGACCGAGATATTCGTGTGCATGCCGTTGCCGTTGACGCCGACGACCGGTTTGGGCAGAAAGCTCGCCGTCATCCCCATCTTGTGCGCCACCTGGCGACAGATGAGCTTGTAGAGCTGGATCGTGTCGGCCGCCGCGACGACTTCGCCGTACGAGTAGTTGATTTCGAACTGCGACGGCGCGACTTCCGGATGGTCCTTCTCGTTCTGGAAGCCCATCGCGCGCTGCACTTCCGCCACGGTGTCGATGAACTGCCGCAACGGATCGCCCGGGAGCGAATGGTAGTAGCCCCCGGTGTTGACGTACTCGAACTTGCCGGTCTCGTGATACCGCTGTTCCGCGTCGAGGCCTTGAAAGACGAAGCCCTCGATCTCGTTCGCGGCGTTGAGCGTGTAGCCGTTCTTCGCAAACTGGTCGTTGGAATAAGCCTTGAGCACGCCGCGAATGTCGGCGGTGAACTGCGAGCCGTCTTTGTCCAGGACTTCACCGAAGACCAGGATCTTGCCGGGGCCGAAGATGTCGGACGGCGCCCAGTAGAACGCACCCCAGTCGATCGCAAGGCGAAGGTCGCTCTCGCGCTGCGGCGTGAAACCGCGGATCGACGAGCCGTCGAAGGTGAGGTTGTCGCTCGACTTCACCAAGAACTTCTTGTCGTAGTCGAGCATGTGCAGGCGGCCTTCCAGGTCGCTGAAGAGCACGGTCACCGCCTTGATCCGCGGCTCGTCGGCGAGGTACTTGAGCCGCATCTCCTGGATCTTGTCGGGCGCTACGCGGTCGCTGCGCTGTTGTTTGACCTCCAGATTTCGCTCTTCGAGCTCTCGATACGAGAGCATGAGAAAGTCGCGCAGGTCGGTAGGCATCGGCGTGCTATGAACTCCTTGCGGGGGCAGTCGGTCGAATGGTGATGCCGCGCTGTTCGTGCCGCCGCAGGGGTTGACCGTCCCCGCGCATGGGCCACGTGTCGTAGCCGCAACCTCCCGCGCTGGCCAGCCGTCGAATGACCTATCGCGTCCGGACGCGTTGGCCGTGACCCCGCCGCCACTCGCGCCCGAGGATCGCGACGATGACGTCGTCGACCCAGGCTCCGCCGAGCCACAGCGACTCGCGGTGATGCGCCTCGCGCCGAAAGCCCAGCCGCTCGAAGAGCGCGAGCGAGGCCGCATTGCGCGGATCGATCGACGCGGTCACGCGATGCATCCCGCGCGCACCGAAGGCCCCGCCGAGGACCGCACGCAGCGCCTCGGTCGCCAAGCCGCGGCCTTGATGCGCCGGCGCCAGGGTGATCCCGAGTTCGCCGACCCGCCGATCCTCGGCGACGCGGAAACCGACGTCGCCGATCAGCGTGCCCGCGCCGCGCAGGACGATTCCGTACTGCGTCCACGCCGCACCGCGCGCCCCCTCACCCCACGCGCGGCGATGAAGGCACGAGCGTCGTCAAGCGACGATGGCTCCCAGCCTTGGTAGCGCATCACGGCCGGGTCGGACCGATATGCCAGCAGCGCCGGGGCATCGTCCGTTCGCAGAGCCCGCAAGAGAAGCCGCGCCGTCTCCATCGCCCACTCTACGCGGCCGCACCGGCCCTTACCCGGCCGCGGGAGGCGCCGGTTTGCGTCCGGGCCGAAGGGCAGGCGGAATGCAACAGCAACGGACCGAGCTTACCGTCCGCGGGCTCATTCTCGGCGCGCTCATCACCCTCGTCTTTACCGCCGCGAACGTCTATCTCGGGCTGAAGGTCGGCTTGACGTTCGCCTCCTCGATCCCCGCAGCGGTGATCTCGATGGCGGTCCTGCGGCTCTTCCGCAACGCGACGATCTGGGAGAACAACATCGTCCAGACGATCGCGTCGGCGGCGGGGACGCTCTCCTCGATCATCTTCGTCCTGCCCGGTCTCGTGATGGTCGGCTGGTGGACCGGCTTCCCATTCTGGGAGTCGTTCGGGATCTGCGTCGTCGGCGGCGTCCTCGGCGTCATGTACAGCGTCCCGCTGCGGCGCGCGATGGTGACCGGGAGCGACCTGCCGTATCCGGAAGGCGTCGCGGCCGCCGAGGTGCTGCGCGTCGGAGCGGCGGCCGTTGCGGGCGGCGATGCCGGGGATGCGGCCGTCAAGGAAAACAAAGCCGGACTGCTGACCGTCGCCGTCGCGTCGGTCGCGAGCGCGGCGTTCGTCGCGATCGTCGCGACGAAGATCTTCGCCGGCGAGATCGCGCGCTATGCGCGCGCGGGAGCGGCGGTGACCGGAATCGACACGGGGCTCTCCCTCGCGCTCATCGGCGTGGGTCACCTCGTCGGGCTGACCGTCGGCATCGCGATGCTCGCGGGGATCGTGCTCGCGTGGGGCGTGTTCGTCCCGATCCTTACCGCAATGCATCCGCAAACCGGCGACATCGCCGCCTTCGCAAACGGCGTGTGGCGCCACCAGGTCCGGTTCATCGGCGCCGGGGCGATCGGCGTGGCGGCGATCTGGTCGCTCGGCCGGCTGACGGGTCCGGTCGTCCGCGGCGTAATCTCGTCGCTGGCCGCCGCGCGCGCACGCCGCGACGACGGCGACGGCGCGCTGCCGATCACGGAGCGCGATCTGCCGTTCAACACCGTCCTGCTGATCAGCGGGCTGTGCCTCGTCCCGCTCGCCGTGCTGCTCGTCGCGTTCGTGCACGGAACAGCGATCGCCGGAGCCGTCGTGCCGCTCGTCATCGGCGCGCTCGTCTACGTCGTGCTCGCGGGGCTCGTCGTCGCCGCGGTGTGCGGGTACATGGCGGGCTTGATCGGTTCGTCCAACTCTCCCGTCTCCGGCCTCGCGATCCTCACCGTGCTCGGCGCCGCGCTGCTGCTGCTCCTCGTCGTACGTCCGAGCGAACCGCCGGCGGCGAAAGCGCTCGTCGCGTTCGCCCTCTTCGTCACGGCCGTCGTGCTGAACGTCGCGACGATCTCCAACGACAACCTTCAGGATCTCAAAACCGGCCAGCTCGTCGGCGCGACGCCGTGGCGCCAGCAGGTCGCGCTGATCGCGGGTGTGATCTTCGGCGCGCTCGTCATCCCGCCCGTGCTGGACCTGCTCAACCACGCCTACGGGTTCGCCGGATCCCCGATGCACGGAGTCACCTCGCAGCCGCTCGCCGCACCGCAGGCGACGCTCATCTCCGCGCTGGCCAACGGCGTCATCTCCGGACAGCTCGGCTGGAATCTCATCGGGCTCGGCGCGCTCGTCGGTCTCGCGATCGTCGCGATCGACGAAACGCTGCGCCGCACCGTGCGGCGGCAGTTTCCGCCGCTGGCGGTCGCGTTGGGGATCTACCTTCCGATGGCGGTAACGCTGATGGTCGTCGTCGGCGCGGTCGCCGGGAAGACGTACAACGCCTGGGTTGCCGGCAAACCGAACGCCGACGCCGCACGGCGGCTCGGCGTCCTGCTGGCCTCGGGCTTCATCGTCGGCGAGAGCATCTTCGGCGTGCTCAACGCGGGAATCATCGTCGCGGCGAATCGCGACGAGCCGCTCGCGCTCGTCGGCGACGGCTTCACGGGACCCGCGGAGATCCTCGGCGCGATCGCGTTTGTCGCCGTCGTCGTCTTTCTCTACCGTTGGGTCGGCCGGCTCGCGCAGCGCTGAACAACGGGCCCGCGTCGCGGCCGGCGCAACCGGCTCGCAGCGTTTGCGTCAGACCGCGAGCGCGCCGGCGAGTTGGTCCGCGACCAGGCCGATGCGGCGCGCGACCAGCAACTGCGCGATCGCGAGCGCGTGCGAGGTATGCGTGCCGGAGGGATCTTCGAACGTCCCCAACTGCGCTGGCCGCCGGGCGGCGTGCCGCGCACCGATGCGCCCCCACATCTGATCTTCGATCCGGCGCGCGGTCGCGTCGCTGATCCCTCCGTCGACCTCGATGATCGTCCCCGGGAACGGGCCCGACCCGGTGTCGACGAGCTCAAGCCGCGTCGACTCGCTGGCAAACTCGCTGTAGTCGAGCGGCGCGAGGCGGCCGCTCTTGCGGAACGTCACGCCCTGCGCGGTGAAGTGCGCGCGGATGTCGGCATGCTGCGCCTGCGGTGCGATGAACGTCTCGTAGTCTGTCCGGCGGCGTTCGAGTTCGGCCCGCACTTGATCGCCGCGATAGCCGCGATGCGTCGTGTCGCGGTGCAGCGTCCACGCGAGCTTCATCTCGGGATCCGGCTCGAGCCACACGGAGACGTCGAAGAACGAACGCAGCACGCGCGTGTAGAGCGGAAAGAGCCCCTGCACCAGCACGATCTCGCGCGGTTCGATCGTCTCGTGACCGTTGACCGCGCCGAGCAGATGATCGTAGACCGGCTTCACGATCGCATTGCCGTGCGCGAGCTGCCACAGATCTTCGTCCATCGCCGCGAAGTTGTGCGCGCGCGGATCGAGCGCCGTCACGCCAGCCGCTTTGCGCTGCGCGCGGTTCAGCCCGAAATAGCCGTCCAGCCGGACTTCCGTACAGTGCTCGTCACCGAAGATCGCGCGCAACCCGGCGCAGAACGTGAGCTTGCCGGTGCCGGAATCCCCTCCGACGGCGACCATGATCGGACGTGCCATGTACGGACGCTACCACGCGCGAACTCACGCGGACCGCGACGGTGCGCGAACGGTCGAAAACCGAGCGCGAAATGCAAGCAGCCGCCCCCCGGTCAGGGCGTCGCGATCCCCGCGAACGCGCCGATCCCGTCGTCGCGGTCGACCCGGCGGCGCGGAAGCGCGAAGGGCTCCCCGAGGTCGCGGACGAGCCCGGGGCGTTCCGTGAGGGCGGCGTCGAAGCGGTGTTCGCGCAGCACCGCGATCGCCTCGGGTCCCCACTTCCCCGCCGCGTAGGCGTACGTCGTCGGGCGCGCCAGATAGCGCGCGAGCGTCTGCGCGCAGTGTCCGATCTCCGCCTCGAGCCCGGCGCGGTCGAGCGTCGCGAGATCGAGGTGACGCGTCCCGTGACAGCCGATCTCCATCCCGGCCGCGCGCATCGCACGCAACTGGCGCCAGCCGGCATGGCGCTCGAGACCGACGAATCCCGCCGACACATAGAAGGAAGCCCGCGCGTGATGCTTGCGCAGCAGCGGCGTCGCATAGGTGGCGGCGTCGACGTAACCGTCGTCGAACGTGAGCACGACGGCGCGTCGCGGATGCTCGCCGCGCCGGAGCTGCGCGACCAAGTCGTCCATCGTCAGCGTGCGGATGCCGTGCGCATCGAGCCACGACAACTGCGCGTCGAACGTCTTCGGATCGATCGTCAGGCTGCGGCCCACGGCATCGCCGGGCGTGTCCGGTGCGATGCGATGGTACATCAGCACCGGGACGCCCGCGACGGACGCGCCCGGCGCGTGCGCCGCTGCCGCGACCGCGGGCGCGAACCCGCCGCATGCGAGCACGAGCGCCGCCGAGACGCGCGACGCGAACGCTCGCACGCGCGTCACGAACGCCCCGGCACGACGACCGCGGCCGCGCGGAACCGCACCGTGCCGGCGACGTGCGCCGGCGCGCCGCCGACCGACGGCACGGCGTAGAGCGAGGTGAGACGGATCGGCGGATTCAAATCCGGCGGCAGCGACACGATCAGCGTGCGCCATCCCTTCCAATCGACGTGCGGCGTGAGCGTCAGCGCCCGGCGCTCGCCGAAGCGGTTGACGAACGCGGCGCGCAGCGCCACACCGCTCGCATCGCCGAATGCGTCGACGGTGAACGCCCGCGGTTCGCCGGGGAGCGCGAGCGCGACGTCGGCGTACACCGCGCGGGTCGTCCCCGTGAAATCGAACGCCAGCGCCGTTTCGCTGAATCCGGGAACAGCAAGGGCGTGCCGGCCGACGCGCACGATGCTGCGCGCAGCGGCGCCCCCGGCGGTTGCGACGATCGTGTCGTCGGCATCCGCCGCAACATACGTCGCCGAGGCGCCCGCCGCAGCCAGCCTTCCGCTCCGCGCTTGCCACCGCACCGCGTCGCCGAGGACGACGGGGTCGCCGCGCTCGTCGAATGCGCGTGCCGTGAGCGCGACCGTTTCGCCGCGATCCGGGTTCGGCGCATCGGGTGCGATCGCAAGCGACGCGACGCGAGCGACGGTGCGGTAACCGATCCGCGTCTGCATCCCGGTGCGCGGATCGCGGAACACAGCTTCGTGATTTCCGGGTATGGCGGCGGCGCGAACGGATTCGACGCTCGCGGTCTCGAGACGGTGTCCCGCGTCGTCGACGACGAACGCCGCCGGCCGCAGCGCGGCGCCCGGCAGCGCGGCGAACGTCGAGGGGCGCACGATGAGGTGCGGGTCCACGCCCGACGGTGCGTCGCTGTATGCGAACAACCCGTCGGCGATGAGACGTTCGCGGCCGTCGCTCGGCGTGGTGATCACGCTCGCGCCGGCGTCGCCGAGGACGCGCGCGACCAATTCCGCGGAGCCGCCAGAATCGAACGCCATCCCGTCGCTCGCGCCGAATCCCTCCATCAGCGCGCCGAACTGCGGACGCGTCACGCCGATCGACAGCGCCGGCGCGCGACCATCGACCGCGAACGCATACAGCGTCGCGCCCGCGCGCGCGGCGCCGGAGACGGGAAAGCGCACGTTCGTCTCTTCGGGCGCGGGCGTTTCGGGGTCGACCGCGGGTGCGCCGTTCGCGACCAGCAGCGGCCCGCCGCCGACGGCAGCGGCGATTTGCGCGACGGGGGGCGTCGTATCGAACGCCAGCGTGACGGTATCGCCGACGGCCGGAAGCGGGCCGGCCGCCTGCGCCGCCGGGCCGAAGCCGAGCAGCGGTGCGCCGACGAGCGCGGCGGGCGGCGCGCCGAGCGCGGAGACGCGGTACGTGCCGGCGGCGCGCGTCGCGGGATCGAGCGGCGCGAGCATGGCGACGGTGACGTTCGGCGTTGCCGCGAGCGTTCCGAACGCGGGCGTCACGAAGGCGACGCCGCGCTGCGGCGGCCACTCGTTCACACTGGTGAGCGGCAGCGTCGTCGCGCCGTACGTCACCGTGCCGCCGAACGCCAGCCGGCCGAACGTGACGCTGCGGTCGCGTCCGATCGTGACGACGGCGCGGCGTGACGGCGAGCGCTGCAGCGTGCCGTTGCTGACGACCGCGTTCAGCGGCTGGTTCGTGTTGCCGATGTCGAAGTAATCCGCGTTCACGCCCGCGACCGCGCCGGTGCGTTGCGCCATCGACGAGAGGGTCTCGCCGCTCGAGATCATGCGGTCGTGCGCGACGACGGCGTCGAGCCGAACCGTCGGCTCGCTCAGGTCGACGGCGACGACGTGAATCACGAGCGGGCCGTCGGCGGTGACGAGCCGGTAGTCGGCGCGTTCGATCCCCGGCGCGACGTACGCGACGTCGTGCGCCTGCGAGACGACGAGCGGAAACGGCGGCGGCGGCGCGAGCGCCGCGGGGAACACGATCACCGGATCGGCGGGCTGGTCGGTGCGGGCGACGGCGCGGGCGAGGTGACGATCGTCCCCGCCGGCGCGGAACTGTAGACGAAGAGCGCGTCGGAGATGTAGCGCTCCGCGCTGTTGTCGGAGGGAACATTGCGCACCGTGACATCGGCGTTGCCGGGCGCGCGCGAGACCATCGTCACCGAGCCGCCTGAGTCGAGCGCCATCGCATCGGTGACGCCGAAACGCTTGAGCATCTCGGCGAACTCGGGACGCGTCATCCCGATCGAACGTTCCGGGTGCCGTCCGTCAACCGCGACGAAGAGCAGGGTCTGATCGGCGCGCGTACCCAGCGCGACCACCGGCCACTGCACGTCGCGCTCGTCCGGCGCCGGCGCGTGTTTGTCGTCGTACCACTCGCCGTTTTTCAGCAGCAGCGGTCCGCCGCCGATCCCCGTGACGAGATCGGGGACCGCCGGATCGAGCGCGTACTGCAGCCGAATCGTCGTGCCGGGTTTCGGCGGGAGCGCTTTGAGCTTCGGACCCAACGCGAGACCAAACGTCACCGCAAGCTCGCGGTCGGCGTCGCGCACCGACGTCACGCGGTAGCGGTCCCCGCCGAGCGGCGCGAGCGCCGCGAACGTCACGCCCGGCGCGGGCCGCAGGACGGTGCCGTAGTCGCGCGTGATCACCGTCGCGTCGCCGGCGGGCCACGTGTTGAGCTGCGTCACCGGGACGTCACGGCCGCCGTAGCGAGCGTGGCCGTTGAGGTGGAATTCCGCGAAGGTCACCTTACCGGCGCGATCGATCACCAGCGCCATCCGATCGGTAGGACCGCGCACCAGCGTCCCCGAGCGGATCAGCATCCCTTGCGGTTCGTAGGTGCGTCCGATATCGAAGTAATCGCCGTTGACGCCGGCGACGGCGTGCGTGCGGATCCCGAGCTGCGAGGTGCGCTCGCCTGACGAGATCACGTGATCGCTCGCGATCGCCGTGTCGAAGCGCAGCGTCGGTTCGTGCGGATCGACGGCGATCAGCTGCACGACATGCGGGATGTCGGCGCTCGTCTCCGGATGCTTCAATATCGGGTCCTTCGCGGTCATCGCGTATTGACCGAAGGTAACGCCCGGCGCCGTCGTATCGACGTTCACCCACTTGAGATTCGGCTGCTCGGCGATCGACGTGACCATGCGGACGAGCGCACGCGCATCGCGCGTTCCCTCCTTCGGAAACGCGGCCCAGTCGCGCACGTCGTCGATTTCGCCGCGCAGCTCGAGCGGGACGCCGTTCAGCGTTCCGCCGAGCAGTTGCGAGCCGATCCCGTTGGAGGCGATCGCGACCTCGCCGTGGATCGCGCCGATTGCGTTGCCCTCGAGCCGTGCGCTGGCGCCTTCGAGGGTGAAGCGGCCGCGGACGGCGGGTCCCGCGATAACGTCGACGCGCCGCAGCATCCCGCCGTCGAACGCAATCCCGCTCGACGGCAGCAGTGCCGCCAACGTCGCGAGCGGAAGCGTGTCGGCGGTGATCTCGACGCCGCCGTTGGGCAGGTCTGCTTCGACGCTCCGCACGCTGACCGGATAATGCTGCGTCCCGCCGGCGACGTTGAGCGCGAGATCGGCACGCGTCCGCGCCGGCGTCAGCGCGAGCGATCCGTGCACGTCATCGAGGACGATCGACGGTGCGGCGTCGAGCGGCTCCGCTCGGACGGAACGCACGAGCGTCAGCGTCCCGGCGGCCAGCGTCGCGCCGACACCGTTTCCGCCGAGCGCGGCGACGACCGATCGCGCCGCCGCGAGATCGCCCGCCTGGATCCCGTCGAGAGCGATCGTCACGTGCGGCGATGTCGCACCGACGTCGACGACGCCGCCGGCCGTGCGCAGCGCGAGCCGGCGAGCTTCGACGGTAACGGCGCGGTCGGCGCTGACGAAGCGGACGCGGTCGAGCACGGTTCCGCCGTGCTCGTGATGCAGGGCGCCGATCGTCGCCTCGCCGCCGGTCAGCGCATGGCAGCGCCAGGTGAGTGCGGTGCGTTCGATCTCATCGCGCAGCAGGGCGAGGATCGCGAGGATGACGACGACGACGCCGGCCGCGATCGCCAGCACCCGCCTGCGCACGATGCGACGGGGAAACCCGCCGCGCGCCGCAGCAACATCACCCCTGATGATCACCAGGTTCCTCGCATCGATCGCCTTGGTCTGCAGTATGGTCGCCGCCGTGCCCGCGCGCGGAGCCGATAACGGCCTCCCGCAGGTCGCACCCGGCGGACGAACTCCCTACGTCGCCGTGATCGTGTGGCACGACGTGGTCGGGTCGAAAGAGGTTTGGTTCGACACCCCGGTCGACACCTTCCGCGCGCAGCTCGCGCAGATCGAACGCGGCGGCTATCACGTCGTCACGCTCGACGCACTGCGCGCGCACCTCGAGCGCGGGGCGCCGCTGCCGCTGAAGCCCGTGGCGATTACCTTCGACGACAACGGCCACGGGATCTACGAGAACGCGTTCCCGCTGCTGCGGAAGCACCGTTTCCCGGCCGCGATGTTCGTCCACACCAACTACGTCGGCACGACGACGCACGGCAAGCGGCATACCACCTGGCCGCAGCTCGTCGAGATGTCGCGCAGCGGGCTGATGTCGATCCAGAGCCTCACGGCGAACCACCCGCCCGACCTGCGCGCGCTCTCCGACAAGGAGGTCGTCCACGAATTGACCCTCTCGCGCAGCTCGCTGGCCTATCATCTCGGCAAGCGCAACCCCGTCTACGCGCTGGTCTATCCGGAAGACAATTACGACCTGCGACTCGCTCGACTCGCGTCGCAGAACGGATATGCCCTCGGATTTACCGAGGACTGGGGCAACGCCGGCGACTCCGCCGACCTGCTGCAGGTTCACCGGTATTCCGCGCTGACGCGCTTCGATCAGGCGCTCGCCGACGTCGCGCGCTGACGCGCGGCCGTCACCGCCACCAGCCGGCGATCGTCGCGACCGAGCGCGCACGGCCGATCGACGGCAGTCCGTACATCGCTTCGAGGGTACGCAGCACGTTGTAGTGGTCGATCCGCTGGGTGTAGCGTCCCGGCTTCACCATCGGGCCGACGAAGAACGTCGGCACGGTATTGGGATCGTCGTAGCCTTCGTCCCAGGTGACGATCAGCAGGGTGTCGTGCGCATCGGCCCAGCGCACCAGCGGGTCGAGGTGCGCGCGCGCCCACGCGTCGGCTTGAGCGATCGTCCCGTCGTGCATGTCATTGTCGACGTCGGGGATGATGAACGCCACCGTCGGCAGCGCGTCGAAGGACGTCAGCGCGGAAAGCGGACGCTGCAGGCTGCGCGGGACGTTCGCGAACTCCGTCCACGGCGCGTGCTTGCGCGCATACGTTCCGGCGGCGCACACCGACGAGCCCGTCGCCGGCAAAGCCTCCGCGTAGCCGGCGAAGGTGCGGTGCGCCGCGAGCAATTCGCTCGCGAGGTTCGGCGCGTGCACGTCGAAGCCGGTCGCCGGACAGCCGTCGCCGTTGTCGTTGGTGACGCCGGCGAAGAGCGCGAGATAATTCGGCAGACTGGGATGGGTGACGCCGTGCGCGTGCACGAAGAGCGCGCCGCGTTTCGCGAGCGCATTGAGATATGCTGCGTTCGTGCTGCCGACGATCTGCGCGAGCGAGTGATTCTCCTCGATGACGACGACGACGTGCTGCGGCTGCGGCATCGGCGCTGCGACCGCTGCCGTGCGGATCGCGGCGATGCTGCACGCCGCGATCGCGACACGCGTGACGGAGAGCAGGAAGCGCGTCATCCGCGACTGGGTTCCGTTCTCGGCGGTACGGCCCTGCCGCGGTGCGTCAGTGCGCTGACGCCGCGAAGCGCCGCTCCGCTTCCGCTTTGATCGCAGCGCCGAGCGAGTAGCGGATCAGCACGATCCCCGGCGACGCACACGCCCAGTACCAGCGAAACGTCCGGCACGCACGTGCGTCAGTCGCCGACGCGCGTCTCGCTGCGAAACACGCACCGCGCATCGCCGATCGGATCGGCGCGCAGCGTCCACGCGATCTTCACGTACGCCGGCTCGGCGAACCGCGCGAACTCCGCGCCGTCGAGCGGAAACACGACGTCGCCCCGCCACGGCTGCGTCACCGCACCGGCAACGATCTCGCGCCCGGGCACTTCGGCAAGAACGCGCCACCCGATCGACGTCAGGTACGGCAGCATCGCCTGCGGGAGGTCGGCACGATCCGGCGGCGCGCGCAGGAACCAGCTGCGTGCGGCGATGATCGCGCGCGTCAGCAGCGGTCCTTGCCACGTCAACTCGCACGCCGCCGCGAGGACGGTCGCGTCGGGCGCATCGACGCGCACCGCGTGCCGCTCGACGACGTCGTACGACGGCATGAACCGGTCGGGCAGCGGGTCGCCCTCACCCGGCTCGGGCGCGCGTGCGCTCCCGTAGCGCAGCCAATGCGCGGCAACCCAGGCACCGTAGCCCGCGACCGCGCCGGCGCCGGCCGCCCCGAGTGCCGCCGCGATCCGGACGCTCGAGCGTCGCTTCATCGTGCTCGCAGTGTAGCGCATCGCCGCGTCGCACGCGAGCGAAAGCGGGAATAGCGGCGTCGTTCCGGGGCACCGCCACCGTCGTACCCACGAACGGAGGACGACCGTGTACCGAATCGACGCGCGCGAGGCCGAGCGCGGTTTCACGCTGATCGAGCTGATGATCGTCGTCGCGATCATCGCGATCCTCGCCGGGATTCTCATCCCCAACTTCGTCAACGCGCGTTCGCAGGCGCAGACCGCGGCGTGCGAGTCCAACATGCGCGCGATCGCGACCGCGCTCGAACTCTACTACGCCGACAATCAAGTCTATCCGACCGCGTCGGCGGCAGGCGTGCAGCCGGCGCTCTTCACGGTCAACGGCGTCTCGTATCTGAGCAACACGCCGAAGGATCCGGCGGCGCAGAGCACCAGCGGTCTCTACAGTCTCACGACGACGCAGGCGACGGGCGGTGCGCCTGCGACCTACACGATCACCTGCCCGGGCGTGCACGTCGGATCGACGCTGGCGAAGGTTCCGGTCAGCGGCGGTGCGAGCGGCTCCGTCTGCGGCACGAACTGCACGGCGACGAAGATCCAGTACGTCGCCGGCGCAGGTCTGCAGGCCGCGCCGTGATCGACACGTTCGCAAGCGCGATGCGCGCGGTGAGTTCCGGCGGCCCGGGCGCGTATCCGCTGGTCGCGCTCGCCGGTGCCGCCTCCAGCGTCGGCCCCTGCGTCGCCCCGCGCTATGTTGCGATCGTCGCACTTGCCGGAACGTCGCTGCATCCGTGGCGCGTCACGGCGACGTTCGCGGCGGGTATCGTGCTCACGTACGTGGCGCTGGGCTCGCTGGCCGGTGCGATCGGTGCCCTGCAGGCGTGGTCGACGGCGATCGACGCGGCGCTCGCGGCGGTGCTCATCGCGGGCGGCGCGATCGTGCTATTCCGCAGTCCGGCGCATCGCTGCGCCGCTGAGAACGCACCGCGCCGCTCGAGCGTCGGCGGGACGCTGCTGCTCGGAGCATCGAGCGCGTGCGTCGTCTCTCCGTGCTGCACGCCGGTCGTCGCGGCGATCGCCGGAATGACGAGCCTCGGCGGCAACGCGT
Organism: Vulcanimicrobium alpinum; assembly: GCF_027923555.1. Classification (GTDB taxonomy): domain Bacteria; phylum Vulcanimicrobiota; class Vulcanimicrobiia; order Vulcanimicrobiales; family Vulcanimicrobiaceae; genus Vulcanimicrobium; species Vulcanimicrobium alpinum. The sequence goes on along the minus strand of NZ_AP025523.1, from coordinate 1,625,421 downwards.
CCGCCGGCGCGGCGCTCATGGCCGCGTTCGCCGCGGGACACGTCGCGCCGCTGATCGCGCTGGCCGCCGCCGGCTCGCGCGTCCGCGCGCCGTTCGCACGGCTCGGCGCAACGCCGGTCCCGAACGTGATCGGCGGGACGCTGATGCTCGCGCTGGGCGCGCTGTACGGAGCGCTCGCGTGACGATCCCGCCGGAGCGGCGCGCCGCGGTCGCCCTCGTTGCGCTGGTTTCCGCTGCCTTTCTGTTTCACGCACAGGTTGCGTCGGCACTCGTAACGCGCGGCGACGACCGGCTGCGCACGGGCGACATCGACGGCGCGGTCGGCGCGTACGATCGCGCGATGCGTCTCGATCCGGTGTCGCGGACCGCCGCGGACCGGCTGGCGTTCTCGCTGCTGATGCGGCACGGCGACAGCGATGCCGCGCGTTCGTACGCGATCGCGTCGGCGGCGCTGCAGCATGCGCCTCGCGACGCGAACCTGCTCGTCGATCGTGCCCTGGCAGCGCAGCGATTGCGCCGCTGGAAGAGCGCAGCACGTGACTTCGCGCTGGCCGCGGCGGTCGCGCACGACTCCCGCTTCGCGCGCCTCGCCGAGCGGCTTGCCAACCGGGGTGCCGGCGCATGAGCGCGGTCTCCGCGGCCGTCGCGTGCGCCGGCGCGGTTGCGGCCGCCGCCGTCGACGCGCGCACCGGGGTGCTGCCCAACGCGCTGACGCGAACGACGGCGATCGCCGCGCTCGCATCGGCTGCGGTCGGCGGCGAGCTGACGCCGGCGCTCGCCGGCGGCGTCTGCACGGGCGGGACGCTACTCGCGCTGCACCTATCGACGGGCGGACGCGGTCTCGGGCTCGGCGATGTCAAGCTCGGCGTCGCGATCGGCGCCGGCTGCGGCGTCGCCGGCGGGATCGTCGCGCTCGGCGCGGCGTTCGTGCTCGGCGGGATCTATGCGACGGCACTCCTCGGCTTGCGCCACGCCGGCCGCCGCGATGCGATCCCGTTCGGGCCGTTCCTCGCCGCCGGGACGGCCGTCGAAACGCTCACGTCGGTCTTCGCATGAGCCGCGCACGGACGTTCCCGCTCGGCATCGATCTGGGCGACGATCGCGTGCGTATCGCGCTGGTCGAGCGCACGGGAGACGGAGACCTCGCGCTTTGCGCGGTTGCGTCGCGTCCCGCGGCTCCGGACCCGTGCGCCGCGCTCGTCGACGCATTCGAGGAACTCGGGACGCGAGAGCGCCGCTGCGTTCTCGCCGCCGCCGGACGCGACGCGCTGCTCCGCACCGCGACCTTTCCGCCGCTCGCACGACGCGAACGCGAACGCGCCGCGCGCTTTGAAGCATCGCGTTCGGTGCCGTATCCGCTGGACGACGCCGCAGTGCGCGTCGTCCCGATCGACGCGCAGCGATGCGCGATCGCGACCGCGCCGCGCGCCGACGTGCAGGCACGCAGCGCGCTGGCGCGACGCGCCGGGCTGCGGCCGGTTGCCGTCGATCACCCCGCGCTCGCTCTGCTCCGCGCTATCCCCGAAGCCGCCGCGATCGTCGACGTCGGCGCAGGCGCAACGATCCTCATCGTGCGCGACGAACCCGTCCCCACCCAGCGCGTGATGCCGATCGGCGGAGCGAGCCTCACCGGCGCGATCGCCGACGCGCTCGGCGTCGATCGCGTCACCGCCGAACAGCGAAAGCGCACGATGGGCATGGCGGGCGCCGGCGAGCACGTGCGGGATGCGCTGGTCGAACACCTCGCGCAGGCGCTGGCCGAGACGCGTGCCGCGGCGCGCGCGGACGTCACGTCGCTCGTCCTAGCCGGCAACGGTTCGCGGCTGGCCGGGTTCGCCGACGCGCTCGAACGCGCGGCGGGGATCCCGGTCATGACGGCATCCCTGCACGGCACGCACGCGCTGCCCGCCGACGTCGTGCGCGCCGCCTCGCCCGATTGGGCGCTCGCCTACGGCCTTGCGATGTGGGAGTGCGCGGCGTGAACCGCGTCAACTTTTTGATCTCGCCGCTCGAACGCACGCTCGGCGTCGCCCCAGCGCCGCCGCCTGCGCGCCTGCGCGGCCCGCTTGCGGCGCTCGCCGGCGCCGTCGTGCTCGTCTGCGCGTGCGGCGGCGTCCAAGGACTCCGGCTTCGCGCTGCGCAGGCGGACGGTGCGCTCTATGCCGCAGAGTTGGCGCGAGCAGAGCGCGACGTCGCCTCGGTGCGCGTTCTCCAGCGCGACGTCGAACGGCTGCGCGGTGTCGCTGCGCGCATCGTGCGGGTGCGTGCCTCGGGTGCACGGCGAGCAAGCGAGATCGCGGCGCTCGGCAATCATCTGCCCGCCGACGCGTGGCTGACGTCCCTGCGCGTCGAACGCACCGTGGTTGCCGTCGAAGGCCGCGGCGCGCGGCTCTCGGCGGTCGGTACGGCGATGACGTCGCTGACGTCGCTGCGCCCGTATCGGTCGGCGCGGCTCCTGTCGGTCCACGGCGATCCCGTGCATGCGGGTGTCGTCTACGCGATCGCCCTGGAGCGGCGTCCGTGAGCCCGAACGCCGGCGACGCCCGCGTCATCGCGTTCGCCGCGGTGCTTGTCGTCGCGGCGGGCTATACGTTCGCGTTCCGCCCCGTCGAGTCGCGCATCGGCGATCAGCTCGCCGCAAACGCGACCCTTGCCGAACGCACCGTCGCCGATCGTGCGGTCCTCGGTATGCGGCCCGCACTCGAGCGCGAACAAGCGCGCGTGCAAGCGCGGCTCCGCGGCGTCGACGTTGCTGCCGATCCGACGCGGGCGGTCGCAACGTTCCTGCGCGACGCGGCCGTCGCCGCGGCGGTGCATCGCACGCGCTTCGCAACGATCGCCGCGAACGCGCAGCCGGGCGCGCCCGGCGACGCCGCCCTGCCGCTCGACGTGACCCTGGAAGGGTCGTACGTCGACGTTCTCGCGACGATGCGCGCGCTCTCGCGCGGACGGATACCCGCCGCGGTCGAGATCGCCTCGCTCGCGCGCAAGAGCGTCGACGGCGGCGATGCCACCCTGAGTGCGACCCTTCGCGTCGCGCTCGAGCCCCAGACGAAGGATGACGACCGTGTTCGCACTCGGCCGCACTGAACGCGTGCTCCTCGCCGCGCTCGCCCTCGCGTCGCTGGCCGGTGCCTTCGCGACGACCCCGATCGTCGCGCGCAGCGCCGCGGCACTTCAGGTGCCCGCCGCGATGCCGTCGGCGGCCGTGCTCGCCGCCGACGACCCGCTCGTCACGCCGCATCGGGATCCGTTCGCCGGCGGCATCGCGCTAACGTCACCGGCGCCATCGCCCGCGGCGGTGTCCGCGGCGCCCCCTGCGCTGCCGGCGATCCCCGCGATCCCGGGCTTCGTGCGCGCTCTTCCGCCCAACGCGGGAGCGGACGGCGCGCCGCGCCCGTTCGCCGCACCGCGCCTCACCGCGGTCGTCGCCGGCCGCCACCCCTTCGCGCTGATCGATGACGGCGGGACGAGCCGGCTCCTCACCGTCGGCGACGCGTTCGGAGCGAGCACGATCGTCGCGATCCGCGACGACGGCATCGCGCTGGCCGACGGTTCCCGCTTCGGACTCGATCCTGCACCGACGCTTCACGGAGAACCCTGACGATGCGACGACTCGCGACGACCGCACTCGCCCTTCTGCTCGCGGCGTCGCCGGCGCAGGCGCAGGGCGATCGCATCACGCTGGACGCACGCGAGGTCGAGCTCGCCGACGTCATCCGCCTGCTCGGCGCACAGTCGGGCCGCAACGTCGTCGCGGACGGGTCCGTAAAACCGCAGCGGATCACGCTGAGGCTGGCGCGGGTGACGTTCGACGAGGCGTTGGCGACGCTCGTCTCGGCATACGGCCTGCAGATCCATCGCGACGGTGCGATCCTGCTGGTCGGCGAGAGCGCGTCGATGAACCGCCGTTATCCCGACGACGCGGCGGCCGGTGCTGCCCGCACGAACGTCTTTTCTCTCGCGCACGCGCGTCCCGACGACGTCGTCCCGGCGCTGCAAAGCGCCCTTCCTCCCGGGACGGTCGTGGTCGGCGACAAGCGGACTGGAACGGTGTTGGTGACCGGCGGCGACGCGACCGTTGCGCGAGCGCACGCGCTCGTCGCCGCGCTCGACGCGCCGGCGTTCGGCCGTGGCGGCTCGGTTACGACAGCCTCGATCGCGCTGCACAACGTTCGCGCGAGCGAGGCGCTGCGTGCGCTCAAAGGAAGCGTCCCCGACGGAGCGATGGTCGCCGACGACCGGCAGAACGTCGTCGTCGTCAGCGGGAACGCGGAACTGCAGGCAACGGCGCGCACGCTGCTGGCCGGGCTCGACGGTCCGGGGCGTCAGGTGATGTTCGAGGTCCGGGTTGCCGACGTCGAACCGGTCAACGATCAGAGCAACGTGGGGATCGAGTACGCCGGTGCGGGCTTCGGCGCGGGGAGCGGCGCGGTCGGACAGTTTCCGTACACGCTGACCAAGAGTTCGCTGGTGGTGAACACGCAGCTCAACCTGCTCGTGCAGAAAGGGAAAGCGCGGATCCTCGCGCAGCCGCGGATCGCGACGCTCAACAATCGAGAAGCGTCGCTGCTCGTCGGTTCGCAATATCCGGTCGTCACCGTGAACCAGCAGACCGGCTACCCCAGCGTCCAGACCATCGACGTCGGGGTCCGTCTGCGGGTCACGCCGACGATCGGGGAGGACGGCGCGATCACCGCGGAGCTGCACCCGGAGTACTCGTCGATCATCGGTTTCAACAGCAGCTTTCCGATCATCGCCAACCGCAAAGTCGACGCGGTCCTGCACGTCCGCGACGGCGAGACGATCGTGCTCGGCGGCCTCTTCGAGGACGTCGACAGCGAGACGATCACCAAACTGCCGCTGCTCGGCGACCTCCCGGTACTCGGCGGCTTCTTCCGCAATCGCCAAGCGACGCACAACAAAGACGAGGTCGTCTTCTTCATAACGCCGCGCGTCCTGGCGGCCGACAATCCCGCAGCGAAGTAGCGCGCGCTTTGGAGCGGAGGGAACGCTTGCGCGCCGGTTATCGCTTGACGATATTATCGCTTAGTGATAATAATAACAAAACATAACCTTCTTGGACGAAGGAACGGAGGATATCTACAACGGTCGTAAACCCAAGGCAGCTCGGAAAGTGCTTTCGGTAGCGGCGCATCGCACAGCGGTCCGCAAACTTGACTTGCTGAATAGCGCGACGTCGCTCTCGTCTCTTCGGGCACCGCCGGGAAATAGGCTTGAAAAACTGACCTCCGACCGGCAGGCCAATATTCGATCCGCATCAACGACCAATATCGCGTGTGCTTTACTTGGCACGACACTCAGGGAGCGCTTGACGTGGAAATCACCGACTACCACTGAGTGAACGACAAGCAGGCTGAGAAAACGGATACTCATATTCTATGCATCAGAAATCGCTCAGGACGCCGTCGAATCGTCGGCCGACCCTTCCTGGGGAAATCCTCGTCGAGGAATTCCTGGTTCCGCTCGGGATCACGCAGTCCGCGTTCTCTGCGCATATCGGCATTACGGCGGCGCGCCTTTCGGAGATCATCCATGGTAAGCGCGCGCTGACGATCGATACTGCTCTCCGCTTCGAGCGCGCTCTTGGTATGGATGCGGAAACCTGGCTCCGGCTCCAGTTGTCCGTCGACCTCTATGATGCGAAACACGGCGAGCTAGCGAAGATCGCCGCAAGTATCAAGCCTATCAAACCCCAAAAAACCGCTTGAGCCGCTCCGGTCTGTCGACGCAGAAGATACTTTGTTCAGGACTTCGGGTGGGCGGGCAAGAGGTCGAGCCCACCACAGTGGAATAGAATCGCCGCTGCAAATCGGCCCTCATTGCGATAGCCGCGCGCGCGGAATTTGATCATTTGGATCTTGCTGTTGAGGCTCTCGGCTGCCGCATTGGTGATCGGCTTGCGAATGTACGTGATGATGTTCGCAAAGTGACGTTTGAGCGTGCGCGCGACGCTGATCATTTCGGGCAATTGAGAGTGCGTCGCCCACCGGTACCAATCGGCAAAGAAACGACGCGCTGCGGACTCACGCCGATATCGCCAGAACTCCGTAAAGTGCTCCTTCATCGACCACGCGCGGCCAAGGCGTTTGTACTGGCTCCGCAAGGCGCTCAGATCACGTCGTTCGTCGCGGTCGAGATTCGCAAACGAGCGCAACCAGGAATACTTAGTCCCTTTCAATGCCGTTCGGTCGAGCGTCTTGTCACGCATCATCGCTCGACGAGTGAGATCGACGGCTTTGGTGAGATATGCCGTGATGTGGTACTTATCGAAGACGATCTTCCGTGCCGCATCGGGCACGTGTGCTACGGTCGACTCGAAGTACGGCTGCCACATATCCATCGCGATGCCCTCAATGGCATGAAGTTGTTCGTGCGAAAGGCCGTCGTAGAAAGCGTCAATCGATTCGCGCTTGCGACCGCGACCGACCCACAGGACCTCGCCGCGGTCCAAGTCGGACACGATCGTGAAGTACCGATGCCGCTTTTTGACGGCCTTCTCGTCGATGCCGAGATGCCGCACAAGACGTGGCAGTCGCCGCTGCTTACCGCGCTCGACCGCCCGGAGCATAATGGAATCGACTTGCTCCCAGCTGATGCCCAAGCGACGCGCGACCGCCGCGACGGACATCTCGAGTAGGAGGGCGATCGCCAAACGCTCGAAGCGCGACGTAAACTCGGTACGACCGCTTGACCAGGGAATCGCAACGGTCGTGACGCCGTGCTCGGGACAATCGATCCGGGGTACGGAGGCGTGCAAGAAAAGTTGGTCGCCGGCCAGATCGAGGTCACGCCAGACGCGCTCGCGATGATCGTGCTTGGGGCACTCCCGATCGCATTTTGGACAGCGACCCGCGCCTTGCCATTCAAGCCGAACATCGACCCGATTTCGCTCGAGATCGAGCTTTGATTCGGTCACGTCCCAAGGATCTTCGACGCGCAGCAACCCGCGGATGAATTCGGTGTCTCGCATGGCGTAGCATTACGACGGCCGACCGATTTCCTCTCGCCCGCCCACTACAAAACCGGAAGACCCACTTTGTTAGGCGCGAGCGACGGACACGATGAATCGCGCACCTCCGAGGGGCGAGTGCGTCAGCTCGACGCGCCCCCCGGAGCGCTCCAGGATCAGCCGCACGATGGCGAGTCCGAGCCCGGTTCCGTTCGGCGCCGTTGTCGCGCGTTCGCCGAGCGCGAAGACCCGCTCCCGGTCGAGCGCGGCGATCCCGGCCCCGTCATCGTCGACGTTGACGCGGACGAAGCGCGGCTCGTCGAGGTCAACGCCCACGACCACGCGCCCGCCGCGGCGCCCATGCTTCACCGCGTTGTCGATGAGGTTGATGAGGACGAGCGTGAGCCGATCCCCGTCGATCGCCACGTCGACGGCCGGAGCTGCGGCGAGGTGGATCGACACCTCGCTCACGGCGGCGTTCGCCGCGCAGGCCTCGCGCGCGGTCGTCAATGCCTGCCGCAGCGACGCGCACGCGCGCTCCGCCGGTCCGGCGCGCAGATCGAGGAGCGAGATCTCGAACATTCCCTCCAGCAGCCGGGTCATGCGCAGCGACTCGTCATACGCCGTGCGGACGAAGCGCTGCCGCGTCTCGGCGTCGACGTCCCGTTCGTCGAGCAGCGTTTCGAGATAGCCGCGGATCGACGAAAGGGGCGTGCGCAGCTCGTGGCCGAGCGCTGAGAAGAACGCATACCGTTCGCGCTCGCGCGCGCCGCGAAGCATCGCTTCGTCGACGACGTCGTCGAGCGACCCCGCTGCGCGCGCCGGATCGGCGACGCTCCAACCGGTCAGGACGTCGAGGCGCGTCTCCGATTCCAGCGCAGCGGCGATGCGCGCAAGCGCGGAGCGCGCATCGACCGGCGCGGCGGCGCCCCCGTCGCGCGTCGGTGCGACCAGCGCCGCGAGGAACACGTCGCTGCCGTCGTCGTGCGCCAGCAGATCGCCGGCGCGCAGCACCTCGCGTGCCGCACGCGAAAACGCCGCGACGGCACGCCGCTCGAGCGCGCGCGCCGCGCGGCGGCCGCGGCGCCACGCGACGCGTTCGAGTGCGGGGAGACGCAGCGCCAGCAATGGGACCGCCGACGGCGCGGCGGCGATCCGTCGGGCGAGCGCGTCGGACGGCGCCGGACGCGTTTTCTCAGCGCGCAAACTTGTAGCCGAAACCGTGTACCGTCCGCAGGAGACGGGGCAGCCGTGCGTCCTCCTCGAGCTTTGCCCGCAGACGCCGGACGTGCACGTCGACCGTGCGCTCGTCGCCCTCGAAGTCGAAGCCCCACACCCGCTCGAGCAGGGTCGCCCGCGACATCGCGACACCGGCGTGCGTGGCGAGTTCCAGCAGCAGGGCGAACTCGCGCGGCTTCAACCCGATGCCGGCACCGTCGACGCGCGCCTCGCGTGCCGCTTCGTCGATCTCGAGCCGGTCGAAGGTGAGCAGCGCGAACGCCTGCTTCGGGACCGCGCCGATCCGCCGTCCGAGCGCCTTGACGCGCGCGACGAGTTCGCGCGGCGAGAACGGTTTGGTGACGTAGTCATCGGCGCCGATCTCCAGCCCGACGACGCGGTCGACCTCGTCGGTGCGCGCGGTGAGCACGAGGATCGGCAACGCACGGCCTTCGCGGCGCAGCGTACGCACGATCTCGAAACCGTCGACGACGGGCAGACCCACGTCGAGCACCAGCACGTCCGCGCCCGCGCGCGCCGCGCGCAGCGCAGCGGGACCGTCGTGCGCCTGTTCGCAGCGGAATCCTTCGCGTTCGAGCTGATGGACCAGCAGTTCGCGAATCGCGAGATCGTCTTCCGCAACCACGACGCGCGTCATCGTCATGCCGCCTACGGTGCCCTCCGGCCGCACGCGTAGTCTGACGCGGGGCACCGGCCTCCCGCGCGCGAACACGGTCACCATGTGCGCCCGCTTCTCGCTGAGCGATCCCGGCCGGCTCTCCGAGCGGTATCCGGGCGTCCGCTCGCGGACCCCGTACCCGCGCCGCTACAACATCGCGCCGACACAGGACGTTCTCGCTGCGCGCGCCGACGGCGAGCTGACGACGCTGCGCTGGGGGCTCGTTCCGGCTTGGGCCGACGATCCGTCAATCGGCCAGCGGCTGATCAACGCTCGGGTCGAAACGCTGGCCGAGAAACCGGCATTCCGCGGCGCGTTGGAGTCACGCCGCTGTGCGATCTTCGCCGACGGCTTCTACGAGTGGACGGGCAGCAAAGGAAACCGCCGTCCCCTTCGCTTCATCCTCGCCGACGGCGCGCCGTTCGCGTTCGCCGGGCTCTACGAGCGCTGGAAACGCAACGACACGCGGCTGGAAACCTGCACGATCGTCACCTGCGAGCCGAACGCGCTGCTGGCCAGCATCCACGACCGGATGCCGGCGATCCTCGCCGGCGACGCGCTCGACGCGTGGCTGCACGGCGACGTCGGGGACGCGCTCGCGGCGATCGCCCCGTTCGATCCCGCCGCAATGCGCGGCTATTCGGTCACGCCGGCGATGAACCATCACGCCTTCGAGGACGCGCGCTGCATCGAACCGTTCGTCGAGCAGGCTGAGGCACCGACGCTCTTCGACTGATCGCGCGTCACGCGAGTGCAACGCCCGTCACGCTGAGCTTGTCGAAGCGCAGCCCGCATCGCTCACGGCGGGAAGAACTTCGTGCTCGGATCCGGCGGCGCTTCGACAAGCTCAGCGGGACACATCGATTACGCGCGCTGCGCGTCGACGATCAGAAAGACGGGCTCGCGCCGCAGGCGCTCCGCCGCGGCGGGATCGCGCTCGGCGGCTTCGGGAACCGGCTGCGGCTCCCGCACCGCGCGGATCGCGAACCCGGCCGCCTGCAGATCGCCGAGGATCCGCTCGAACGGGCGATGATAGAACCGCACGCGCACCGGCTCGGGCGCGAAGCTGGTCCACGCTTCCTCGACGCGATGGACGCCGAAGTACTCCGGCACCTGACCGATCGTGATAAACGGATGATGCGTCGACATCACGAACCACCCGCCGGGGCGCAAAACGCGTGCGAACTCACGCAGCGCAGGCAGCCACTCCGGCAGATAATGCATCGTCAGCGAAGACACGACCAGATCGAACGACGCATCGTCGAACGGCAACGGCGCGGCGAGATCCGCGCGCTCGACGCGCGCCCGCACGCCGAGCCGTTCGCGCGCCAGCGCAACCATCGCCGCGCTCGCATCGACGGCGACGACGCGCGCACCATGCGCCGCGAACCATTCCGCGTGCTCTCCCGCCGCACAGCCCGCGTCGAGCAGATCGCGGCCGGCGACGTCACCCGCCGCGGCGCGGAGCGCGGGCCGCTCGTAGCACGCGTTGTAGACGTTCGCCGCCGTCGTGCGCGCGTACGACGCCGCCAGCGCCGGATCGTCGTACAGGTCGCTCAATTCATCCCGAATGCGGGCCCGTCCACGAGGTACTGCTGCGCCTGCGCGATGTCGTCGTCGTCCCAATCGAGCACGACCTCGGCGCGCGCCGCGTCGCCGCGTGCGACGAGCAGGGCGGCCGACGCGACGCGCGCGACGTCGATGTCGGAACTGCGCAGCGCGTAGCCGATCGCGAGATCGTCGAGCGCGCCGATCGCATCGTGATACGCCGCCGCGAGCTCGTCGGGCAGTTCCGGGGCTTCGTCGGTGGTGAGGCGCACGATCTCGACCCACGCCGGCAAGTGAAGGTAGTCGAGCGGGATCGCCGCATGTTCGTCGGCGACGATCCCCGCGCCGATCTGCACCAAGTGCGGCACCGCGGCGTACGCGGCGAGATACACATCTCCGTCGTGCGCGAGCCGCGACCACAACTGCGACCACACGCTCCCGTCGCCGGCCTCGCCGGTTTGGAACGGATCGGCGGCAAGCGCGCGCAGGCACTCGGCGACGCGCAGACCAGAGCCGTAGCAGTCGGTGTAGTTCTCCCACGCCGGATCGCTCAGCGAGATCATCGTCATCGGTTCAGCGCTCGTCCTTCTGCAGCAGCGCCTGCCCGTCGACGACGACCTCGCCGCGCTGGTTCACCACCGTCGTCTTGCAGCGAAAACGGCGCTGTTCGGGGAGCAGTTCGGTCACCTCGCTGGTCGCCGTCAGCGTGTCGCCGACGAAGACCGGCCGGCGAAAGTGCAGCGTCTGCTCGACATAGATGCCGCCGGGGCGCTGGAGGATCATCCCCTGCACCGTCGAGAGCAGGCTCGCGCTGAGCATCCCGTGCGCCGCGCGGCGCCCGAAGCGCGTCGTCTTCGCGTACTCTTCGTCGACGTGGAGCGGATAGTGGTCGCCGCTGACCGCCGCGAAGAGCGTGATCTCGGCATCGGTGATCGTCTTGGAAAACGTCGCGGTGTCCCCGATGCGAAACTCCTCGAATGATTTGATCCCGATGCCCGCCATGAAAGGCTTCGATTGCACGGCGGGCGTCGCGGCGACCTGCCGGGAAGACGGCGCCCACGATGATCGCGACCACGCGGACCGAGTCCGCGCTCGGTGTCTGGACCGTCACGCACTTCACGCCGCACGCCGCCGATCCGCTTGCCGACGTGCTCGAGCGCATTTGGCTCTTCTCGGGCCGCACGGCGCTCCCAGGAGAACGCGTTTTCCCCGACGGCAGCGTGCAGATCGTCGCGCAGCTCGACGGGGACCGCGACGCGCGCTATCGCCCCGCCGGCCCGGGCCCGTGCGATCCGTATCCGCCGCTGAGCATCAGCGGACTGCGTACCGGGACGACCGCGATCCTCGCGCCGGAGCGGGCGGTGCGGGTGCTGGGGATCCAGCTCGTCCCCACCGGCGCGTTCCGGCTGCTGCGCACGTCGCTGCACGCCCTCACGGAGCGCGATCTCGACCTGCACGACGTCATCGGGCGGGCGGCGGCGGAGCTCGGCGAACGCTGCGCCGGCGCCCGGGACGACGGCGCCTGCGTCCGCGCGGCGATCGCCTGGGTCGCGTCGCGGCTCGAACGCGGGAGCGACCCGGCGGCGCCGGTCGTGCGCGCCCTGCGGGCGATCGTCGAGGGCGGTGGGGCCGACGCGATCGCGGATCTGGACGCGCTGAGCGACCGCTCGCGCTCGCGATTTACCGCCGCGTTCCGCGATCAGGTCGGCGTCGCGCCGAAGCGCTTCGCGAGGCTCGTCCGGTTTCGCAACGCGCTCGAGCTGGTGCAGCACTCGCCGGCATCGCTCGGCGAGATCGCACTGCGCGCCGGCTACTACGATCAGCCGCATCTCAACGCGGAGTTCCGCGTGCACGCCGGGATGACGCCGCAGCAGTTCCGCCGTGCCCGGCACTTTCCACACAGCGCCAGCATCGCGGAGCAGATTTTCCAAGACGAGCCGGCGGCGGCGATGTAGGATCGTCCCATGAGCCAACCGGTCATCTCCACGACACAGGTCCTGTATCCGGCGCAGCGCTACGCCGACGCCCGCGCCGCGATCCGCTGGCTGTGCGAGGCCTTCGGCTTCGAAACGCAGCTCGTTTATGACACCCCCGACGGCGGGGTCGCCCATGCCCAGCTCACCCTCAACGGGGCCGTGCTGATGCTCGGCAGCGCGCGCGAGGGCGGCGACTACCCGGCACGCACGCCGCGCGCCCTCGGCGGGATCACCGGATCGATCTACGTCTACGTCGCCGATCCCGATGCGCACTGCGCGCGCGCCCGCGCCGCCGGCGCGCGCATCGCGATCGAACCGCGCGACAACTACGGCTCGCGCGAATACGCGGCGTACGACTGCGAAGACTACTGGTGGTCGTTCGGCACGTATCGCCCGTAGGACGAAATGCCGCCGGCGGCCGTCAGCCGAGCGCGGCGGCTCCGGCGAGCGCGACCTGCGTATCCTCATCGATCGCGCCGCTTGAGGCGCCCACCCCGCCGACGACGTAACCGTCGACCACCAGCGGGATCCCGCCGCCGATCCCCGTCACGCGGTCGGCGGCCAGCGCGCTGCGAATCGTGGCGATCGGATCGCCGCCGCCTTCGTCGGCGGTTGCGCGCTTGCGCGTGGCCGCGGAGACGGCCTTCGTGATCGCGATCGAGATCGAGGCGATGCGCGCCCCGTCCCCGCGCGCGAACGCGAGCAGGTTTCCGCCGGCGTCGACGACCGCGACGTTCTGCGGGACGCCGATCCGCTCGGATTCGGCGAGCGCCGCGTCGACAACGGCGCGCGCGCCGGCGAGGGTGAGGAACGGAGCGGTAGCGGTATACGTTGAACGCGAAGAGTCCGACACGATGACGCCGCTTTCGCACGCTTCTCCGGCCCTCCCCTGCGAGCGCGCATGATCGCCGCCGACGTCGCCTTTCGTCAGGCTGCGAACGCCGCGGCTGCAGCGTACGCGCAAGCGCCGCCCTACCTCGCCTACAAAACCGACGTGGTCGTCGATGTTCCCTCGCTGCGCCAGCACCGCTCGATCTCGCGCGCGGTCGAGACCCGCACCAAAGACGACTACGCCGTCCTGCAAGATCTGCCGCGCGGTCAGCGCCAGTACGCGCACAGCTTCCCGGTCATCCCGACCTTCGATGCACTCTCGTACTTTCATATCTCGTACAACGGCAGCCGTCGCGACGCCCTGAGTTACGTGCAGGTCGATCGGCCGCTGACGTTCACCACTACGGCGTCGTCGGAGTCGAAGCCCGACGTCGTCGTCACGTACCTGCGCTACTATCACGCCGAATACGCAGCGGACTCGAACGACCGGATCGCGCACATCGTGATGGATCCTCTCCCGACGCTCACCACCGGCAACACGTCGGACTTCTACATCCACGACGTCTACGTCGACACGGCGTCGAACCTGCCGACCCGCGTGACCTACACCGGTCCGACGACGACAATGGCCGTCGATTACGCCGTCGTCGAAAACCACTGGCTCGTCAGCCACATGACGTACAGCCACACGTTCTTCGGGCCGTTGCGGATCGGCCGCGTCACCGCGAACGTCGAGGCGACCAACTCCGGATTCGCTTTCCCGGCGACACCGAACGATCCCAAGCTCGCCGGTGGCTGAAAAGCAACGAGCACGGCGATCGCTCGTCGTGCTCGTCGTTCGATGGCGGAGAGGGAGAGATTCGAACTCTCGGTACGCTATGAACGTACGCCCGCTTTCGAGGCGGGTGCCTTCAACCACTCGACCACCTCTCCGTGGTCACCGGCGCTTCTTCGCGAAGAACTCCCGAAGCTGCGCTGCCGTTTCGTCCGCGAGCACTCCGTCGATCACGTCGACGCGGTGGTTCACGGCGGCCGACGCGAGTATATCGATGACCGAGCCCGCCGCACCTCCCTTGACGTCGCGGCAGCCGTACACGAGACGCTCGACGCGCGCGCCGGCGAGCGCGCCCGCGCACATCGGACACGGTTCTTTCGTCACGTAGAGAGAGCCGCCGATGCGCCAGCGTCCGAGCGCCTGCGCCGCAGCGCGGAGGACGAGCATCTCGGCGTGCGCGGTGGGATCAGGCCGGCTCTCGCGCTCGTTGCGCGCTTCGAAGACGCGTCCGTCGACGAACAGCACCGCGCCGATCGGGACGTCGCCGGCGGCCATCGCATCGGCGGCCAGCGCGATCGCGCGCCGCATGTACGCCGCGTCGCCGCCCGCGGCGGCGGTAGAGGGATGAACGCGCTCCCGGCCCGGTTCGAACGGGCAACCTTCGCCTTCGGAGGGCGACGCGCTATCCAGTTGCGCCACGGGAGCAGGGTTCGGCTCTCTTCGCTTGCCGAACCCGTCGGCATGACCCCCGTACGACTCGGGTCAGCCTTCCGACGATGGGTCGGCTATCGGCGAAGATGGGAGCCGGGAAACGGGGTTGGCGGTTCGCGGTCAGCGGCCTTCCGTGGTCGTCGGCGGTGTGGGGCCGGTGGTCGGGATGTGCTTGAAGAGATCGAGTTTGTGCTCGACCAGGCCGCGGTAGAATTTGCGGACGCAGTCGGGGTGGCCGAAGAAATAGGTCCGCGCGTAGGCCAGATCGTCCCCTGAGCTGTCCGGCACGTAGTGGCTGATTTCGATCTCTTCCATCTGCGCCCGGTCGACCGGGTGGGGGCAGAAATCGCAGGGGATCGTCGACATGGTCATACCTCGGAAAACACCAGGACGGGCCGGTTTGTATGCCGGGTCCTGGCTCGTTACGTAAACCCGCGTACGTTTCCGCCGGTTTCGTGCCGGGGCGCGCAAACGCCCGCCGGGAGAAACCCGCGGCGGGCGCTGGCACAGTGACTCGGGTAGGATTTGAACCTACGACCTAGGGCTTATGAGTCCCCCGCTCTACCGCTGAGCTACCGAGCCGCCACGTGAGCGGCATGACGAACGCACGTCGATTATTCAGAACCGGAGGAACCCCTCCGTGGTGGCGCGGCGGCGGCGTCCGGCACGGCCCGCGGGCAGGACGAGCGGCCGCCCGGCGGCAAATCGGCCGCATGGACTACCGGGTGTTCGTCACCGCGGCGCTTCTCGCGCCGCTGATGTTTCCGTCTGCCGGCGCTGCCGCGGACGAAGCCGACGCTCTGCTGGCGCAGCATCAATCCTACGTCGGCTGGCACGTCGGCGACGGCGTCGTCAAGACGCTCCGCGAGACGGGCGCGATCACGCGCAACGGCAAACAGCGCGCCGCGCTGACGATGCTCCGCTACGGCATCGCGCACCGCCTCACGACCGCCGACACACGCGGCTTCACCGACGCCCAAGGGTTCACGGGCAACGTATTTTGGACTTCGAACACGAACGGCTTCACCGTGCGGCCCGTCGGCGAGGTCGCGCGCTACCTCTACGATGCCGACGCCGTCTTCGGCGAACTCACCGCGACGATGAAGCCGGAGTTCCTGCGGCGCGAGAGCGTCGACGGCGTGCAGACGGCGGTGCTGAAGCTGACGTCCGACGTCGGCTTTCCGATGCAGGTCTTCGTCGATCCGACGAGCGGCGCGTACCTGCGCGTCGTGATCGATCCCGGCGGCAAATATGAAGAGACGATCTCCGCGATCCGTTACACGGAGGCCGGCGGCAAGCGTTTCATCTCGGGCTGGCGCTACGGCACGTCTCCGACGGTCTTTGCGTACACGTCCGTGGAACCGAACGCGACGATCGCGCCCGACGAACTGCGTCCGCCCAAGCAGACCGCAAGCTGGACGTTCGGCGACGCGCCGGCGTCGATCGAGCTCACCCGCGACACGTTCCCGCGCATCTTGATCGACGCGAGAATCAACGGCGTCAAAGGCCGCTTCATCCTCGATACCGGCGCGGCGCCGACGGTCGTCACCGACTCGTTCGCGCGGCGCGTCGGTGCGAAGCGGCTGACGCAGGCGCAGATCAGCGGGATCGGCGGCGACGCTGCCGCCAACGTCTTCCATTTCGACACGATCGCCGTCGGCGGCGCGACCGTGCACGATATCATCGGCTACAGCGGCTGCCAGGAAGAATGGATGGCCGCCGAGGGCGTCGTCGGCCTGATCGGCTACGACCTGCTCGCCGGGGCGATCGTCAACCTCGATTTCGATGCCGCCACGCTGCACGTGTTCGATCCGGCGAAGGTCGAACCCGATCGCAGCAAGGGCTTCGCGGTGCGCATGGATCTCTCCGACGGACACATCCGGGTACCTATGAAACTCAACGACAAGTACGACGTGATCGCCACGCTCGACTCGGGCAACCCGCTCAACGTGCTGGTCTCGAAGGACCTCGTCAGCCGCGAGCACGTGCTATTCTTCGTCGATCCGAGCAAGTTCGGATCGACCCGCTATGGCGGCGGCGTCGGCGGCATGGAGATCGAGCACTGCGGCCGTCTGCAGTCGCTCACGATGGGCCCGATCAATTACCGTCCGGTACCGGCGTGCGACTCCGACTCCGAATATCGCAACGAGATCCTGGTCGGGCTCGACTTCATGAAGGCGTTCAACTTCGTCTTCAATTTTCCCGACGGCGAGATGGTGATGATCCCGCGCAAACTCTGAGCGCCGCGGCGGCTCAGCGGCAGACCACTTCCAACCGGTTGCCGTCGGGATCCTCGAAAAACGCGGCGCAGTAATTCTCGGCGATCTCGTCGCAGAGCGCCGGCGCTTCGAACGCGAGCGCGCCGCCGGCGGCGGCGATCGCGGCGATCCGGTCGACGTCGTCGCGCGTCGCCGCGCCGAAGGCCAGACGGGTGTTGTTGGGGCGGTGATCGCCGTCGGGGATCACCGCGATCGCCTCGCGAACCGCGCGGCTTTCGAGCCGGAGCAGCGTGCCGTCGGGTTGCGGCCGGCCGCGGAAGCCGAACGCGCGCAGGAACGCGTCGTAGAACGTCTTGACTCGGCGGACGTCGCGCACGCGCAGGTCAATGTGATCGAAGACCATGGGCGCGGCTTCCGCACAGCGCGAGGGGTTTCCGCGCCCGCGACGGCGGGCGGCTGCGCTTCGACAATCTCAGCGTGACGGGGGAAAACGCGGTCGGAGGGACTCGAACCCCCAACCTACAAGTTCGTAGCCTGTTGCTCTATCCAATTGAGCTACGACCGCATTTGTCGCGCCGTGCGGGGCGACCTCGGGAGATACGGCACCGCGATTCGTTTCCCTGCCCTGCGTCCGCCGCGAGCGGTGCGGTGCGGACTCGGAGAGAGAGGGATTCGAACCCTCGATACGATGTTACTCGTATAACGGTTTAGCAAACCGCCGCCTTCAGCCGCTCGGCCATCTCTCCAGACCGCCTCAAGTTTAGCAGGAGCGCGCGTTCACCCTCCACGGCGACGGTTCGCGGAGTCCCGGCGTTCGGTGTCGTAGACCGCGACGATGATGCACGGAGTGCCGGACCAGGAACCGGCCGTGTTGACGCTCGACGGTGAATACGACCTCACCCGGCGCGCCGAACTGCGCGACCGGCTTGCCTCGATTGCCGGCGCAACGGCTGCCGTCGTCGACTTGAGCACCGCGACCTACATCGACTCGATGGCGCTCTCGGAGTTCGTCCGGACCACGAAGGAGTTCACCGCGCGCGACGCCCGCATCGTCTGGGTCGTGCCGGCAGGGACCAATCCGCATCGCATCTTCGCGATCGCGAAGCTCGACCGCTGGTTCGCGCTCGCGCCGACGCTTCAGGCCGCGCTCACGCGCTGACCGGCACGGCCAGCCGGGCGACGCGCGCGGCGATCCGCTCCGCGGCGTCGGGGTGCGCGAGCGTCGCGGCGGCCGTTCGCAAGCGCTGCGCGCGCGGACCTGCGCCGATCGCGGTCTCGACGAGTTCGGGGAGATCGCCGGGGACGCGCGCGAGCAATGCCGCGCCGCGCGCGGTGAGGTAGCGCGCGTTGCGCTGCTCCTGGCCGGGCAGCGGCGGGAGCAGGACGAGCGGGACGCGCGCCGCGAGCGCCTCCGACGTGCTGAGCCCGCCGGGCTTGGTGACGAGCACGTCGGCGGCGTGCATCCAGTCGAACACGTTGCGCACAAAACCCAGCACGCGCGCGCCGCCCCCTTCGCGCTGCGCTTCTTCTTGCAAACGCGCCTCGAGGCGGCGATTTCTGCCGACGATCACGACCTGCGTCGGCGCCGATTCGGCGCGCGCGAGCGCGCGCATCGTCTTCCCCAGCGGTCCGAGGCCGAGCCCTCCGCCCATCACCAGCGCCATCGCGCCCTCGCGAGGGATCCCGAGCTCCGCGCGCAGCGCGCCGCGGTCGTCCGGCAGCAGACCGAAACGCGTGTCGACCGGAATGCCGTCGACCCCGATGCGCGCGTCATCGATGCCGCGCGCGATCATCGCGGCACGAATCTCGGGCGTCGCGACCGCGTATGCGTCGATGTTCCGGTAGATCCAGAACGGGTGCACGACGAAATCGGTCACGATGCCGAGCACCGGCAGCGGCGCGTCGAAGAGCCGTTTGTACGCCGACATCACGCCGCAAGGAAACGCGTGCGTGCATACCACCGCGCTCGGCTGCATCTGCTCGATGAGCGGGCGGAGGTTGCGGGCGGTGAACTCGGCCGCCCAACGGCGAAAACCGCCGGCGACGCTTGCGCGCTCCGCGCGGTCGTAGATCACGCCGTACAGCTGCGGGATCGTGCGCACCATCCCGATATAGCCGTCGCTGACGACTTTCGAGAACAGCGACGCCGCGTAGCGATAGCTGTCGTGCACGTCGCCCCGGATCCCGCGAACCGCGAGGCGTTCGCGCACGGCGTCGGCAGCGGCGCGATGCCCTTCGCCGACCCGTGCGGAGAGAAAGAGGACCGGGCCTACGCCGGTTCCTCCGGCGGCGACGATTCTTCGGCGAGCACGAAGAAGTCGTCGAGGATCTCTTGCGCGAGGTCGTCGTCGTCGAGCAGCTCGCCGAACTGATCGGTCACGACAAACTCGTCGGCCTTGTCGTTGTAGCAGACGGCGTATGCGTTGTTCTCGTCGTCCTCGACGAGCCCGACCACCTCGAAGGCGTGCTGCGTCCCGTCCTCCATGTGCAGTTCGAGAACGTCCTTGAGATCGAGGGGGTGTTTCTCCCCGCCGGATTCGCGCGAATCCGCGGTGCCGTTCGTATCGATGACAATGCTCCTTACTTGAGGTAGCGTTCGACGTTCGCGTTGTGTTCGGCGAGCGTCTTGGCGAACGCGTGGCGGCCGTCGCCGCGGGCGACGTAATAAAGATAGTCGGACTTGGCGGGCCGGAACGCCGCGTCGAGGCTCGGTTTCCCAGGATTCGCGATCGGTGTGGGCGGGAGGCCGGTGTGACGATAGGTGTTGTAGGGCGAGTCGCTCTCGAGATCGCGCTTCGTGATGACGTCGTGATGTTCCGCGAACGTGTACTCGATCGAGGCGTCGATCTCCAGCGGCATCCCCAGGCGCAGGCGGTTGTAGATCACCGAGGCGATGAGCGGCCGCTCCTCGTCGACCTTCCCTTCGCGCTCCACGAGCGAGGCGATCGTCACGATCTCGGGGATCGAGCGGTGCAGTGCTGCCGCGCGCGCTTGCGCGTCGGGCGGCAGTTCGCGCCGGAATTGATCGACGAGGATACGCGCGGTCGCTTGCGGATCGTCGTCGGTCGGGACGAGATAGGTGCTCGGGAAGAGATAGCCTTCCAACGACTGCGTGCGGACGCCGCCCATCTCGATCCCGCGTTTGAGAAACGCGGCGTCGTACGCCGAGGCATCGGCGAGCCCGCGCGCGGCGAGGGCGGCGGCGATCTCTTTCGCCGTATAGCCTTCGGGGATCGTTACCCACACCGCGAACTGCTCGCCGCGCACCAAGCGCTGCAGCACGTCGTCGGTCGTCTGATGCGCGGGGAAGCGGTACTCGCCCGCCTTCACGTCGGCGTCGACGTGCCGCAGGCGCGCGAGCATGCGGAACGCCAGCGGATGCGCGAGGACGCGGCTGTGCCGCAGCGTGTCGACGACGTCGGAGAACGATGCGCCCTTGGCGATCACGACGTCCGTCTGCTGCGCGGGGAGCGCGCGATCGCCGTAGACCGCATCCCGAAACCACAGCGACGCGGCACCGACGATCACGCCGACGCCCAGCACGATCGCGACGCCGACGCCGACGAGCGCGCGGCCGGCGCGCCTTACCGACGCCTGCGGGCTAGCCATGTCTCCAAGATTCCCACCGCGGCGAGCTGATCGACGACCTTCTTGCGCTTCGCGCGCGAGACGTCGGCGCCGATCAGCACTTTCTGCGCCGCCGCCGTCGTGAGCCGCTCGTCGATACGCTCGATCGTGCCGTCGTACGCGCGCGCCAAGTGTGCGACGAATGCGTCGATCTTCTCGCTCGCGAGCGCGCGCGTTCCGGTCAGCGTGAGCGGGTCGCCGACGACGATCGTCCCCGCGCTGCGTTCGCGCGCGATCGCCACGATCGCCGCGACATCGTCGCGCACATTCGTCCGCTCCAGCGTCGAGTGCGGAAATGCGAAACCGCCCTCGCCGACGGCCACGCCGATGCGGCGCTCGCCGACGTCCAGGGCGAGCACGGGGTGTTCGGTGCCGCCGCTCATCAGCTCAGTTCGTGGACCAGGGCGCGCGCCTTCGGGCGCCGTCCCAGATGCCAGGTGATGAGATCGTCGGCGGCACGCGCCGTCTGCATCGTCGCGTGCAGCGCCGCGCCTGCGCCGCGCTCGGCCCCGAGCGCGCGAAAGTTCGCGACGTCGGCCGCGTCGAGCGCGTGCGCGTCGCCGCGCGCGCCGTAGCAGCGCTCGCAGCCCAGGCCTCCGGCTTCGAGATCGAGCCATGCGCCGTGCTCGTCGAGCGAACCGCCGCAGTGCACGCATGCATCGTCGGCGGGCGCGAGGCCGAGCGCGCCGAGCAGCCGCAGTTGAAAGCGAGGCACCAGATCGGCCGGGGTCGCGCTCGCGGCGACGGCGGCGACCGCGCCGGCGAGCAGCGCGTAGATCTCCGGCAGCGCGAGGTCGGGCTCGCAGAACAGGTCGACCGTCTCTGCGAACAGCGAGGCGGTAGCGAGCGCATCAGGCCGCACCAAACCGCTCCAGTACGAGCGGATCGTGCGCACCTCGGTCACCACGTCGAGAGAGCGTCCTTTGTGCAAGGCGACCCGGACCTCGGCGAGGGGCTCGAGTCGACCGGCGACGGAACTGCGCGCACGGCGCACGCCTTTGGCCACCGCGTCCACTTTCCCGCGTTCGCGGGTGAGAAACGTGTAGACCCGGTCCGCTTCACCGAGCGGCCGCCCGCGCAGCACGATCGCGTCGGTGACCGAACTGCGTTCGCTCACCGGGGACGTTCGCGCGCCTGCGCGCCGGCAAGCTGTTCGGGGCCGAAGGCGCTGGGGAGGAGCTCCGCCAGCGGCGTCTCGACGAGACGTCCGCCGTCGTCGTAGATCACCCGCATCGCGGGCCCGAACTCCCAGAGCACCTGGCGGCATGCGCCGCACGGGAGCGTCGTCGTGCCGTCGGGGCCGGTGACGGCGACCGCGCGAAAACGATGCGCACCCGACGCGACGGCATGAAAGATCGCGGTGCGCTCCGCGCACATCGAGAGACCGTAGGACGCGTTCTCGATGTTCGCGCCGGTCCACACGCGCCCGTCGTCGTCGAGGAGCGCGGCGCCGACGGTGAAGTGCGAGTACGGCGCGTACGCGCCCGCGCGCGCCGCGATCGCCGCGTCGAGCAGTTCCCGCGACGAGTCCATTCCGTCAGCTCGCGCTTTGACGCGCGGCAGCGACTTCTTGCGGTTCGGTCTGGGCGGCGTCGGTGAGGACGCGAACGCTGAGGATGCGGCGGCCGCGCGTGCGGTCGACGCGCAGGCGCACGCCGCTGCCCGCGTCGACTTCCTCGCCTTCGCGCGGCAGCCGACCGAACAGACCCACCGTATATCCGCCGATCGTCTCGAACTCTTCGTGCGGAAGCGTGAGGTGCAGCGCCGCGTTGACGTCCTCGATGTTGGTGCCGGCTTCGATGACCGTTTCGCCCGGCGCGATCGTGCGGATCGGCTCTTCTTCGCCTTCGTCGTGCTCGTCGCGGATCTCGCCGACGATCTCTTCGAGCAGATCTTCCATCGTGACCAGCCCGGCGGTCCCGCCGTATTCGTCGATCACGATCGCCAGCGAGTATTTCCCGCGCTGCATGTCGCGCAGCAGATCGGAGATCCGTTTGTTCTCGGGGACCGCGACGACCGGACGCATCAGCGACCGCAGCGTGACGTTGGCGATCGTCCCGTTCGCGAGCGCGATCAGCAGTTCGCGATCGTGCACGACGCCGATCACGTTGTCGACCGTCTCGTCGTAGACGGGCAATTTCGAGTAGCCTTCGGCGATCACCAGATCGAGCGCGCGGCGCGGAGACGACGTCACCGCGACGGTCACCATGTCGGTGCGCGGCGTCATCACCTCGCGCACGATCGTGTCGCCAAACTCGATGATCGAGTGGATCAGCTCGCGCTCTTCCGCCTCGAGCACGTTCTGTTCGACGCCGACGTTGACGATCGACTTGATGTCTTCTTCCGTCACGTAGGGTCCGGCGTGCGGCTTGCCGCCGAAGATCCGCACCAGACCGTCGGTGATGAACAGAAACGCCCGCGTCAGCGGCGAGAGCACGGTCGTCACGACGTCCAGGAACGACGCCAGCCGCAGGGCCGTACGGTCGCCGGCGCTCACCGCGATCGTCTTCGGCAGAATCTCACCGAAGATCAGCAGCACGACCGTCATCACCGCCGTCGCCCAGACCGCCGGATGCGGGACGTCGAGGCGGATGAACAGCGAGGTCGCCAGCGAGTCGGCCGCCAGCAGCACGAAGGTGCTCCCGATGAGCACCGACGTCAGGGTGCGGTTGCGGTTCTCGACCAGCTTTTCGAGCCGGCGGCCGTCACGCGGCGACTTCTCCCCCAGCGCCCGGGCGCGGATCCGGTTCATCGAGACGACAGCGGCTTCGGAGGCGGCGAAAAACGCGGCGGCGCCCACGAGGAAGACGAGGGCGGCGATCTCGGGCCAGTGCGACGTCATCGCGACGCCGGGCCGCTACTGGCCGGTAGAGGGTCGGTACTCAAGCGGACCCGATTATATCATACCGGGGGACGCGCCCCCGGCGCGCGCCGCCGCCCACGCGGCGATCAGCAGACCGACGGCGACCGCCCCGAGGACGCTGATCAGGACGGCGGCCGCCGAGACGTCCTTGGCACGGCGAGCCAGGGGGTGCTCTCCGGGCGACGCCAGGTCGACCAGCGACTCGATCGCAGTATTCACGAGCTCGGTCGTGACCACCAGCGCGATCGCGAACGCGATCGCCGTCCACGCCCACAGCGGGAGGCGCGCAACGATCCCGGCGGCGACCACGACGGCGGCGACGACGGCGTGAATGCGCAGGTTCGGTTGCGTCTGCCACGCGGCCGCGAAGCCGTCGAACGCGTAGCCGAAGGCGGCCGCAAGACCGTGGCCGCGGCGAGCGCGGTTATCCGAGGTCGGCAAGGGTGAGGTCGCGCGTTCCTTTCCAATGCGCGCGGTACGCCGCCCGGGCCGCCGCATCGTCCTTCCCTTGCGCCTTGCGCGCCTCCGCGAGTCCCCACTCCAGCCGAGGATCGTTGGGATACCGCATCAGTTCCGCCGCGAAGACCGACTCCGCCGGCGCGGCCTTGCCGGCCGACAGCAGTGCAACGGCGTAGTTCTCGCCGATCGGCAGTTCCCACGAGGTCTTGGGATCGCCGCCCAACCGCGTCTTGTTGTCGTCGTACGCGCGTTCGAGGTCGCGGAGCGCGGTCTCCGTCTGTCCTTGCGCTTGCGCGAGCACGCCGGTGAGAAAGACGTCGTCGGCGTAGCCCTCTTTGCGGGCGCGCGCCGCTTCGGTTTTCGCGCCTTCCGCGTCGCCGCTGCGCGCCGCCGCGATCGCGTGCATGAAGGCGACGTCGCCGCCCTTTCCCGGTTCGATCCCACGCACGCGGGCGTACTCGTGCAGCCGCAACGCCACCCGCATCTGCATCCGCGCATCCTCCGTCGCGACGGCCGCTCGGGCTTCGTCGTTGCGTCCCTCCGTCGTGAGACCGTAGGCGACGAAATCGAGGTCGTGATCGTGGTAGAGCTTCATGTACTGCTGGCCGGGGCCGTTCCCCAGCGCGAACCAGGCACGATCGTTCTCGACGGCGCGCTCGTTGTCGTCGATCAGCCGGTCGTATTCGCCGACGCGCGCCCAGATGTGTCCGGCCATGTGCGGCAGATGCGACTCCCCGGGCGGATAGCTGTAGGAGTCGAGCGCTTCCGCGTCGGGCACCGCATCCTTGGCGCGGCGCAGCATCTCGAGCAGATGGATGCGCAGATGGTGCGCGCCGAGATTCGCCGGCTCCAGCACCAGCGCGCGATCGAGATCGTCGAGCATCTCGCCCGCCTTCGGCGTCGCGGCGCCGCGACGGTCGAGCAGCACGTCTTCCGCGTTCCAGATCGCGAACGCGCTCACGGTGAGGACGTTGGGATCGTCGCGATGCGCTTTGCTGTACGCGCTCATCGCGTCGGCGTAGCTCGCATACCGCTCTTTGAGCGAACCTTTGCCGTAGCGTTTCGCGATCGCCTCGAGCAGCGCGCGCACCTCGGGGCTGGCGTGCGCGAGGTGCGCGCGGCCTTCCGCGACCGCATGCCGGCCGCGCACCTCGCCTTCGCGCGTCGACGGCTCGTTGATATCGATCGTGTCGGCCTCGGCCTGGCCCCAATACGCCATCGCGAGATCCGGATCGCGCTGCGCGGCGGCCGCAAATGCCACCCGCGCCTCGCCGGCGTCGAAGGCGTACAGCATCGCCAAACCGCGGTCGAACAGATCCTGCGCTTTCGCGTCGTCCGTCGCGACCGCCCAGTGCGCGTGCGCCTCCGGGCCGGCCTGCGGCGCAGGGGACGCGGCGAGCAGGACGATCGCCGCGAACGGAACGCCGAGCCGCCGCATTACGGCGCGGCAGCCTCGAGGTAGGGCCATGGCATGCCGATTACATCGGCGAGGCGGCGTTCCTCCGTTTCCATCACGGCGCGTTCGCCGGCATCGAGATGATCGTGCCCGGCGAGGTGCAGCACGGCGTGGATCAGCAAGCGCTGCATCTCACGTGCGAGCGGCGCGTCGTACTCGGCGGCTTGCCGGCGCGCGGTGTCGACGCTGATCACGATGTCGCCGAGCATCCGCTCCGCACCGTGCGCACGCTTCACAGCGGGACGCGTGACGCCGGAGCGGTCGAACGATTCGGGCGGATACATCGGAAAACTCAGCACGTCGGTCGGCGCGTCTTTCCCGCGATGCTCGGCGTTGAGCGCGCGCATCGCCGGATCGCGCACGAAGGTCAGCGAGACGCTGGTGCCGCGTTCGCCGATCGCCGCCAGCAGGTGCTCGAGGTCGCGCGTCAGCGCGCGGGTGTCGAGGCCTGCGCCGCGGGTGCGGTTATCGAGATAGATCACGAACGGCGGCCGCGGCCGCGGCGCGTTCGACAGACGCGCGGTCGTAGGCCGCGACGATGCGCCCGACGAGCGGATGGCGGACGACGTCGGCCTCGTCGAGCCGCACCAGCGCGATGTCGTCGACCCCCGTGAAGAGCCGCTCCGCATCGAGCAGGCCGCTGCGCTGACCGCGCGGGAGATCGATCTGCGTGTCGTCGCCGGTGACGATCATTTTGGAGTTCGCTCCCAGCCGGGTCAAGAACATCTTCAACTGCTCGGGCGACGTATTCTGCGCTTCGTCGAGAATCACGAACGCATCGGAGAGCGTGCGCCCGCGCATGTATGCGAGCGGCGCCACTTCGATCGTTCCGCGCTCGAGATACTTCTGCGTCGTTCCGTCTTCGAGCATCTCGGCGAGCGCGTCGTAGAGCGGGCGCAGATAGGGATCGACTTTCTCGCGCAGATCGCCCGGCAGAAAGCCGAGCTTCTCACCGGCCTCGACGGCCGGGCGCGAGAGGACGATGCGCGCGATCTCGCGCCGCTTGAGCGCGCGCACGGCCATCACGATCGCCAGAAACGTCTTCCCCGTCCCGGCGGAACCGATCGCGAAGGTCAGCGTGTTCGCGTCAACCGCAGCGACGAGCGCTCGCTGGCCGGCCGTCTTCGGACGGATCTCGCGCCCACGCGCCGACGTTGCGAGGGTCTGCGGGATGCCGTTCCCGCCGTCGTTGGTGCCGGCGTGCGCGCCGCGCACGGCGAGCGCGACGTCGTCGGGCGTCACCTGCGTTCCGCGGCGCGCCGCGCTGAGCATCGAACCAAGGACGTCTTGCGCGTGCTGGACGGCGGAGCGATCGCCGCTGACGTGGACGCGGTCGCCGTCGAGCCGCAGCACCACCGGGATGAGCGCTTCGAGTGCGTTGAGATTTTGGTCGCGGTGTCCGCAGAACTTGAGGGGATCGGTAAGCCCGCCGAGGTCGAAGGTCGCCTCGCTGGTGATCGACGGCATCTACGCTCTCTAGAACGCATCCGCCGCGACCGAAGTTGTCACCGCAGGGCGACCGGCGGCGCGAGGATCTCGGCGAGGACGACGGCGTTGCGGGCGTGGGCCGGGTCCGCGAATGCGGCGAGGAGCGGGGGGACGGCGGCGCCTTGCGGCGGAGGCGCCGGGCGCGGCGGCGCCGGCGCGCGGCGCGGCTCAAACCGGACCTGCGGGCGCGTCAGGGTCGCGGCGATCGCCTGTGCCGGCGCGGACGGCGCCGCCGCGGGAGCGTTCGCCGCGGCGCCGGCGTTCGGCGCGCCGGCGTACAGCGCGCGCAGCACCGACGCCGGAAGCGTCGGGGTCGGCGCAGCGTCGGGCTCGGCGGCCGCGGCGGCAGCGCGGTTCTTGGCTTTGCGCGCGGCCGAGAGGACCTGCGCGAGCGCGAAGAACGCGAGCAGAACGGGGACGATCCAGCCGGTCCCGTGCATCAGGTGAGTTGCGGCCCCGTTTGCGGCGGCGTCTGCGGCGACGCGTCGCCGCCGACGTTCGTCCCGATCGCGCCGCGCATCTCGGTGTCGGCCTTCACGTTGTTGAGCCGGTAGTAGTCCATCACGCCCAGGTGGCCGGCGCGGAACGCTTCGGCGATCGCCTGCGGGATCTGCGCCTCGGCCTCGACGACGCGCGCGCGCGCCGCCTGCGTCTCGGCCTTCTGCTCTTGCTCCGCCGCCATCGCGGCGTATTGGCGTTCGGCGGCCTTTGCCTGCGCGATGCGACGATCGGCTTCGGCCTGCGAGGTTTGGAGTTCCGCGCCGATGTTCTTCCCGACGTCGACGTCGGCGATGTCGATCGAGACGATCTCGAACGCGGTGCCGGCGTCAAGGCCTTTCGAGAGCACGGCTTTCGAGATGCGGTCGGGATACTCGAGGACTTCTTTGTGATCGGCCGCGGCGCCGACCGCGCTCACGACGCCTTCGCCGACCCGCGCGACGATCGTGGGCTCACCGGCTCCGCCGACGTAACGGTCGAGGTTGGAGCGGACGGTGATCCGCGCTTTGACGTTGAGCTGGATCCCGTTCTGCGCGACGCCCTGAAAGAGCGGCGTCTCGATGACCTTCGGATTGACCGAGGTCTTCAGCGCTTCTTCGACGTCGCGTCCGGCCAGGTCGATCGCCGCGGCCCGCTGCCACTCCAGCGGAATCTGCGCGCGCTGGGCGGCGATCATCGCCAGCGTGCACTTCTGAATGTTGCCGCCGGCGAGGACGTGCGACTGCAGCTGATCGACGGTCAGCGAGAGCCCGGCTTTGCGGGCGCGCACGAGGTTCTCGACGATCAGCCCGGCCGGGACGCCGATGATCCGCATCCGGATCAGCGCACCGATCGAGAGCGGCACGCCCGCGGCGATCGTGCGGATCCACAGACCCAGCGGAAAATAGTAGAGAAAGAGCACGATGCCGATCGCGATCGCGACCGTGACAACGATCAGAATGAACGCGCCCATAGCCTGAACCGATCCCTCTCTATGCGGATGTCTCGGGGCGCACGAAAATGCGCGCTCCTTCGACGCGGGTCACCCGCACGGGTGTCCCCGCCGGAACGAAATCCCCTTCCGTGAGGACGTCGACCCGCAGATCGCCGAACGTGGCGACACCGGCCGGACGGAGAAACGAAGCTGCGACGCCGGCGCGTCCCAGCAGCGCGCGATGATCCTCGCTGGCGACGTAGTCGGCGCCTTGCGTCCCCGCGAACATCAGCCGCTTCACGAACGCGTTCTCCGGCAGCACCCGCTGGAGCACGACGAACGACACCGCGCTGAGCACGATCGCGACCGCCACCGCCTGCAGTGCAACGAAGAAGAACGGCAGGCCGAACGCGAGGAGCACCGCTCCCAGCAGCATCACCGCGCCGAGCGATCCCGCGATCCCGTGACCGGGGAGCACGTGCAGTTCGAACAGGATGAGCAGCAGGCCGACCAGCGCCAGCGCGATCACCAAGCCGTTCGAAAAGCCGGCGTAGATGTGCGTCCCGAAGAACAGCGCGAGCGATCCCGCGCCGATCGCGCCGGCGACGAGGTGCAGCGTCTGCAGTTCGATCAGCAGACCGAGGAACCCGATCGCCAGCAGGATCCCGCTCACCTCCGGATTGGTCGCGAACCGCGCGATTTGCTCGGCGGCAGTGTACTGCGCGTCGACGCGATGCGTGCCGCCCAGCCCGAACCGCTCGAGCGCCGCATCGAACGTTGCTACGGTCCCCTCGGCGATCCCGGCTTCGCGCGCCTGATCGGCGGTCAGCGTGAGCACCGCGCCCGAGGTCTTCTTGTAGGCGGCCGGGGTGTCGACGTGCGCGTCAACCATCGCCGCCGCCAGGCGGTCATCGCGGTGGTGGGTGCGCGCCGTCGATTCGAACTCCGAGCGCAGCGCGGAGACGGTCTTGTCGGTCTTCGGGATCGGTTCGGCGGCGCCGATCGACGAGCCGGGGGCCATGACGATCCGCGACGCCGAGAGCGTGACGAGCGCGCCGGCCGACCACGCCCGCACGACGTACGCGTCGACCGGGACCGGGCTGTTGACGAGCGCGTCCTTGATCTCCGTCCCCGCCGAGACCAATCCGCCGAA
Organism: Vulcanimicrobium alpinum; assembly: GCF_027923555.1. GTDB lineage: Bacteria > Vulcanimicrobiota > Vulcanimicrobiia > Vulcanimicrobiales > Vulcanimicrobiaceae > Vulcanimicrobium > Vulcanimicrobium alpinum. The sequence continues at coordinate 1,596,034 of NZ_AP025523.1, read as the reverse complement.
GGTGTTGACGTCGAGCAGGATCGCGCGCGCGTGCGAGGCGCTTGCGTCGGCGACGGCCCGCTGGACCAGATGCGCCATCCCTTCGTCGATCGTTCCCTGAATCGGGACGACCACGATATCGCCGTCGGAGGCGGCGCGCGCCGGGAGCCACGCCGCGACGCTCCCGGCGACCAGGCACATCAGCACGGCGAGACGGCGAACGATCACAGTGATGCGTACCGCCGCCCGGGCGGCGGAGTTACGCCGATCCGAGCTCCTCGCCGACGACTTGACGCACGACGTTTCCATCGGCGACCCCCTTGAGCTGCGGCATCACCAGCTTCATGACGGCGCCCTGGTTGCGGCCGTCGGCCGGGAGGCCAGCGAGCGCGGCGCGCACGATGCCGCGGATCTCATCGGCAGACTTCTGCGCCGGGAGGTATTTCACCAGGATCTCGCGCTCGCGCGTCTCCTTCTCGACGAGCTCGGTGCGCCCGGCTTTTGCGTACTGGTCGATCGAATCGGTGCGCTGCTTGACCAATTTCTGGACGACCGCCAGCTGATCGGCCTCCGACAGGTCGGCGCCGGCTTCGATGCGGCGGTAGTTGAACGCCGAGACGATGCTGCGTAGCGTGTCGAGCCGGAGCTGATCGCGCGCTTTCATCGCCTCCTTCATGTCGGCGGTGATCTCGTCTTTGATGCTCATCGGATCACGCTACTTGATCGAAGGCGCCCGGACCTTGACGTCCGGACGCCTTCGCGGCGATCAGCGTCCCATGTGGAAGCGCGCCTGCAGGCGCACCACGCGGGGCGGCGCCGACACGAGGGTCGGCGTGAACGACGTCTGCTGCAGCTTCGTCGCGTTGAGGTCGGTGGCCGCCGCGGTCAGCGGCGTACCAAGATTCGGCGCGGCGAGGTACTGGTTGTACGTGTTCGTGTTGAGCAGGTTCTCGACGCCGACTTGCAGTTCCAGCATCCGCGTGATCGGACGGCGGAACGTGAAGTCGAGCAGCGCAAACGGCGGCTGGAAGTACGCGTTGTTCTTCCCTTGATAGTTCACGCCCAGGCCCGCGTAGGTGTCGTCGCGCCAGGTGTACGTCAGTTGGCCGTAGCCTTTGAGGTACGGAATGCACGTCGGAATCCCGGGCGCCGCGACGCCGTTGCCGCAGATCTGCACGTTGTTGACCGGGAAGCTGCCGACGCTGCTCCCGGGCGGATACAGATCCGGGGTGAGACCGTCCACGACGGACTTCTCGGCCGCGATCTGCGCGTTGTAGCCGAAGCCCGTGCGCGGCGCGTACGAGTACTTCAGCGTTGCCAGCTGCGTCCGCAGCCGCGCCGCGTT